>NZ_JBEORW010000019.1:0-151066 GCF_040302565.1 Streptomyces sp. NPDC097981
CTCAAAACCCGCACCCGCTACGACGAAGCGACCGCCTGGTCCCACCACGCTTAACCCCATGCCGCTTGACACCGAACGACATGGGGTGTCTGACCCGCCCGGCCGCCGGCCCCGCTGCCGGGCTCACCGGCCCGACGGGTACGGCGGCCGGGCGGGCGCGGACGGTCGTGGACGGTCGTGGAATCGGCCACGGCGGCCCGGCCAGGATCCCTCCCGGCGGCCGCCGGGGCGAAGGCTCAGGCCTCGCGGGCCGCGGACGTCCAGTTCATGTCCGGGTAGCGGTCGCCCGCGACCTGGGCGGCGATCGGCTCCAGCAGGGCCAGCTCCGCCTGCGTCAGGGTGATCCGGGTCGCCGCGGTGTTCTCGGCGAGGCGGCGGGGCTTGCGGGTGCCCGGGATCGGGACCACCGTCAGGCCGTGCACCTGCGCCTGCTGGTGCACCCAGGCCAGCGCGATCTGCGCCGGGCTCGCCCCGTGTGCCTGTGCGATCTCCCGCACCGGCGCCAGCAGAGCCGCGTTGGCCTTGGCGTTGTCGCCGGTGAACCGGGGCTGGAAGGCCCGGAAGTCGCCGGCCGACAGCTCCGCCGCGTCCGCGAACGCGCCGGTCAGGAAACCGCGCCCGAGCGGGGAGTACGGCACGAAGGCCACGCCCAGCTCCGCCGCCGCGCCCACCGCGCTGCGCTCCACGTCCCGGCTGAACAGCGACCACTCCGACTGGAGCGCCGCGATCGGGTGCACCGCGTACGCCTCGCGCAGCTCTGCACCGGTGACCTCGCTGAGCCCCAGGTGGCGCACCTTCCCTTCCTTCACCAGCTCGGCCATCGTGCCCACCGACTCGGCGAACGGCACGGCCGGGTCGCGGCGGTGCATGTAGTAGAGGTCGATGACATCGGTGCCGAGGCGGCGCAGGCTGTCCTCCACCGCCTGGCGGATGTACGCGCGCTCGTTGCGGATGCCCCGGTACTGCGGGTCGTCGGTGCGCTCGATGCCGAACTTGGTGGCGAGGGTGATCTCGTCCCGGTGCTCGGCCACGAACGGGGCGACGAACTCCTCGTTGCGGCCTCGCCCGTAGACGTCCGCGGTGTCGAAGAGGGTGACCCCGGCGACCAGGGCCGCTTCCAGGGTGTCGCGGGCCGTCGCCTCGTCGGTCTCCCCGTAGAACTCGCTCATGCCCATGCAGCCGAGGCCCTGGATGCCCACCAGCGGGCCTCCCTTGCCGAGTTCGACCTTCTCGATGGTGGTGTTCTGCGTCATTGTCGTGTCGCCTTCCCCGCGGTCGTGCCCATGGCATACATGTCGATCTTGAAGTCCAGTACGGCGAGCGCGTCGGTCAGCTCCGTGATCCGCGCCCGTACCTCGCGCCTCGTCTGCTCCAGCAGTTCGCGGCGCTGGCCGACGGTGTGCTCGCCCTCGCGCACGAGTTCGGCGTAACGGACCATGTCAGCCACCGACATTCCGGTGGTGCGCAGCTTGCCCACGAAGGCCAGCCAGTGGAGGTCCTTGTCGCTGAACCGGCGCTGTCCCGAGTGTGAGCGGTCCACGTGCGGCATCAGGCCGATCCGCTCGTACCAGCGCAGGGTGTGCTGGGTCAGACCGGTCCGGGCCTCGACCTCGCTGATCGTGTACCGCGTCTCCGTCAGGCTCATGGCGACCACGCTAAAACCCTGGAGTGCACTCCAAGCAAGTAGGCTCGGCCGCATGGAGAGCGTGGAGACCCTGCAGAGCCTGCGGAACATCGAGAACTGGCCGGTACCGACCGCCGCGGCGGCCGTGGTGCGCGCCGACGGGAGCCTGGCCGGTTCCCACGGGCCCGTCGACCACCGTTTCGCGCTGGCCTCGGTGACCAAGCCGCTCGCCGCGTACGCCGCGCTCGTCGCGTACGAGGAGGGGGCGATCGAGCTGGACGAGCCGGCCGGGCCCGAAGGGTCGACGGTCCGTCACCTGCTGGCGCACACCAGCGGGCTGGCCTTCGACGAGCACCGCGCGATGGCCCCGGCGGGCACGCGCCGGCTGTACTCGAACGCCGGTTTCGAGGTGCTCGGCGACCACATCGCCAAGGCCACCGGCATCCCCTTCGCGGAGTATCTGCGCCAGGCCGTGTTCGAGCCCCTCGGCATGGCGTCGAGCACGCTGGAGGGCTCGCCCGCGAAGGACGGCGTCTCGACCGTGTCCGACCTCGTCCGGTTCGCCGCCGAGCTCCAGGCGCCCCGGCTGCTCGACGTGCGCACGGTCGCGGAGGCCACCTCCGTCGTCCACCCGGGCCTCAAGGGCGTGCTCCCCGGGTACGGGATCCAGTCCCCCAACGACTGGGGGCTCGGCCTGGAGATCCGCGACGGCAAGTCCCCGCACTGGACGGGCGCCTCGTCCTCGGCGCGCACGTTCGGCCACTTCGGGCAGGCCGGCACCTTCCTGTGGGTGGACCCGGACGCACGCGCCGCGTGTGTGGCGCTGGCCGACCGCGCCTTCGGACCGTGGGCCGTGGAGGCCTGGCCCGCGTTCACCGACGCAGTCCTCGCCGAGCTCGCCGCCCGCTGAGCGGCGGCACGGCCTAGGGAAGCTCCCAGATCAGCAGCTCCCCCGGGGACCCGGCGAGGATCTCCAGGTCCCGTTCGCCGGTGATCCGCGCGGCGTCCCCGGGGCCGAGCTCCTCCCCGTCCAGGCGCAGGTCCCCGCGTACCACGTGCATGTAGACCCGCTCCGCGGCCGGTACGGCGACCCGCTCGCCCGCGCCCGGCCTGCGCACGTGCAGGACGGCGCCGGCCGCGGGAACCTCGTACGGGGTGTCGTCGGCGATCCGGGGGACGAGCGTGTACGAGGGCTCCCCGCCGGCGGCCAGCGGTGCGAGCCACGTCTGGACGAAGCGCAGCGGCGCCGCGCCGTCGTTGCGTTCGACGTGCCGGGCGCCGGATCCGGCGCCGAGGTGCTGCACGTCGCCGGGCCGCACCAGGGTGCTCTCGCCGGTGCTGCCCTTGTGCGTGAGCTCGCCCTCGACGACCCAGGTCACGATCTCGGTGTGGCTGTGCGGGTGCTCGTCGAAGCCGGCGCCCGGCACGAGGGTCTCCTCGTTGCAGGCCAGGAGCGGGCCGAAGCGCAGGTTGTCCGGATCGTAGAACCCGCCGAAGGAGAAGGCGTGCAAGGTGGCGATCCCGGCGTCCGGATCCCCGCCCTCGTACCGGTCGGCCCCGCGGCGTACGTCAATCATGGTCGTCACGGTAGCCCCCGGCGGCAGGCCGCTGCGGGACCGGACTCCGCGCCGCCGTCCCGATAAGGCAGTCTTGTCCCGTGCCCCAACCCGAACGTGAGCATTCCCCCGCGCATCCCGCTCCCGCCCATCAGCACGCCGCGACGCTGCGCCGGCTGGAGAAGTCCTCCGGCCGGCTCGCCGCCAACGCGATCGCCCGCATGGACGAGACCCTGCCGTGGTACCGGGCGATGCCCCCGGAGAACCGGTCCTGGATCGGCCTGGTCGCACAGGCCGGTATCGCCGCGTTCACGGAGTGGTTCCGGCACCCGGAGACACCGCAGGCGATTTCGACGGACGTGTTCGGGACGGCTCCGCGGGAGCTGACCCGGGCGATCACCCTGCGCCAGACCGTGGAGATGGTCCGGACGACGATCGAGGTCATGGAGGCCGCGATCGAGGAGGTCGCCGCCCCGGGCGACGAGTCGATCCTGCGCGAGGCGCTGCTGGTGTACGCCCGGGAGATCGCGTTCGCGACGGCCCAGGTGTACGCGCAGGCAGCCGAGGCGCGCGGGGCGTGGGACGCCCGGCTGGAGTCCCTCGTCGTGAACGCGGTGCTGTCCGGCGAGGCCGACGAGGGCGCGCTGTCGCGGGCCGCGGCGCTCGGCTGGAACTCGCCGGAGCACGTGTGCGTGGTGCTCGGCACCGCGCCGGAGGGCGACAGCGAGCTGACGGTCGAGGCGATCCGGCGCGCGGCCCGCCACCACAAGCTCCAGGTCCTGACGGGTGTGCTCGGCGACCGCCTGGTCGTGATCGCGGGCGGCAGCGACAACCCGATCCAGGTGGCGAAGTCGCTGATCGGGCCGTTCGCGGCGGGTCCGGTGGTGGCCGGTCCGGTGGTTCCGGATCTGCTGAACGCCACCAAGTCCGCGCAGGCCGCGGCGGCCGGGCTGAAGGCGTGCACGGCCTGGCAGGACGCTCCGCGGCCGGTGCTGGCGGACGATCTCCTGCCCGAGCGCGCGATCGCCTCGGATCCCTCCGCCCGGGAACAGCTGGTGGAGGAGATCTACAGACCGCTGGAAGAGGCGGGTTCGGCGTTGCTGGAGACGCTGAGCGTATATCTGGAGCAGGCGAGCAGCCTGGAGGGCGCGGCGCGGATGCTGTTCGTGCACCCCAACACGGTGCGCTACCGGCTCCGACGTGTGACCGACGTCACCGGCTGGTCACCGTCCGATGTCCGCTCGGCGTTCACGCTGCGGATCGCCTTGATCCTCGGGCGTCTGGCCGACGGCGATCAGCAGTCCTAGACTTTTGTCGGACATCAACAATTACCCTGACGGTTCTTCGTCCCTGTCCCCACGGGCGGCGGGGACCGTCCACAAGAGAGAGTGTGAGGGTGCTCGTACTCGTCGCTCCCGGCCAAGGCGCACAGACGCCCGGCTTCCTGACTCCCTGGCTCGAACTGCCCGGCGCCGCCGACCGCGTCGCCGCGTGGTCGGACGCCATCGGGCTCGACCTTGCCCACTACGGCACGAAGGCTGACGCGGACGAGATCCGCGACACGGCGGTGGCCCAGCCGCTGCTGGTGGCCGCCGGCCTGCTGTCCGCTTCCGCTCTGGGCTCACGTACGGCCTTCGGTGCCGTCGCGGGCCACAGTGTCGGTGAGATCACCGCCGCCGCGTACGCCGGCGTGCTGTCCGACGAGGACGCGCTGTCGTTCGTACGGACCCGCGGGCTGGCCATGGCCGAGGCCGCCGGCGTCGCCGAGACGGGCATGGCCGCGGTGCTCGGGGGCGACCGGGACGTGGTCGTCGCACACCTGGAGAAGCTGGGTCTGACCGCGGCCAACATCAACGGTGCGGGCCAGATCGTGGCCGCAGGCACGATGGAGCAGATCGAGGCCCTGGTGGCCGAGAAGCCCGAGGGCTCCACGAAGGTCGTCGCCCTCAAGGTCGCGGGCGCCTTCCACACGCACCACATGGCTCCCGCGGTCACCACGTTGGAGAAGGCCGCGCAGGCTCTCGCCCCGGCCGACCCGGCGCTGAAGTACGTCTCGAACAAGGACGGCCACGTCGTCGCCACGGGTGCCGACGTCGTCGCCCGCCTGGTCGGCCAGGTCGCCAACCCGGTCCGCTGGGACCTGTGCATGGAGACGTTCGGCGAGCTGGGTGTCACCGGGATCGTCGAGCTCAGCCCGGGTGGCACCCTGACGGGTCTGGCCAAGCGCGCGCTCAAGGGCGTGCCGAGTGTGGCCCTGAAGACGCCGGACGATCTCGAAAAGGCCGCGGCGCTGCTTGCCGAGCACGCGGTCTGAGAGAAGGAGCCCACTCAGCATGTCGAAGATCAAGCCTGCCAAGGGCTCCCCGTACGCCCGTATTCTCGGCGTCGGCGGCTACCGCCCGACCCGCGTGGTCTCCAACGAGGTCATCCTGGAGACGATCGACTCGTCCGACGAGTGGATCCGCTCCCGCTCCGGTATCGCGACCCGGCACTGGGCCTCGCCCCAGGAGACTGTCGCCGCGATGTCGGTGGAGGCCTCCGGCAGGGCGCTGGCCGATGCCGGCATCTCGCCCGAGCAGATCGGTGCCGTGATCGTCTCGACGGTCTCGCACTTCAAGCAGACGCCGGCCGTCGCGACCGAGATCGCGCACCGGATCGGCGCGGTCAAGCCCGCCGCGTTCGACATCTCCGCCGGCTGCGCCGGCTTCGGCTACGGACTGACGCTGGCCAAGGGCCTGGTCATCGAGGGCTCGGCCCAGTACGTCCTCGTCATCGGCGTGGAGCGGCTGTCGGACCTGACCGACCTGGAGGACCGCGCGACGGCCTTCCTGTTCGGCGACGGCGCCGGCGCCGTGGTCGTCGGCCCCTCGGACGAGCCGGCCATAGGCCCCACCGTCTGGGGTTCCGAAGGCGACAAGTCCGAGACGATCAAGCAGACCGTGCCGTGGGACGAGTACCTCGGCAAGGACGGCGGCGAGAAGTTCCCGGCCATCACGCAGGAGGGTCAGGCGGTCTTCCGCTGGGCCGTCTTCGAGATGGCCAAGGTGGCCCAGCAGGCGCTCGACGCGGCCGGGATCACCGCGGAGGACCTGGACGTCTTCATCCCGCACCAGGCAAACATGCGGATCATCGACTCGATGGTGAAGACTCTGAAGCTGCCGGAGCACGTCACGGTCGCCCGTGACGTGGAGACCACCGGCAACACGTCGGCCGCCTCGATCCCGCTCGCTATGGAGCGGCTCCTGGCGACCGGAGCGGCGAAGAGCGGCGACACCGCGCTCGTCATCGGCTTCGGGGCTGGACTCGTCTACGCCGCGACGGTCGTTACCCTCCCCTAGGGCACGGGAACCACATCCCGCCCTGTTTCACCCCGTTTAGCTAAAGAAGGAGCGCCACATGGCCGCCACGCAGGAAGAGATCGTCGAGGGTCTCGCGGAGATCGTCAACGAGATCGCCGGTATCCCGACCGAGGACGTCGCGATCGAGAAGTCCTTCACCGACGACCTGGACGTCGACTCGCTGTCCATGGTCGAGGTCGTCGTCGCCGCCGAAGAGCGCTTCGACGTCAAGATCCCGGACGAGGACGTCAAGAACCTCAAGACGGTCGGCGACGCCGCTGACTACATCCTGAAGCACCAGGCCTGAGCCTGACGAGCGTTTGTCGCCACCCGGCGGTGGCGCCGTGACAATTCAGCACCCCCTGAGACGTGGAGAAAGAATTCCTGTGAGCCCGACCAATCGCACCGTGGTCGTCACCGGTATCGGCGCAACCACTCCGCTGGGTGGCGACAGCGCTTCGACCTGGGAAGGTCTGCTCGCCGGTCGTTCCGGCGTCAAGCCCCTTGAGGGTGAGCGCTTCGCCGAACTCCCGGTCCGTATCGCCGCCCCGGTCGCCGTGGACCCGAGCGAGGTCCTGCCTCGCCCGCTGGCCCGCAAGCTGGACCGTTCGGCCCAGTTCGCCGTCATCGCCGCCCGTGAGGCCTGGGCCGATGCCGGTTACACCGCCCCGGCGGGCGAGGACGCGGCCATCGCGCCCGAGCGCCTGGGCACCGTGATCGCCTCCGGTATCGGCGGCGTCACCACCCTGCTCGACCAGTACGACGTACTGAAGGAAAAGGGTGTGCGCCGGGTCTCCCCGCACACCGTCCCCATGCTCATGCCGAACGGCCCGTCGGCCAACGTCGGCCTGGAGGTCAACGCCCAGGCAGGCGTGCACACCCCGGTCAGCGCGTGCGCCTCGGGCGCCGAGGCCATCGGCTACGCCGTCGAGATGATCCGTACCGGCCGTGCCGACGTGGTCGTCGCGGGCGGCACCGAGGCGGCGATCCACCCGCTGCCGATCGCCGCGTTCGCCAACATGATGGCGATGTCCAAGAACAACGAGAACCCCCAGCAGGCCTCCCGCCCGTACGACAAGGCTCGTGACGGCTTCGTCCTCGGCGAGGGCGCGGGCGTCGTGGTCCTGGAGTCCGCCGAGCACGCCGCCGCGCGCGGCGCCCGGGTCTACTGCGAGGTGCTGGGCCAGGGCCTGTCCGCGGACAGCCACCACATCGCGCAGCCGGAGCCGACCGGCCGCGGTGTCGCGGCCGCGGTGCAGAACCTGCTGGACAACACGGGTCTCGACCCTGCCGAGCTGGTCCACCTGAACGCGCACGCCACGTCGACCCCGCAGGGTGACACGGCCGAGCTGAAGGCTCTGCGCAAGGTCCTGGGCGACGACCTCGACCACATCGCGATCTCCGCGACGAAGTCGATGACCGGTCACCTGCTGGGCGGCGCCGGCGGTATCGAGACCGTCGCGACCGTGCTCGCGCTGTACCACCGGATCGCCCCGGCGACCATCAACGTCGACGACCTCGACGAGGACATCGACGCGGACATCGTCGTCGGCGAGCCGCGCAAGCTGCCGGCCGACGGCCCGATCTCCGCGATCAACAACTCGTTCGGCTTCGGCGGACACAACGTCACCCTGGCGTTCCGTACTGTCTGACGCGCAGTCACAGGCAGAAGGCCCACCCGGTTTCCCGGGTGGGCCTTCTGCGTGTCCGCGCGCTCAGACCACCTGGTGGAGCCAGCGGACCGGGGCGCCCTCGCCCGCGTAGCGGAAGGGCTCCAGTTCGTCGTCCCAGGGCTTGCCGAGGAGTTTGGCGATCTCCGCCTCCAGGTCCGTCTCGCCGCGCGAGGACCGGGCGAGGGCGGCGCGCAGCCGGTCCTCGGGGATCAGGATGTCGCCGTGCATGCCGGTGACGGCGTGGAAGATGCCGAGCTCCGGGGTGGAGCTGTAGCGCTCGCCCTCGGCGGTCGGGCAGGGCTCGGCGGTCACCTCGAAGCGCAGCAGGTGCCAGCCGCGCAGCGCGGAGGCGAGCTTCGACGCGGTGCCCCCTTCGGCCTGCCAGGAGAACTCGGCTCTCCAGGTGCCGGGGGAGGCGGGCTGCCTGATCCAGTCGAGGTTCACCCGCACCCCGAGCACCCCCGCAACAGCCCATTCCACGTGCGGGCAGAGCGCGCGCGGTGCGGAATGCACGTACAGAACTCCACGTGTCGTCACCGGGACCTCCAGTGTGGGACGAGGTCGGGAATAAACTCCAGAAAACGGACAGTATGTGACGTGATGTAATGTAACGGAAATTATTTGACATTGCGCTACGGGACCTGCGGCCGAAACGCCACGGGAAAAAGCTACCGTGCGCCAGGGGTCATGGTGTGACGTACGGTCGGTCCGAGGCCGCCAATCACACAGCATTCACTCAGCAGGACGCCCCCGCAGGACGTGGGGCGACAAGGAGGGGAACCACCCGATGCGCACCACCGCCATGCGACGCCGCGCGCGTCGGACTCTTGCGGGCGCGGGCGCGGCGACGGCTCTCCTGGCCGGATTGCTGACCGGATGCGACTCGGGCGGGTCGGCCACCGAGGGTGAACGGGGAGCGCAGGCCGGGCCGCGCTGGAACACCGCGCCCGCGTCGATCGCCGCCGTCGGCGATTCCATCACGCGGGGTTTCGACGCCTGTTCGGTGCTGGCGGACTGCCCCGAGGTCTCCTGGGCCACGGGCACCGACCCCGCCGTCCGCTCCCTCGCCACCCGGCTGCTGGGGGAGGCCGGGGCGCCGGCGCGCAGTTGGAACTACGCGGTGACGGGCTCGCGGATGGCGGACCTGGCGGGGCAGCTGGCCTCGGCCGCGGAGCACAAGCCCGGCCTGGTCACGGTGATGGTGGGCTCGAACGACGCCTGCCGCCCGTCGGTCTCGTCGATGACGCCGGTGGCGGAGTTCCGGGCCGGGTTCGAGAAGGCCCTCGCCGGTCTGCGGGCGGCCTCCCCCGCGTCGCAGGTGTACGTCTCCAGCGTGCCGGACCTCCAGCGGCTGTGGGAGCAGGGCAAGGACAGTCCGATGGTGCGGCAGATCTGGAAGCTGGGGATCTGCCAGTCGATGCTGGCGGACCCGCTGTCGGCGGCGACCGGGTCGACGGCCCGGCGCGAGCAGGTGCGGGCGCGGGTGGTCGAGTACAACGAGGTGCTCCGCGAAGTCTGTGCGAAGGACGCGCTGTGCCGCTACGACGGCGGTGCGGTGTTCCAGTACCCCTTCGCCGCGGACCAGTTGAGCCGGTGGGACTGGTTCCATCCGGGCAAGGACGGGCAGGCCCGGCTCGCGGAGCTGGCGCACCGCCAGGTGACGGCCGCCGAGCCGCCGCGCTGACGGATCGGTCGAGGACCGGGAGCCGGGGGCCGGGGGCACCTCCCAGCGGCAGCCGGGAGAGCGTCAGGACCCGCCCCCGGGTCCGGTTCATGGGTGATTTCCGGCCATGGGTGCGCCCTGGATCTCAACGCCCTGCTGCGGGGGCCCGAAGCGCCCTAAGCCCTCCCCAGCAGCGGGTCGTGGACGGCGCAGGGCGGGCGCCGGTCCGGGGCGGGGACCCGGTAGAAGACCCGGTCGCGCAGGCGTCCCGTCCAGGGCTCCCGCTCCGAGCGCCGCTTGACCAGGAGGTGGCGGCTGCTGCCCTCCGACAGGTGGGTCCGGTACGTGGCGAGCAGCGGGTCCGCGGGGCCTAGGAAATCCCGGATCTGATCCTCCACCAGGCAGAACGGGCAGTGCGGTCCGGGCAGGACGTGGAACTGCCGGCCCTCCGGGTGGGCCTCGTCGGCGAAGGCGGTGAGGGCGAGCGAGCCGCTGAACATCACGCACACCCCCACGACCTGGGGCCCGGCGGCGCTCGCCGCCTGCCGGACCAGGCCCCGGAAGGCGTCGGTGTCGACCCGTTGGATCCGGGCCGCCAGGGTCCGCATCGCCGCGAACAGGCTGTGGACCGCGGCCGCCAGGGACACGAGGGCAACCGCGACCGCGGCCCCGGGCGGCCCGGTGGCCGCGAGCAGCCACAGGACGCCCGAGTTCAGGACGGCCATGAGCAGCACCGCCAGGCGAAGCCCGGCGCCGCTCGTGCGGACCACGCGGTACGAGACGATCAGGAAGGCGCCGGCGAGGACCGGGCGGATCCAGTCGGGCATCAGCCGGTCCTCCGTCAACTCCGGTGAACACAGTGGCCGTTACAGCATCGCCCGGCCGCCCCTCCGCGTCGACCCCCCGTTCGGGGTCCGCGGCGCGGCTGGCATGCTGACCCCGTGAAGATCGCAGCAGCCCAGCTCACCTGCATCCCGGCCGACGTACCCGCCAACACAGCACGGAGCGTCGCGCTCGCCGCCGAGGCCCGGGAGCAGGGCGCCGAGCTCGTCGTGTTCCCCGAGTTCACGCTCACCGGCTACGAGCTGGAGGCCCTGGCCGCCGAGCCCGGGCTGTGGATGGCGGACGCCGACGACCCCCGGCTGGATCCGCTGCGGTCCGCCGGCATCGCCGTCGCGGTCAATGCCGCACTGCGCACGGCCGGCCCGCTGCCCGCCATCGCGACGCTGGTCTACGGGGCGGACGGCAGGCACCTGACGACGTACGCGAAGCAGCACCTGTACCGGCACGAGCAGGGCGCCTTCGCGGCCGGCGGGAGCCCGGGCCGTTTCGAACTCGGCGGCATCCGCTTCTCCCTCGGCGTCTGCTACGACAACCATTTCCCGCAGCTCACCGCCCGGGCGGCGGCGGACGGCTGCCGGGTCCACCTGGCGAGCTCCCTGTACGGGACGGGCGACGGGATCCGGGAGCGGGCAACCGTGTACCCGGGGATCGCCGAGGAGCACGGCCTGTACGTCGTCCTCGGCAACCACGTGGGTCCGGCGGGCCCGTGGACCGGCTGCGGCCGCGCGGCGCTCTGGGCCCCGGGCGGCGCGCTGCTGGCCGAGGCCGACGACCGTACGCCCTCCGTGGTGACGGCCGATATCGGCGCCTGACGGCTTGGCGGCCCGGCTCCCCGGCGGCCCGGCCGTCACCCGGGGCGGACCGGTCAGCCGATGGCCGGCACCTTCGAATGCCGTCCGGAGCGGGTGCCGGCGGCCCGCTCCGCGGGATACTGCGCCGCATCGGGTTCGCGGTCCCGCATCAGGGCGGGAAGCACCAGGGCGAACGCCGCCGCCGTGTACACGCCGGTCCACAGCACCCAGCCGGCGGGCGGGGCCCAGTGCGCCGAGAAGGGCACCCAGGGGCCGCTGGTGCCGACCGCGAAGCGCCGCAGCGCCCAGAAGAACGCCGCCGCGTTCGCCAGCGCCAGCCCGACCGCGCCGAACCCGACCAGCCTGTGCCACGGGAACCCCTGCTCGGGGGCCCGGCTCGCGCAGATCAGCACGGCCATCAGCGGCAGGCCGACGGCGAACGGCAGCAGGTAGCGGCCCTGCCAGACCATGCCGAGCTGCTCCGCCTGCGAGGCCTGGGCGGCCACCGGCACCACCACGATCGCCACCAGCATGCCGATCAGCGCCACCGCCTCGCGCCACCGGCCGTACGCCAGCCCCAGTGCGGTGACCACCGCGATCACGCCCAGCCAGACCAGCCAGGTGAAGGCGGGCGCCGGGGTGTCCAGCCAGCCGAAGTAGCCCAGCATCTGGTGGACGTACGTCTCGGTGTTGCCGAAGGTCTGCCGGGCGGCTTCCTTGGCGGTGAGCGTCTTGGGGGTGTTGATCACCGAGTGGTCGGGATGCTGCCGGGCCCAGAGCAGCGCTCCGGCCGTGGCCGCGCCGAGCAGCGCCGTCCAGACCCACAGGGCTTTGCGGCGCAGTACCGGGCCCACTACGCCGCGGTGCGCGAGCAGCAGGCTGAAGAAGACCGCGCCGGAGAACCAGATCAGTCCGAGCGGCCGGATGTTGATCAGCACCAGCCCGCCGATGCCGACCCGGGCGAGGCGCCGGTTCAGCAGCCGGGGATCGGGCGACAGCATGATCGAGAGCAGGGCGGTCCACACGAGGACGCCGGCGGCGATCTCACCGCCGCTGGGGTTGACCATGCCGGCCATGTACAGGGCCATCGGGGTGGCCGCGGTGAACACGCCGAGCACGGCGAGCGAGCGCCTGCGCCGCCACTCGGCGGCCGTGACCACGGCGCCGGCCAGCAGCGCCGAGCAGAGCGCGGCCGACATCAGCCGCATCAGGTACAGCCCGTGCGGCCCCTTGACCAGCAGGCTCGGCCAGCCGGTGACGAGGTAGTAGGCCGGGTGGTAGCGGCCGGCGGCCGTGGTGACCTGGACGGTCTTCTCGGAGTGCCCGATCTCGGGCGCGCAGGAGGCGGGCTTGTCCTCGTGCCAGGCGTAGCACTCGTGCTGCTTGGACAGCGGCTTGTACCACTCGGGGAGCTGCACCCCGGTCTCGGCGAACTTGCCCTCGATGCCCGCCACCATGTGCGGAACCATCACCTCGGGGCCGCCGATCTGGCCCCGGGCGACGGCGGCCGCGCGGATGAAGTGGGCGTGCTCGTCGGGGGAGCCGCCGAGCGGGGTGGCCGCGGACCAGGAGGCCGCGAGCGTGAAGAACAGCGCGAAGGCGATGGCCCAGAGCCGCTTCGGGGTCCTGGCCGACCAGTCGGCCAGGCGCGTCAGTGCGGAGATCATCGCTTCCTTCTGCTCATCGGATGTAGCTCAGCCAGCTCTGGTCGCCGTCCTTGGAGCACTCGCCCTTGGGCGCGGACTTCGGGCACGTCCCGTCCTGCTTCCGGATGGTGTGCGACACCCAGGTCAGGACCCGGTAGGTGCCGTCCTGGGCCGGCATGTAGCGGTCGGACATCGACGAGGAGACGGTGCCCAGCAGGAGCAGGAGGGCGCAGAGGGTTCCGATCACCGCGCCTTCGCGGCCGGGGAAGCCGGTACGGCCCAAGACTCGAACCGTACCCTCCGCTTCTTCGGAAGGGGAGGCCGATCCGGGTGCGGATTCCGCGGACGCGGTCCGCCGCTCGGCCAGTCTGAGCGAGACCAGGTGCGCCACCAGCGCGCACAGGATCAGACCGCAGTAGAGCAGCTGGTTGTTGGTGCGCGTGTACAGCTGGACCGTCTGCGTCTCGTACATGTGCGAGGCGATGTACATGCGCATCACCCATGCGCTGATGAACATCGCGGCGATGGTGACGACCAGCGGCTTGCGCAGGCCCAGCCAGATCGCGGCGCCCAGGCACACGAAGGTCACCAGGGCGAACAGCCCGACTCCGCCGAACTCCCCGGGCGGCGGCCAGTCGCCCACCTTGCCGGGCATGTCGGTGCGCCACATCAGGTAGTAGGCCGGGTCGGTGAAGTTGTCGAAGCGGAAGTTGTAGTCCTTGGTGGTCTGCCCCTCTTTCAGCATGACCGTCAGGTAGCGCCCGGCCACGACGAGGAACCCCGCCAGGGCGGCGCCCATGAAGGCCGCGCCCTTGAGCCGGCCGGTCCGCCAGGGGAAGTAGAGCAGGGCGGCGAACAGGACGCCGGCGGCGCTCCACAGGAACCAGCCCGAGTAGGTGAGGAACAGAACGCCGAGCAGCACGCCGAAGCCGGCGCCCTTGAGCAGCAGCGGACGCCAGCCCTCCGTGCCGCTGCGGCGCAGCGCCACCACCATCGCCACCAGCACGGGGATCAGCAGCGCCAGCACAGTCTGGCTGTACGGCTTGTACGAGTCGATCAGCGCGAAGGCGGGCACGACGCCGAAGGCCAGCGCCCGGACCGGGCTCAGCAGCATGCGCCAGGCGAGGTAGACGAGCGGCCCGAAGGCGGCGGCGCCGAGGATCTGGAGGTCCTTGAAGGCGTACGCGGTGTTGCCGCCGTGGAACCACTCGGCGTAGTAGCCGAGGGTGTAGAGCGGCATCGGCGGGTAGACCGGCGAGCCCGAGGGCTGCCCGTTCGCGACGGCGTGGGCCCATTCGACGATCCGGCCGCTGTCGCCGTTGAGTCCGAACATCGGCCACGGCGTGCCCAGCAGTGCGACGACCGCGCCCGCCGCGACGAAGCCGCTGGCCAGGCCCGCGAGGGCCGCGGCGGCCAGCCGGGTGGCCAGGTCGAAGTGGCGCCCGCCGCGCAGCCGCATCGCCAGCAGCACGGCGCCGACGAACAGCAGCCCGATCAGCGCGAACCGCAGCTGGATCGCGGCCAGACCGCTGACCTGCGCGATCCGGTTGAGCGGGTCGAGCTTGAAACCGCGGGCCAGGAGCGGGAGGACCAGTGCCGCGGCGAACGCCACGGCGGCTTCCAGCAGCAGGAGCCCGCCGCGGGAGCGCAGCGCGCCCCGCCCGGCGGGAGCCGAGGACTCCGAGGTGCCGGAGGCGTGTGCGGCCGGTCCGCTCGGGGGAACCGGGCGCACGGCGGCCGCCCCCTCGGTACTGACTGTCACTGACGGTGTCCCTACTGCTGGTCGGGGCCGGCGCGACGGCCGGTCGTCGTTCTCGGCAAGCCACTGCCCGGCTCCGGGCCCGCGGTCCGGAGCTCCGGACCGCGGGCGCGTGCTCAAGGACGGTGTGGGACAGCCTCGGCTCTTGCCGCCACGCATACTATCGGGCCGCCTCTGACGGGCGCGGGCCCCGGGAAGGCGTCCCGGGCCGCCCCCGCGCCGCCCGGGACGGGTCCGCGGTCCCCGGCACGAAGGCGCAGGTCAGTCGAGGGCCCCGAACGCGGCGAGCACGAAGAGCAGCACCCAGCCGCCCAGCGAGAGCCAGCCGAGCACCAGTCCGATGGTCGCGGGCGCGCCGCCCTCGTCGCCGCGCGCGCGGATCTGCGCCTTCGCGATGTGGCCCGTGATCACGGCGCCCAGGCCCGCGGCGCCGAGCGTCGGCAGGCTCAGCACTCCCAGCGCGAGCGAGGCGATCGCCATCCCGTTGACAGGCCGGGGCGGCACGGGCATCGGCAGAGGCATCGGCACCGGTCCGAACGCGGGCGGCAGCACGGGCACCGCGGCGCCGAACGGGGCCACCATCGGCCCGGCCGGCAGGTCCGCGACCAGCTGCGCGAGCTGGCCGTACGTCTGCGCCTTGTGCACCGCGTCGAAGCGCTGCCCGTACTCCTCGCGGGACAGCCGGCCCTCCGCGTAGGCGGCCTTGAGCACGTCCACCGTCCGGTCGCGGTCGGTGTGCGAGGCGCGCATCGTGGACTGCGGGGTGTGCGCGGGCTGCCACGGCTGTCCGTACGGCTGCTGCGGGCGGACCGGGTACGGCTGCCCCCACGGCTGTTCGGCCATCCGGCCACCTCCGAAGCCCCTGCGCCTGGTGCGCGTCTCCAGGATGGAGGACGAACGGGCGGCAGCGATAGTTGCGGATCTTCCGGGCCGGACGCCTGTGACGAGGGCGACGGCTGTGATGAGGTGGCGGGTATGACCGACTTCGAGACGATCACGGTTCCCGCCCGCCTCTGCGGATATCCGGGGGTGGCCTTCGGCGGCTACGTGGCAGGGGTGATGGCCGCGCGGGCGGCCACGCAGACCGTACGGGTGGACTTCCGCCGGCCGGTGCCCACGGACACTCCGGTCCGGCTCGTGCAGGCCGCCGACGGCGGCGTCGAGCTGACGGACGGTGAGCTCCTGCTGGCGGCGGCGAGCCCCGCCGAGCCCGCCGTGGAGGCACCCGGGCCGCCGTCGTGGGAGCAGGCGTCCGGGGCGGCCGACGCGTACCGGGTGGCTCCCCCGGACGGGATGGTCGACTGCTTCGGCTGCGGTCTGCACCGCACTCCCGACACGGGCCTGCGCCTGCACTGCGGCCGGGTGCCCGGAAGCTCCCTGGTCGCCGCTGCCTGGACCCCGGGGCCCGCACTGGGCGACGCGGACGGACTCCTGCCGCCCGAGCTGGTGTGGGGCGCGCTGGACTGCCCGGGCAACGCGGCCGGCCGGCTGCTCGACGACCGGCGGGCCGGTGCGGTCACGGCCGCACTGACCGCGCGGCTGCTGCGGCCGGTGCCGGTGGGCGCGGGCCTCGTTTCGTACGCCTGGCTGCTCGGCACCGAGGGCCGCAAGTACCGCGTGGGCACGGCGCTGGCCACCGCCGACGGCGATCTGTGCGCGGTCGGCGAGGCCCTGTGGGTGGAGCCCCGCGCCCGGGCATAGGCCCTGGCCGCGGGGTCAGCGGTACGGGTTCGGCGAGGGCGCGTGGCCCCCGGCCGCGCCGCCCGCTCCGCCGCCTCCCGGGTACTGCGGGGGCTGCTGCGCGTACGGGTTCTGCTGCGGCGCGGGGGACTGGGCCGGGTACTGGGGCGCCGCGTACGGAGCCTGCTGCTGAGGGAGCGGGTGCGCCGGATACCCGGGCTGCCCCGGATACCCCTGCTGCGCCGGCTGTCCCGGGTGCGCCGCCCCGTCGGAGCCCTCGGCTCCGTCCCCGGCGGCCTGCTCCTCGTCCTCGCCGCGCAGTTCCCGGACCATGAGCGTGGCCCCGGCCACGGCGCCCGGCATCAGGAACACCGCCACCAGCGGCACCAGGAACGCGAGGACCAGGGGGACGCCGAAGCCGAGTGCCATCGCGCGGCGTCCGCGCAGCAGGGCGAGCCGGTCCTTCAGCTCCACCTCGCGGCGCTGGAGCGCGACCGCGGTGAGCTCCTCGGCGAGGAAAAACCCGGACACGCAGAACCCGATCACCGGGATCACGGTCTGGCCGGCCACGGGGATGAAGCCCAGTGCGAAGAGCAGGATCCCGTACAGCGTGACCCGGACGAGCACCTTGATGCTGTCCCGGGCCGAGATCCACAGCTCGCGGGCCAGCGGCAGCCCGGACTCGGGAGCGTCGCCGCCGACGCTGCGGTCGACCTGCTCCGAGAGGGACTCGTAGAACGGCTGGCCGATGAGCAGGGTCACCGCGGTGAAGGTGATCACGGCGGTGAAGAGGCCGAGGCAGAAGACCAGGGCGGTCAGGAAGCCCCGGAAGAGGCCGAGCCAGGGAGAGCCCCAGTCGTCGGCGAAGGGTGTCGCCCATGCCGTCAGGTCGTCGGCGCCGTAGCCGAGCCCTACGAGTGCGCCGGCGTACACCACCAGCGCGAGCAGCCCGGGCAGCAGGCCGAAGCCCAGCCACCGGCCGTTACGGAACACCCATCTCTGTCCGGCCAGCAGATGGCCGAATCCCCCCGCAAGATCACGCATGGGCACAGCTTACGGCGAAGGCCGCCCTCCGCATCGGGGGGCGGCCTCCGGTGAGCGCGAGCCGGATCAGACGGCGAGCTCGACCGTGATGTTGCCGCGGGTCGCCTTGGAGTACGGGCAGACCTGGTGGGCCTTCTCGATCAGGTCCTTGGCGGTGGCGGCGTCCACGTTCGGGATCACGGCGGAGATCTTGACGATGATGCCGAAGCCGTCGTCGTTCTTGCCGATGCCGACCTCGGCGGTGACGGTCGAGCCGGAGATGTCGGCGTTCTCGTTGCGGGCGACGACGCCGAGGGCGCCCTGGAAGCAGGCGCTGTAACCGGCGGCGAAGAGCTGCTCCGGGTTGGTGCCGGCGCCGCTGCCGCCCAGTTCCTTCGGCGGGTTCACGACGACGTCGAGCTGCCCGTCGTTGGTGGCCACGCGGCCGTCACGGCCGTTCTCGGCGGTGGCGACAGCGGTGTAGACGACGTCGGACTGCTGGATGGACATGAGAAAGGATCCTCCTGGTAATCGCCGTGACTCGCGCCCACGATCACAACGGTGTGCAGTGAGCCTAACCGGTGAAGGAAACGATCATCTTTCCGGTGTTGTCACCGCGCAGCATTCCGAGGAAGGCCTCGGTCGCGTTCTCCACGCCCTCGACCACGGTCTCGTCGGCCACGAGCTCACCGGAGCGCAGCCAGCCGGCGACGTCCTGGACGAACTGCGGCTGGAGCCCGGCGTGGTCGCCGACCAGCACGCCCTGCAGGCGCAGCCGCTTGCCGATGACGAGGGCCAGGTTGCGCGGGCCCGGGGTCGGCTCCGTGGCGTTGTACTGGGCGATCGCCCCGCACAGGGTGGCGCGGCCGTGCACGTTCAGGGAGGAGATGGCGGCTTCGAGGTGGTCCCCGCCGACGTTGTCGAAATAGACGTCGATGCCCTCGGGGGCGGCCTCCTTCAGCTGCTCGGCGACGGGGC
The DNA here is from genome assembly GCF_040302565.1 of Streptomyces sp. NPDC097981. Lineage (NCBI taxonomy): Bacteria > Bacillati > Actinomycetota > Actinomycetes > Kitasatosporales > Streptomycetaceae > Streptomyces > Streptomyces sp. NPDC097981. The sequence continues at coordinate 18,575 of NZ_JBEORW010000019.1, forward strand.
CGTTCTTGTAGTTGAAGGCGGCGTCGAAGCCGTACTTCTCCGTGAGGAGCGTCACCTTCTCGTCCGAGCCGGCCGAGCCGATCACCCGGGAGGCGCCCTTGATCTTCGCGAACTGGCCGACGAGGCTGCCGACCGCACCGGCCGCGCCGGAGACGAAGACGGAGTCGCCCTCCTTGAAGGAGGCCACCTCGAAGAGGCCGGCGTAGGCGGTCAGGCCCGGCATGCCGAGCACGCCGAGGTAGGCGGAGAGCGGGGCGAGCGAGGCGTCGACCTTGGTGGCGTGCCTGGCGTCCACGTCGGCGTACTCGCGCCAGCCCAGGCCGTGCAGCACGTGGTCGCCGACCTCGAAGCCCTCGGCGGCGGAGGCCACGATCTCGCCGACCGCGCCGCCGTCCATCGGCTTGTCCAGCTGGAAGGGCGGGACGTAGGACTTCACGTCGTTCATCCGGCCGCGCATGTAGGGGTCCACGGACATGTGCAGGTTGCGGACCAGGATCCGGCCGGGGGCCGGAGCCGCAACCTCGACCTCGCGCAGAGCGAAGTCCTCGGCTACGGGCCAGCCCTGCGGGCGGCGGACGAGGTGCCACTCGCGGCTGACGGCGGGGATCTCAGACATGGGTGCTCCCGAATCGAGGAATCGACGAATGCTTCAGCAAGTGAAACAACCATGCGCCTTGATATTTCATGTTGTCAAGCAAGTGGGTACGCTGGACCCATGCCCAGTCGTCGCGCAGATCCCCTGACCGTCGAGGTTGTCGAGCTCATCGGCACCGTCGTGGCCCGCTACCACGAGGAGTACGAGCACGCGGCAGCCAGCCACCAGCTCACCGGCGCCCAGGCCCGGGTGCTGAACCTGCTGTCCCTGGAGCCGATGCCGATGCGCCGGATCGCGCAGCAGCTCAAGTGCGAGCCCTCGAACATCACCGGCATCGTCGACCGGCTGGAGTCCCGCGGCCTGGTCGAGCGCAGGCCGGACCCGGCGGACCGCCGGGTCAAGCTGGCCGCCCCGACGGAGGAGGGCCTGCAGACCGCGGACCGGCTGCGCGAGTCGCTGGACTTCGCGCGCGAACCGCTGGCCGGGCTGTCCACGGCCGAGCGGGCGGTCCTGCGGGACCTGCTCAAGCGGATGCTGGGCTGAGCGGGCGGCCGCCCGGCCGTCCCGCCGCCCGGCCGCTCAGCAGAAGAAGATGAACCAGCAGCCGCCGGTGGTCGGCGTCGGGCTCGGCACCGGAGGCGGCGGCGCCGTCCCGGATCCGCTCGGCGTCGGCTTCCCCGAACGACCGGGCTTTACGGACGGCCCCGGCCCGGTGGCACCCTGCGTCGGCCCTGTCTTGCCCGAGGCGGAGGCCGACGCCGACGGACCCGGCTGCGGTGTCCCCGCGGCGGACGCCCCGGCCCCGGCCGTCTTCGTCGCGCCCGCGGTGGTCTTCGCGGTCCCCGAGGCCTTCACCGGCTTCAGCGCCGAAGGTGCGGCGGGAGCGCTCTTGCCGCTCGGCAGCGGAGCCGGGTCCTGCGGGCCGTTCCCGTCGGTGAGCACCACCTCGGCGGCCCGGTCGGTCTTCTGCCCCTCGGTGACGATCCGGGCCAGCGCGAGCGTGCCCCCGACGGCGAGGGCCAGTCCGAGCCCGATGGTCAGCACAGTCCGCCGGCGCCGTCGGTCCGCGGAGCGGCGCCGCGACCCGGCGCGGCCCTGGTGCCCGCCGGACAGCACGACCACGGAGTCCGCGAACGGGTTGGCGGGCTCCGGCCGTGCGGGCTCGTACGGGGAGGCGGGCGCGGCAGGCACTCCGGGCGCGGGGGGCGGCAGGTATTCGAGCGGGGTTCCGCACCCGGCGCACGCCAGAGCGCCGTTGAGGTGCCTCCGGCATGCGTGGCAGTAGTCCATGACGTCCGCACGCTACGTGGTTCCGCGCAACATCCATATCGCGGGTTCGTAAAGGTCCTGTGTGGAATCGTGGCTCACATGACTCCGTCCGCACCTCCCGGACCCTTCGGTCCGGCCGCCTTCCAACTCGTTCTGCTGCGCCGTATGGCGGACTTCCGGCCGGACCTCGCCGACGAGGCGCGGCAGCGGCTGGGCGCCTCTCTCGCCGAGCAGCGCGAGGCGAACAAGCGCTGGCAGGCGATGGTGCGCTCGCCCCGTTCACGCGGGGCGCTGGCCCGCTACCGCTCGGTGCTCGGACCCCCGGAGTCGACGGCCGCCCGCACCATCGGCGACCTGGAATGCGAGGCCCTGCTGTGGCCGGTGCCGCTCTGGCCCGACCTGCGCTTCGAGGTGCTGGCCGCGCCGGACGGGGCGGTGTGGAACGAGTGGCTGGTGCGGGCCCCGGGCGCGCGGGGGCCCGTACTGGAAACGCCGCAGGACCTGCGGCCCTGGTCGGCCACGGTGGACGAGGTGGCGCGGGCCTTCGCCCCGGTGCGCCCGATGGAGGGCACCGCGCCGACCCGGTGGCGGCTGGCGTTCACCGCACAGAGGCGTCCGTGCGTGGCGGAGTTCACGTACGGCCTGCTCCAGCGCGTCTCGGTCGACGGAGTCGAGGTCTAGGAGGCGGGTCCGGGAGGCGGGTCCGGGAGGCGGGGTCACGAGGCGGCCTGCGAGCGAGCCCAGGGAGTGCGCCACGATGTCGACCCTGGCGGCCCCGGTCTGCCGGCGGACCAGGTCGACGTACGCGCCGAGCTGCCCGGCCAGGACCTCGTTGACCGAGCGGTGCGTGTCGTAACCCCACGAGAAGAGCTCCGCGTCCGTGTACCCGGCGGCGCGCAGATCCTCGCGCATGCCGCCCCAGACGCCCGGGTCGGCGTTGTAGCCGTGCACGAAGACGACCGGGTTGTGCGGCTGCACAGACGTGGCGTCACGGGCCGGGAAGGGTGCGAGCAATGCCGGCAGAACGCCAAGAGCGCGACCGGCTTCTGGCGGGGCGTCAGCATCGTGTCCCCTTTACCTTGTTACGCACGAGTAGCGCGGACGATGCGGGCACCGTGTTGCCTGTCGGTACAGAAATCCACCCCCGTGCAGCACTTCCCACCCCGTGCGCCACACCCGACCGGAGCAGCCCAGCGGGCGATACGCCCCATTCACCCGAGAAGATATGAAATGCAACCGGCAGTCGCCGGTCTTCTTGCGTCAGCGCTCTCGGGAGGATCTGCCGTGACCGTCAGTCTTGAGCAGTTGCGCCGCTGCCACGTCGCCGTCGACCTGGGAGCGGCCAGGACCCGCGTGTACGTCAAGGGCGCCGGCCTGGTCGTCGACGAGCCCAGCGCCGCCGCCGTGAACACCCGCACCGGCGCACTCATCGCGGTCGGGGCCTTCGCCGAGCGGATGACGGGCCGCACGCCCGACTACATCCGCGTCATGCGCCCCGTCTCCGGCGGGACCGTCGTCGACATCGAGATGGCCCAGCGGATGCTGCGCCACCTGCTCGGCGAGAAGCTGCGCCGCGCCCTGCGCCGCAAGCCCCGGCTGCGGGCCGCCGCCTGCACCCCGCACGACGCCGACCCGCTCGCCCAGCGGGCCGCCGTGGAGACGTTGGTCGGGCTCGGGGCCCGGCGCGTCGAACTCGTCGACACCCTGATCGCGGCGGCCGTCGGCTGCGGCCTGCCCGTGGAGCAGCCGACCGCGACGATGATCATGGTGTGCGGGGCCGCAGCCACCCAGGTCGCCGTCCTCTCCCTCGGCTCGATCGTCACCGCCCAGCGGATCCCGGTCGGCGGCGAGGCCATCGACCACGCCGTCGTCCAGCACCTGCGCCACGCCCACGAGCTGATGCTGCCCAGCCAGGCCGTCCGGCCGCTCCAGCTGGCCCTGCACGGCAACGGCATCACCGACGAGGGTCCCGCCTCCACCCTCATCCACGGCCGGGACGTGGCCACCGGGCTGGCCCGCTCGGTCCACGTGGACACCGCCGCCGTACGGGACGCCATCCACACCCCGCTGACCGCCGTCCTCGACGGCATCGGCAAGGTGCTGCGCGCCTGCCCGCCGGACCTGGTCGCCGACCTGACGGACCGGGGGATCATGATGGTCGGAGGCAGCGCCCTGCTGCCGGGCCTGGACCAGATGCTGCGCGACGCCACCGGCATGCCCGTCGCCATCGCGGAACGGCCGGACGTGTGCGCCGTGCTCGGACTCGGCATGATGCTCGAAGGGAAGATCGCCCCGATGGTCCTCAACCCGCTGGCCGGATGACGGACGCGGCGCCCGAGCCGACCGCTCCCGGGGAACGGCCCGGTCTGCCCGCCCTCCTGGAAGCGGTGCTCTGCGTCAGCTCCGAACTGGAACTCCGGGCCACCCTCCAGCACATCGTGGACTCGGCAACCGGGCTGTGCGCGGCCCGGTACGGAGCGCTCGGGGTCGTCGACCCCGAGCGCCTCCGGCTGACCGAGCTGTACACGGCCGGGCTGAGCGACGCGGAGCGCGACGCGATCCCCCGCCTGCCCGACGGGCATTCGGGCCTGACCGGCGCGCTGATCAGCGATCCCCGCCCGCTGCTGCTGGAGGACCTGACGAAGGACCCGCGTTCGGAGGGGATCCCGCCGGGCCATCCCCCCATGCACACCTTCCTCGGCGTCCCGATCCGGGTCCACACGGAGGTCTTCGGCAACCTCTACCTCACCGAGAAGCAGGGCGGCGGCCCGTTCACGGACGAGGACCTCGCACTGGTGCGGGTTCTGGCCTCCCAGGCGGGGATGGCGATCGGCAACGCCCGGCTGTACGAGACGGTGCGCCGCCGGGAGCGCTGGATCGAGGGCGCCGCCGCGGTCACCACCACCCTGCTGACCGGCCGCCCGGCCGCCGACGCGCTGATGTGCGTGGCCGAACGAGCCCGGCTGCTCGCGGACGCGGCGGCCGGGGTGGTCCTCCAGCCGACCCCGGAGGGCGGCATGGAGATCGTGGCCGCCTCCACGCACGGGGACGCCGGGGACCTGGTCGGCACCGCCATCGCGCCCGGTTCGGCGGTCCTGGAACAGCTCTTGGGCGGCGAGCCGGTGTTCATCGAGGACTCGGCGACGGACCCGCGGATGACGACGCACGTGCGGGAACGATTCGGCCCGAGCATGATGCTCCCGCTCCAGAGCGGCGGCCGGCTGATCGGCACCCTCGCCCTGCCCCGCGCCCGGGGCGGGCGCCCGTACGACGCCGTGGACCGGCTGCTGGCCTCGCAGTTCGCCTCCCAGGCAGCGCTGGCCCTCGTACTGGCCGACGCGCAGCACGACCGCGAGCAGCTCGCCGTCTACGAGGACCGCGACCGGATCGCGCGGGACCTGCACGATCTGGTGGTCCAGCGGCTGTTCGCGACCGAGATGATGCTGGAGAGCACGAAGAAGCGGTCGGCGACCGCGCCGTCCGGGGACACGGTCGGCGAGGAACTCGGCCGGGCGGTGGACGAACTCGACTCCACCATCCAGGATGTCCGCACCGCCATCTTCGCCCTCCAGCAGCCGCCGACCGACGCTCCAACGACCTTCCGGGGCCGGGTCCTGCGGGAGACGGCCGGCGCGGCCGTCCTGCTGGGCTTCCATCCCTCGGTGCACTTCGCGGGCGCGGTGGACGCCCTGCTCACGGAGCCGGTGGCGGGGGACCTCCTCGCCGCCCTGCGCGGCGCCCTGGCCGCGGCCCACCGGCGCTCGGGGGTCACCTCCATCGAGGCCAGGGTGGACGCGACCCCGGACCGGGTCCGCCTGACGGTCACGGACGACGGCCTCACGGAGGCGGGGACCCGGGGGACGACACTGCGGTGGGAGTCGGCGCTCTAGGCATACTGCGCCCCCGCCCTGTCGCCCTACGGGGTCGAGGCCGCGGGCCGGTGCGCGGCCCTCAGCGCGATCCGCGTACTGGACTGGGCCACCCCGGCCTCCAGCTTGAGCCGGCGCAGCAGCGCGTCGAGCGCGGCTGGGTCGGCGGCGCGGGCCCGCACGAGGTAGTCGTACTCCCCCGTCACGTGCACCACCTCGGTGATCCCGGGGAGCCGGGTCACCTGCTGCTCGAACTCCTCGTTGGTGGTGTCCTGGCGCAGGGTGAGGTCGATGAAGACCACGAGCCCGCCCCGGGTGTCGGCGGCCGGATCCACGATCACGGTGAACCCGCGGATCACCCCGTCCCGCCGCATCCGGCGCACCCGGTCGGCGGTGGCGTTGGCACTGAGTCCGACGCGGACGCCGAGATCGCGGTAAGAGATCCGCGCATCCTGCTGCAGGATGCCGAGGATTTCCCTGTCGAGGCGGTCCATACCGCGATTCTCGCAGTCAGAGCCGATATGCGCCGCACGACGCATGCGCCCGCACCCCACCCTCCCCTCCATGAACGGACTTCTCTCCCCCGCCCTGTCGGGCGCGGCCGCGGGCCTGGGCGTGGCGATGCCGATGGGTGCGATGAGCGTGCTGCTGCTCCAGGAGGCGGTGCGCCACCGCCGCACGGCGGTGGCCGCGGCGGCGGGCATCGCCACGGCCGACCTCGGCTACGCGGCCCTCGCCACCGCACTGGGCCCCTGGGTCGCCTCCCACGTCTCCCCGGTCGAGGCCTGGATCCGCCTGGCGTCCGCGGCGATCCTGCTGTCCCTGGCCGCCCACGGCCTTCACCGCTCCACCCGCGCCCCGGGGCCCGGCCCCGACCCCTCGGCCCCGCCGGCCGGCTCGGCGGCGGGGGCCGCCAGGGCGTACGGACGGTACGTCGGCCTCACCGCGGTGAACCCCACCACCGCCCTCTACTTCGCCGCCCTCACCACCGCCCAGGCCACCGCCCTCACCGCTCCCGCCCCCGCCGCCGCCTTCCTCACCGGTGTCGCCGCCGCGTCCCTCCTCTGGCAGCAGGCCCTCGTCGCCGTCGGCGCCCTCGCCGGCCGCAGGATCTCCCCCGCCGCCCGCGCCTGGACCTTCCGCCTCGGCTACGGCCTCGTCGCGGCCTACGCCGTGAAGATCGCCGTCCCCCTGCCGGACCTGGCTTAACCCCATAGGGTGATCCCGTGACGACGACCCGCCTCTCGGCCCGCGCGGCCATCGCCTCCGTGACCGACCCCGGCAGCTTCGCCGAACTACCGGTTCCGCACTGGGAATCGGCCGCCGACGGCCCTCTCACCTGGGCCGGCTACGACGACTCCCGCGCCCACGCCGCCACGCGGACCGGCGAACAGGAGTCCGTCGTCACCGGAACCGCCCTCATCGGCGGCCGCCAAACGGCCGTGATCTCCTTCGAGTTCGGCTTCCTCGGCGGCTCCCTCGGCGAACGCACCGGAGACCGGCTCGAAGCCGCGTACACGTACGCTCGCGAACACCGCCTCCCCCTCGTGTCCCTGATCGCCACCGGCGGCTCCCGGATGCAGGAGGGCATGCTCGCGCTGACCCAACTCCAGCGCGTGGCCCGCCAGTCCGTCCTGACCCGGGCCGCCGGCCTGCCGCAGATCGCCGTGCTTCGCGATCCCACCACCGGCGGCGGCTGGGCCACGCTCGGCGCCGGGGCGGACGTCGTGCTCGCGCTGCCGGGTGCACAGGTCGGCTTCGCGGGCTCCCGGGTGCGTCCGGCGGACGCGGACCCGGCGGCGTACACCGCCGAGGGGCAGTACGCCGCCGGGCACGTGGACGCCGTGGTCCCGGCCGCCGAGCTGGCCGCGACACTGGGCGACTGGCTCCGCGTCCTGGCCGCGCCCCGCTCCGCCGGGCCGGTCGAGCCGCCGGCGGCGCTGTGCCGCGTACCCGACTGCCCGCCCCCGGCAACCGGCTGGGACGCCGTACAGCAGGCCCGCCACCCGGACCGGCCGCGCGCCGAGGCGTACCTGGACGCGTACTTCACGCTCCGTCTCCCCCTCTCCGGGGACCGGGCGGGCGGCACGGACCCGGGGATGCTGTGCGGATTCGGGCTGCGGGAGGGCCGGGCCGTCGCGTACACCGCCCAGTGCGGCACCGCGACCCGCCCCGCGGGGTACCGTACGGCGGCTCGCGCGATCCGCCTCGCAGACCGCCTCGGCATCCCCGTGCTCACCCTGGTGGACACCCCCGGCGCGGCCAACGACGCCGCTGCGGAACGCGCGGGCGCCGGGGCGGCCATCGCGGACACCTTCGCGGCGGTCGCGGCGGCCGGGGTCCCGGTGACCACCCTCCTGATCGGCGAGGGGGGCTCGGGCGGAGCCCTCGCCCTGGCCTCGCCGGGGAACACGTGGGTCACCCCGGACAGCTACTTCTCGGTGATCGCCCCCGAACTGGCGGCGGCCATCCTCAAGCGCGCCCCCTCCGAGGCCCCGGCCACGGCGGACCAACTCCGCATCCGTCCCCAGGACCTGGTCTCCCTGGGCGTCGCCCGCGGCGTGGTGGACCCCCATCGCCCCGGACCGGCCGGGTGAGCCGCCGCCCTCGCGGAGACGGCCCGCGCGGCTTCCGGTAGGTACCGCCGGGACCCGCCCGGCGGCCCCGTTCCCGGAGCCGTCCATGTCACGCACCGCCCACCACGTCCGCTCCCGCCACCGGCCGGAGCCCGGCGCCGCGCTCCGCGACGAGCGCGTCCACGCCGTGCTCGTCCACGCCGTGCTCGTCCACGACCTGCGGTTCAGCGCCCGCTGCCTCGCCGAGGCCTCGCGTGCCGGCCGCCGCGCCCGGCCGCAAGCCCTCCGGCACCGCGTCACGATCCGCCGGCTGCCGCGCCTGCTGCGTGACTCCTCCGTGGCCGTCATGGCCGCGCAGGAGGAGCGCCGCGCTCGGCAACGCCTGCGCGCCGACGTCCGCGCGGTGCTGCTCCTCGGCCGCGCCGAGGACGCGGACGTCCTGCCCGCACGTCACCGGCACGGTGCGCTCTGGCTCGCCTGAGCGCTGCCCGGTCCGGGTACCGCGTCACGCCTGCGGCGACCTCGCGTCGTACCGGGCGAACCCGCGCCAGCGCAGGGCCAGCAGGACCAGCACCAGCACGCACCCGAGCCCGCCGCCCGTGATGGCCACGGCCGGGGAGGTCAGGTCGGCGACGGTCCCGGCGAGGAAGTCGCCGAGCCGGGGCCCGCCCGCGACGACCACGATGAACACGCCCTGGAGGCGGCCGCGCATCTCGTCCGGGGTCGCGGCCTGCATCATCGTGGAGCGGAACACCATCGAGATGGTGTCGGCCCAGCCGGCCAGCGCCAGGAAGAACAGCCCCAGCCACAGGTTCCGGGTGAGCCCGAAGACGGCGATGGCCAGGCCCCAGGCGGCCACGGAGATCAGGATCGCCAGCCCGTGCCGGCGGATCCGGCCCTGCCAGCCGGAGAACAGCCCGCCCAGCAGCGCCCCGACGGCGGGCGCGGCCACCAGGAGGCCGACGGTCTTGGCGTCGCCGCCGTACCAGAGCACGGCGATGGCCGGGAACAGCGCCTTCGGCTGGGCCAGCACCATGGCGGCCATGTCGGAGAAGAAGGTCATCCGGATGTTCGGCCGGGTGCCGAGGAAGCGCAGCCCGTCCAGTACGGAGGCCCGCCCGCGCCTGCCGCTCTCCCGCTCGGGCAGCATCGCCGGCAGCCGCCACACCGCGTAGAGCGCGGCGCAGAAGGTGACGGCGTCGATCAGGTACGCGGCCTGGTAGCCCCACCAGCCGACGGTGAGCCCGCCGAGCACCGGGCCGATCATCGTCCCGGAGGTCATCGTCACCGAGTTCAGCGCGTTGGCGGCGGGCAGCTGCTCGGTCGGCAGGAGCCGCGGGATCATGGCGGACCGGGCGGGTCCGTTGAGGGCGCCGCAGACCGCCTGGAGCGCGACGACCGTGTACAGGAGCCAGACCCGGTGGTAGTCGAGCAGCGCGGCGCCGGCCAGCGCGATCGACAGGCCCGTCAGGCCGAGGGAGCTGTACAGGCCGAGCTTGCGCCGGTCCACGGTGTCGGCGATGGCTCCGCCGTAGAGCCCGAAGACGACGAGCGGGACGAGGGCGAAGAGTCCGACGAGCCCGACGGAGAAGCTGGACCGGGTGATGTCGTAGACCTGGAGCGAGATCGCGAGGGCGGTCATCGCCTGGCCCATCCAGGAGATGGTGCTGCCGACCCACAGCCGCCGGTAGTCCGGGGACGTACGCAACGGGGTCAGGTCCGCGAATATCCGCGTCGGGCGTCGGGTGGGGGTGCTCGTGCCGGTCACAGCGGATGATAACCGGCGGCCGGTCGGCAGCCGTGGGCATTATCCGGCCTGTTCACGCACCCGCAACAGTCGCCCCACCCGGACCCGGGGCCTCAGGCCGGGCCCGCCCCTACCGGTAACTCGCCACTGCCGCAGGACATTTGACTGAATCGACGTGCGCTCCTCCCCTCGTGTTCCGCTCATGATGAAAGACTCGTATGTCCAGGGAGGCGTAGTGATCGAACCTGGCAACAGCACCACGAGCACCGGCGGCGCGGACAACGGAGTCCACGCGTCCCCCCTCACAGCCCCGCTGACCGTGGGTGTCGAGGAGGAGTTCCTCCTCGTCGACACCCGTACCTTCCGGGTGGTCCCGGCCGCCCCGCTCGTCCTGGCCACCGCCGCGGGCCTGCCCCACGAAGTGCACCCCGAGGGCACCCGCTACCAGGTGGAGATCTCCACCCCGGTCGCCGACTCGGCGCCCGCGCTGCGCGAGGAGCTCGCCACCCTGCGGCGCACCCTCGCGCGGGCGGCCCGCGCGCACGGCTGCCGACTGCTGGCCGCGCCCTCGCCGGTCGTGGCCGTGGCGGGACCGCTGCACCTGACCGACGACGAGCCGCGCCAGCGCGAGCAGCACCGCCGCTTCGGCGCGCTCACCGACACCCTGGTCAGCTGCGGCCGCCACATCCACGTCGGCACCTTCGACGTGGACACGGCGGTGGCGGTGTCGAACCGGGTCAGACCATGGCTGCCCACGCTGATCGCGCTGGCCGCCAACTCGCCGTTCTGGGGCGGCCGTGACACCGGTCACGCCAGCTGGCGGGCGATGGCCTGGTCGGGCTGGCCCTCTGCCGGGCTGCCCCCGCACTTCACGTCCACGGCCCACTTCCGTCGCTCGGTGGAGACCCTGCTCGGCTCCGGGGCGGCCCTGGACACCAAGATGGTCTACTGGGACCTGCGCCCGTCCGGGCACTGGCCGACGCTCGAGATCCGGGCGCCCGACATGTCCGCGGACATCGACACGGCGATCCTCCAGGCCGAGCTGGTCCGCGCCCTGGTGGCGACCACCCTGCGGGACATCGCGGAGCAGCGTCCCGAACCGGCGCTGCGGGACGACGTACTGCGCCTCGCGCGCTGGCGGGCGGCCCACGACGGCCTGGAGGGCTTCGGCCTCGACCCGTACACGGGCGCAGAACTCCCGGCGGCGGACCTGGCGGAGGCCCTGCTGGACCTGGTCGCCCCGGAACTGGCGGCGTCGGGCGAGCTCGACCACGCGGCCAAGACCCTGGCAGGCCTCCTCCGCGACGGCTCGGGCGCCCACCGCCAACGCGCGGCCTACGCCCGCCGCCAGGACCTGGACGACGTACTGCGCCACCTGGCGGACGAAACGGAGAACTTCTAGCACCCGATACGCCGAAGCCGCAGGCGGGAACGTCTCTTCGCCTGCGGCTGTCCCGGGCTCGGCGCCGACCGCCGGAGGGGCGACGACGCGCCGCCGAATCGCACCGTCAGCCGATGGCCACGCGGAAGCTGCTCCCGTTGCGCGCGCCGAGCCGTGCGGTCACTCGGAGTTCGGACATCGAACCGTCCACCGTGAACTCCTCGTGCCCCACGCCCAGCCGGGCCGTCCGTTGTCCGCGATAGCGGAAGTACACCGCCAAGCGGTGCGCCCCGGCCTCGACGGCGACCTCCGTCGTTCCCCACGCCGCTTCCCGCTCGACGCCGTCGATCTCCACCAGCGGCCTGGTGAAGGCTCGGTGGAACGGCAGCGCGACCAGGGAAGGCCGGATGTCGACCATCAGTTTCGTCATCAGCAGATCCTTGGATCGATCAGGAGGAACCGAGTACCGATTCCGGACGGAATCCACGTGCGGCACCGACCAGGGCGCACACCGTGATCAGGGCGGTGATGCCGCCTGCGCCGATCAGCAGCCTGATCGGTCCGAGTTCGGTCAGGCCGAGCGCCAGCGCCAGCAGGGCTCCGAAGCCGGGCGCCATGGCGACCATGCTGACGAGCGCACCGCCATGGCCCGCAAGGCCTGCCTGCCCCGGTTGGGCCAGACGCGGGAAGAGCAGGCTGAGCATAAGGGCGAGGGCGGCACCTGCCCAGGCCGCCAGCAGGGGCAGGCCAAGGGCCAATGCCAGGTATCCACCGTCCGGCGAAAGGCTGTCGTGGTGGAGCCAGTCGGAGATGGCCAGGGCCAGTGCTCCGAGCACGGTCATCACCGCCCACTGGCTGGTGGTGACGACGAGGGCGTAACCGAGCAGCCCGCCGGCGATGCCGGCCGCGGTGTACGGAGCCGCCAGCATCGCCTCCAGCGCGCCGACCCCGGCTTCGACGCCGATGACGTTCCGTACGGCCAGGCCCGCGCCGAGGGTGCCGTGTACGGCCACCACGCCGGGAATCAGCGTCAGCAGAAGGCCGGCGGCGACCGTGGGGCCATACGCCCTTCGAGACCTGGCGATGAGAAGTAAATAGCCCCAGGTCAGAACGTTTCTTCTGACCTGGGGCGCCGTGGGGCGGGTGGGACTCGAACCCACGGCCGACGGATTATGAGTCCGCTGCTCTAACCGGCTGAGCTACCGCCCCTTCACGGCGTGGCGCGTACATGTGTGCGCGCCGTCTGCCGCAGCATAGCCGCTCATACGATCTCCTGCCTCGGATGCCTCGCATGATCGGCTTCGCCTGCTGAGGGAGACCGTTCTGAGGGCTGCCCGGTTCCAGGGCCAGGGCAAAAAAAGAAGAGGACCCACACGGGGTCCTCTTCCCTCACGCTCCCCCGGCTGGACTCGAACCAGCAACCCTCCGGTTAACAGCCGAATGCTCTGCCAATTGAGCTACAGGGGACTGCGCTCCCCCGACTGGACTCGAACCAGTAACCTGCCGGTTAACAGCCGGCTGCTCTGCCAATTGAGCTACAGGGGATTGCTGCGGTGCATCGAACAGCCCACCTCCGGCCTTGCCGGGGGGCGAGCGCCCGTTGCGAGTCATAGATTAGCGCAAGCAGGGGGGTGCTCCGCCAATCGGTATCGCCAGCGGGCCGGGCACCACACGACGAAGGGTGACAGGCATGCGGTACAAGGTCACGTTCATGGTCGGACTGGCCCTCGGATACGTGCTCGGGACCCGTGCCGGGCGCGAGCGTTACGAGCAGCTGAAGAAGTCCGCCCGCGGGCTCGCGCAGAACCCCGCGGTGCGCAATGCCGCCGAGACCGCCGGGCAGACGGGGCGCGAGTACGCCGGGAAGGCTTTCGCCGCCGTGAGCCACAAGGTCGCCGACGCGGTGCCCGCCTCCGTGGCCGGGCGGGTGCGGGGACTGCGTGACCGCACCGGTGGCGGCTCCGAGGACGACTGGGGCACGAGCAACACCTGAGCCGGCAGGTTCCCCTGGGATCCGGCGCATTCGGGGCGGCGGATCCCGCCCCGGCGTGCGGCAGAATTCTCCGTATGGGGATAGTCGCCGGGCTGGACAGCTCTTCCGCCTTCACTCGCATCGTCGTCTGTGACACCGAAACGGGTGCTGTGCTGCGTCAGGGGTACGCGCCCCACCCGCAGCCCGCCGGCGATCCCAAGAGCGTCCACCCCCACGAGACCGACCCGCAGGCCTGGCTGCTCTCCCTCGGCGAGGCCGCCGGCGGCGGGCTCCTCGAAGGCGTCCAGGCCATAGGAGTCTCCGCACAGCAGCACGGGCTGCTGCCCCTGGACCAGCAGGGCGCCCTCGTACGTCCGGCCCTGATCGGCAACGACAAGCGCGGCCAGGTCGCCGCCGCCGACCTCATCGAGGCGCTCGGCGGCCGACAGGCCTGGGCCCAGGCCGTCGGATCCGTCCCGCAGTCCGCGCAGCCGGTGACGAAGCTGGCCTGGCTGGCCCGCGCCGAGCCGGACGCGGCCCGGCGGGTGGCCGTGCTGATGTCCGCACACGACTGGCTGGTCTGGCAGCTGCTCGGCCGGCCCGCCCGGCGGACCACGGACCGGGGCGGCGCCTCGGCCACCGGGTACTGGTCGCCGGCCACCGGTTCCTACCGCCCCGACCTGGTCGAGCTGGCGCTCGGGCACATGGCGCTGCTGCCCGAGGTGCTCGGGCCGGCCGAGGCCGCCGGGATGACGCCGGAGGGGCTGCTGATCTCCGCCGGCACCGGGGAGACCATGGCCGCCGCGCTCGGGCTGGGCCTCGGCCCCGGCGACGCGGTGGTCTCGCTGGGCGCGTCCGGCTCGGTGATGGCCGTGCACCACGAGGCACTGTCGGAGCCGGGCGGTCTGATCACCTCCCTGGCCGACGCGGCCGGCATGCACCTGCCGGTGGTGAACACCTCCAACGCCGTACGGGCGCTGCGCGGCACCGCCGAGCTGCTGGGCACCGACCTCGACGGGCTGTCCGAGCTCGCGCTGAAGTCGACGCCGGGTGCGCACGGGCTCGTACTCCTGCCGTACCTGGAGGGTGAGCGGACGCCGAACCTGCCGCACACCGCAGGGACCCTGTCCGGGCTGCGCCGGGACTCGATGAAGCCGGAGCACCTGGCGCGGGCCGCGTTCGAGGGCATGCTGTGCGGGCTGGTCGACGCGCTCGACGTGCTGCGTTCGCGCGGGGTCGAGATCCGCCGGGTGTTCCTGCTGGGCGCGGCGGCGGAGCTGCCCGCCGTACAGGCCGCCGCTCCGGGGCTGTTCGGCACGCAGGTCGTCGTGCCCGCGCCCGCCGACTACGCGGCGCTGGGCGCGGCGCGCCAGGCCGCCTGGGCGCTCGGCGTACAGCAGGGCACGCTGGCCCCGCACACGCCGCCGGTGTGGCCGGGCCCCGCGGCGCAGGTCTTCGAGCCGGGCGAGGAGTACCCGGCCTGGCAGGCGGTGCGCCAGCAGTACATCGCGACGCGGGAGCAGATCCACCCCGGGGCGTTCGCCGGCTGCTGACGGGTCCTGCCGGGGCGGGGACCGCCTCGGGCGCGGGGACTACTGCCATCGCAGTAGTGCGGCGGCCGGTCTCCTCCTTTTGACCGGGCTTTGCGAAAATCAGTGGGGTTCGGACGCGGGGTGGCCGAAGATGGACCGAACCCCCCTCGATCTTGCCGACCGGAGCCTGCGCGTGCTCATACGACTTCTGCGGACCCATCTGAGTCCGTACCGGAAACCGATCGCCCTCCTGGTCCTGCTGCAACTGCTGCAGACCAGCGCAAGCCTCTACCTCCCCACGCTGAACGCGGACATCATCGACAACGGTGTCGTCAGCGGGGACACCGGCTACATCCTCCGCTTCGGCGCACTGATGCTCGGTGTCTCCCTCTTCCAGCTCGCCTGCAACATCGGCGCCGTCTACTTCGGCGCCCGTACCGCGGCGGCCGTCGGACGCGACATCCGCGCCTCCGTCTTCGACCGGGTGCAGAGCTTCTCCGCGCGGGAGCTCGGCCACTTCGGCGCACCCTCGCTGATCACCCGTACGACGAACGACGTGCAGCAGATCCAGATGCTGGTGCTGATGACCTTCACCCTGATGGTGTCGGCTCCGATCATGTGCATCGGCGGCATCGGCATGGCGCTCTCGCTCGATGTGAAGCTGTCGGGCGTACTGCTGGCCGTGGTCCCCGTCCTCGGCCTCTCGGTCGGCGCGATCGTCCTGCGGACGCGGCCGCTGTTCCGGAAGATGCAGGTCCGCCTGGACACGGTGAACCGGGTGCTGCGCGAGCAGATCACCGGCAACCGCGTGATCCGCGCCTTCGTCCGCGACGAGTACGAGAAGGACCGGTTCCGGGAGGCCAACGCCGACCTGACCGGAGTCTCCCTCGCGGCGGGCCGGCTGCTTGCGCTGATGTTCCCGACGGTGATCCTGGTCGTGAACATATCCAGCGTCGCCGTCATCTGGTTCGGCGCGATGCGCATCGACGGCGAGGGCATGGAGATCGGCCAGCTGACGGCCTTCCTCGCCTACCTGATGCAGATCGTCATGTCCGTGATGATGGCCACCTTCATGTTCATGATGGTGCCGCGCGCCGAGGTCTGCGCCGAGCGCGTCCAGGAGGTCCTGGACACCGAGTCCAGCGTGGTCCCGCCGGCCGAGCCGGTGCGCGAGCTCGCCCGGCGCGGGCAGCTGGAGCTGCGCGGCGCCGATTTCCGCTACCCGGGCGCCGAGGCCCCGGTGCTGCGCGGGGTGGACCTGGTGGCCCGCCCCGGCGAGACCACCGCGGTCATCGGCTCCACCGGCAGCGGCAAGTCCACCCTGCTGGGCCTGGTCCCGCGGCTGTTCGACGCGACCGGCGGCGATGTGCTGGTCGACGGGGAGGACGTGCGCCGCCTGGAGCCGGAGCTGCTGGCCAGAACGGTCGGCATGGTCCCGCAGAAGCCGTACCTCTTCTCCGGAACCGTCGCCTCCAACCTGCGGTACGGGCGTCCCGACGCCACCGACGAGGAACTCTGGCACGCGTTGGACGTGGCGCAGGCCAAGGACTTCGTGTCCGAGCTGGACGGCGGCCTGGACGCACCGATCACCCAGGGCGGAACGAACGTCTCCGGCGGCCAGCGCCAGCGTCTGGCCATCGCGCGCACGCTGGTGCAGCGCCCGGAGATCTACCTCTTCGACGACTCCTTCTCCGCCCTCGACTACGCGACGGACGCGGCGCTGCGCGCGGCGCTCGCGCGCGAGACGGAGGACGCGACGGTGGTCATCGTCGCCCAGCGGGTCTCCACGATCCGCGAGGCCGACCGGATCATCGTGCTGGACGAGGGCCAAGTCGTGGGCGAGGGGCGCCACCACGAGCTGATGGCCGACAACGAGACCTACCGGGAGATCGTGCTCTCCCAGCTGACGGAGGCGGAGGCCGCATGAGCGGGCCCGGAGGACGGATGATGATGGGGCCGGCCGAGCGGTCCCTGGACTTCAAGGGCTCGGGCAAGCGACTGCTGGGCCAGATCGCGCAGGACCGGGTCAAGCTGTGGGGCATGGTCGTCGCCGTCGTCGGCAGCGTCGGCTGCTCGGTCGTCGGTCCGAAGATCCTCGGCAAGGCGACCGACCTGGTGTTCGCGGGGATAGTCGGCCGGGAGATGCCGGCCGGGATCACCAAGGAGCAGGCGCTCGACGGACTGCGCGCCAAGGGTCAGGGCGGGATGGCGGACATGCTGTCCGGCACCGACTTCACCCCCGGCGAGGGCATCGACTTCGGTGCGATCGGGGTCGTGGCGATCTGGGCGCTGGTGGTCTTCACCCTCGCCGGCCTGCTGATGCTGGTCGCGACGCGGCTGTCGAACCACATCATGAACGGCACCGTGTACCGGATGCGCGAGGAGCTCCAGGGGAAGCTGTCGCGGCTGCCGCTGTCGTACTTCGACCGGCAGAAGCGCGGCGAGGTGCTCAGCCGGGCCACCAACGACATCGACAACATCGGGCAGACGCTCCAGCAGACGATGGGCCAGCTGCTCAACTCGCTGCTGACGATAGTCGGCGTGCTGGCGATGATGTTCTGGATCTCCCCGCTGCTGGCGCTGGTCGCGCTGGTGACCATCCCGGTGTCGGTCTTCGTCGCGGCGAAGATCGGCAAGAAGTCGCAGCCGCAGTTCGTGGCGCAGTGGAAGTCCACGGGTGCGCTCAACGCGCACATCGAGGAGATGTACTCGGGCCACGCCCTGGTCAAGGTGTTCGGCCGGCAGAAGGAGTCCGCGGCCGTCTTCGCCGAGCAGAACGAGGCGCTGTACCGGGCCTCGTTCAAGGCGCAGCTGGTCAGCGGGATCATGCAGCCGGTGATGTTCTTCGTCTCGAACATCAACTACGTGCTGGTGGCGGTCGTCGGCGGTCTGCGGGTGGCCTCGGGCAGCCTGTCGATCGGTGACGTGCAGGCCTTCATCCAGTACTCGCGCCAGTTCTCGATGCCGCTGACGCAGGTCGCGTCGATGGCGAACCTGGTGCAGTCCGGCGTCGCCTCGGCAGAGCGGGTCTACGAGCTGCTGGACGCGCAGGAGCAGGAGCCGGACGCTGCGGTCCCGGAGCGTCCGGAGCAGCTCCGCGGCCGGGTCACGCTCGACAAGGTGGCCTTCCGCTACGAGCCGGACAAGCCGCTGATCGAGAACCTGTCGCTGACCGTCGAGCCGGGCCAGACGGTCGCGATCGTCGGTCCGACGGGCGCTGGCAAGACCACCCTGGTCAACCTGCTGATGCGGTTCTACGAGGTCACGGGCGGCGAGATCGCCCTGGACGGGGTGGACATCGCGAAGATGACGCGCGAGGAACTGCGTGGCGGCATCGGCATGGTGCTCCAGGACACGTGGCTGTTCGGCGGCACCATCGCGGAGAACATCGCCTACGGTGCGGCCCGCGAGGTCACGCGCGCCGAGATCGAGGAGGCGGCGCGGGCCGCGCATGCGGACCGGTTCATCCGCACCCTGCCGGACGGCTACGACACCGTGCTGGACGACGAGGGTGCGGGTGTCAGCGCGGGCGAGAAGCAGCTGATCACCATCGCCCGGGCGTTCCTGTCGGACCCGGTGATCCTGGTGCTCGACGAGGCGACGAGCTCGGTGGACACCCGCACCGAGGTGCTGATCCAGAAGGCGATGGCGCGCCTCGCGCACGGCCGTACGTCCTTCGTGATCGCGCACCGGCTGTCCACGATCCGCGATGCGGACGTGATCCTGGTGATGGAGAACGGTTCGATCGTGGAGCAGGGCACGCACGGGGAACTGCTGGCGGCGGAGGGCGCGTACGCGCGGCTGTACGCGGCGCAGTTCGCGCAGGCGGTGGCCGAGGTCGACTGACGCCGGCCGGCCGTCATCGGTCGGCGGTCGTGCCAGGGGTGCCCTCTCGTTCGGGGGCACCCCTTCTCCGTACCGGTCTGCGGTCCGTGTTGCTCAGTCCAGGTAGCCGCGGAGCTGGTCGGCGAAGGCGTGGTCGCGCAGCTTGTTGAGCGTCTTGGACTCGATCTGCCGGATCCGCTCGCGCGTCACGCCGAAGATCCGCCCGATCTCCTCCAGGGTGCGGGGCCGGCCGTCGGCCAGGCCGTAGCGCAGCTGCACGACCTTGCGCTCGCGCTCGCCGAGGGTCGACAGCACGGCTTCCAGGTGCTCGCGGAGCAGGAAGAACGCGGCGGACTCCATGGGCGAGGCGGCGTCCCCGTCCTCGATCAGATCACCGAGGGCGACGTCGTCCTCCTCGCCGACCGGCGCGTGGAGCGATACCGGCTCCTGGGCGAGGCGCAGTACCTCCAGGACCCGTTCGGGGGTCAGTTCGAGGTGGACGGCGACCTCTTCGGCGGTGGGCTCGTATCCGCGTTCCTGGAGCATGCGGCGCTGTACGCGCACGACGCGGTTGATCAGCTCGACGACGTGGACGGGCACGCGGATGGTGCGGGCCTGGTCGGCGAGGGCCCGCGACATGGCCTGCCGGATCCACCAGGTGGCGTAGGTGGAGAACTTGTACCCGCGGGCGTAGTCGAACTTCTCGACGGCCCGGATGAGCCCGAGGTTCCCTTCCTGGACGAGGTCGAGCATGGTGAGCCCGCGGCCCACGTAGCGCTTGGCGACGGAGACGACGAGCCGCAGGTTCGATTCGATGAGGCGCCTCTTGGCCATCCGCCCCATGACGACGAGCTTGTCGAGGTCGAGGGCGAGCCGCAGGTCGAGGTCGGGGGTGTTGCCCAGTTTCTCTTCGGCGAACAGTCCGGCTTCGACGCGGCGTGCGAGCTCGACCTCCTCGGCGGCGGAGAGCAGCGGGATCCTGCCTATCTCGCGCAGGTACTGCCGGAACAGGTCGGCGGAAGGGCCCGATCCGCCGCTTTCGGGGCGCCGGCGCGGCTCGGGCACCTGCTCGATCAGCTCCAGCACCACGGGCTCGTCGGGCTCCTCGTCCACGGCGTCGGCCTCGGGCTCTTCACCCGCAGTGGCCTCGGTGTCATGGACGGGCGGGCTCGCGTTGACGGTCAGGATCCGGGTCTGCACGGGGGCGACCTCCAGGGCTCCGAGGACGGGGGCACCGCACCTCAGTGTGGGGTACGACACATCACTGCCACGAGGGGCGTGCGAGCACTTTCTGAGTCCGGTGCGTGACCGGATGGTTACCCCCCGCCGGGAATCCCGATGCGGACCGGACGCATGTCCGACAAGAACGGCTCCATGTCCGCGTACGAAACCCACGTGACGGTGCGCTGCCGGGGCGCCGGGACGCTGGAACGCCCGCCGGATCCGCCAGGCGGACGGGGGCCGGCACGGGTCCTGTACGACGCGGTGCGGACGGCGGCGGGCGCCCTCGCCCGGAGCCGGATCAGGCCGGCTCGACGCGGACCGCGCAGACCTTGAACTCCGGCATCCGGGAGGTGGGGTCCAGGGCCGGGTTGGTCAGGGAGTTGGCGCGGCCCTCGCCCGGCCAGTGGAACGGCATGAAGACCGTGTCCGCGCGGATGGTGTCCGTGATGCGGGCCGGGGCCACGGCGCGGCCGCGGCGGGAGACGACCGCCAGCGGGGCGCCCTCGACCGCCCCGATGCGGGCCGCGAGGCGCGGGTGGAGTTCCACGAAGGGGCCGGGGGCTGCCGCATTGAGCTCGTCCACGCGGCGGGTCTGGGCGCCCGACTGGTACTGGGCGACCACGCGGCCGGTGGTGAGGAGGAGGGGGTACTCGGCGTCCGGGACCTCGGCCGCGTCGCGGTGGGAGACGGGGACGAAGCGGGCCCGCCCGTCGTCGGTGGCGAAGCGGTCCAGGAAGAGGCGCGGGGTTCCGGGGTGGGAGTCCTGCGGGCAGGGCCAGAAGACGCCCTGTTCGGCCTCGATGCGGGCGTAGGAGATGCCCGAGTAGTCCGCCGGGCCGCCGGCCGAGGCACGGCGGAGCTCCTCGAAGACCTCCTCGGGGGCGGTGGGGAAGCCCTTCTCGATGCCGAGGCGGGCGGCCAGCCCGTGCAGGACCTCCAGGTCGGTGCGCACCCCCGGCGGCGGGGTCAGGGCCCGGCGGCGCAGCAGGACGCGGCCCTCCAGATTGGTGGTGGTGCCGGTTTCCTCCGCCCACTGGGTGACGGGGAGGACCACGTCCGCGAGGGCCGCCGTCTCGGAGAGCACCACGTCCGCCACCGCGAGGAAGTCCAGGGAGCGGATGCGGTCCTCGATGTGGGCGGCGCGGGGGGCCGAGACCACCGGGTTGGAGCCCATGAGGAGGAGGGCCTTCACCTCCGTGCCGAGCGCGTCGAGGAGTTCGTACGCGCTGCGGCCGGGGGCGGGCAGGCTGTCGGGGTCGACGCCCCAGACCCCGGCGACGTGGGCCCGCGCCGCCGGATCGGCGAGCTTGCGGTAGCCGGGGAGCTGGTCGGCCTTCTGGCCGTGCTCGCGGCCGCCCTGGCCGTTGCCCTGGCCGGTGAGGCAGCCGTACCCGGAAAGCGGGCGTCCGGCGCGGCCGGTGGCCAGGCACAGGTTGATCCACGCGCCGACGGTGTCGGTTCCCTTGGACTGCTGCTCGGGCCCGCGGGCCGTCAGGACCATCGCGGAGGACGGCGCGCAGAACAGGGCGACCGCCTCGCGGAGTTTGGGGACGGGCACACCGGTGATCCGCTCCACCAGCTCCGGCCAGTGCGCCATCGCCGCGGCCCGGGCCTCCTCCCAGCCGGTGGTGCGCCCGGCGATGAACTCCTCGTCGGTGCGCCCTTCGGCGACGACCAGGTGCAGCAGGCCCAAGGCGAGGGCGAGGTCCGTCCCGGGGCGGGGGGCGAGGTGCAGGTCGGCCTGCTCGGCGGTCCGGGTCCGACGCGGGTCGACGACGATCAGCGTGCCGCCGTTCGCCTTGAGCTCGGTGAGGTAGCGCAGGGCGGGCGGCATGGTCTCGGCCGGGTTCGAGCCGACCAGGATCACGCAGCCGGTCCGCGGGATGTCCTCCAGGGGGAAGGGGAGTCCGCGGTCCAGTCCGAAGGCCCGCTGGTGGGCGGCGGCCGCCGAGGACATGCAGAAGCGGCCGTTGTAGTCGATCTGCGAGGTCCGCAGCGCGATACGGGCGAACTTGCCGAGCGCGTAGGCCTTCTCGTTGGTCAGTCCGCCGCCCCCGAACACCCCGACCGCGTCGGGCCCGTGCGCACGCCCGGTGCGGGCGAGGCCCTCGGCGACGGCGTCGAGGGCCTCCTCCCAGGTGGCCGGCTCCAGCCGTCCGGCGTGGGTGCGGACGAGCGGCCCGGTCAGGCGCACCCGGGAGGAGAGCACGGCGGGGGCGGTCCGCCCCTTGCCGCACAGCGCACCCTGGTTCACCGGGAAGTCCGGCCGCTCCTCCACCACCACGCTCGCGCCGCCCGGTTCAGGGCGGAGGTTCATCCCGCACTGCAGTGCGCAGTACGGGCAGTGCGTGGCGGTGGCAGGATCCGGGGTGTGCATACCGCCCAGCCTGCGACGGCGGTGTTACGCGGGCCGCCGCTCCCGGTTACGCCTCCCGTACGGTCACCTCAGCACGCCCGTCGACGCCCGGTGAGGCCCGGCGGTACTCGGGCCGGCAGAGGATCTCCACGTACACGATCCGGCCTCGTACGACGTCGAGGACGAGGTACCCGTCGTCGGCCGGCAGCGGCACACATCGGCGCCGGCCTTCCCGCCCGGCGGGACCGGTCGGCGGCCGGGGTCGCCCTCCCGTCAGGTGCTTCACCGTCGGCCCGGCGGTCCAGCCGCCGTCCACCGCGGGTTCGGCGCCCGTCATGTAACCGGCGGCGCCGGACAGGAGGAAGGCGACCGCGGCGGCCGTCCGCCAATCGGCACAGGCCGACGGCGCGTCAGTCTGCCGGTGCCCCCAGCGCCCGCGACACCCCCTGCTCCTTCGGCCCCATGAACCGCGGCTCCGGCTTGAACGTCGCGTCCAGCGCCGCCTTGCCGGCCGCGAACACCTCGCGCGTGCCGCCGTAGTACCAGGTCGCGTCGTGCGCGTCGTCCACCCCGACCCCGTACGCGTCCACGCCCGCCGCACCGCACAGGGCGACGGCCCGGCGTATGTGGAAGCCCTGGCTGATCAGCACCGCCCGCTTCACCCCGAAGATCTCCTTGGCCCGCACGCAGGAGTCCCACGTGTCGAAGCCCGCGTAGTCGCTGACGATGCGGTCGCCCGGCACACCGTGGGCGGTCAGGTACGTCCGCATCGCGTCGGGCTCGTCGTACTCGGTGCGGCTGTTGTCCCCGGTGACGAGAACGACCTTGGCCTTGCCCGTGCGGTACAGCTCGGCCGCCGCGTCGAGCCGTCTGGCCAGATAAGGGGTCGGCCGCCCGTTCCACAGTCCCGCCCCGAACACCACCGCCACCTCGGAGGCCGGTGCGTCGGCCGTGCTCCGCAGCCGGTCCGCGGCCGCCGCGTGCGTCCACGCCGACGGGAGCAGCGCCAGCACGCACGCGGCCACCACCGCCTGGACGGCCCGGCGCCGCCCCGCCACCGTCCTCGCCCAGCCCGGTGTCAGCTTCATGGTCGATCCCCCCCTTGCCCCACACGCCGTTCGCACACATTGACGATCAGCGCCCGGCCCCCAGTTCCCCCCTCCCCGCCTTTCACTCGGACGAATGACCGGGTGAGCTCCCGGAAAACACCCGTCACCCCCGCGCAACGCCCACGCAACCTCCGGCCTGCAGGATCGGTTCATGACGGAGCTGGTGCACCCTCCCGAGTCCCTGTCCCTCCCCTTTCCCCCCGCCACGGCCACGGAGCTGCTGACCCGGATCACCGCCCAACTCGGCATGCAGCTCAGCGGACTGCGTCCGTGGCAGGCGGCGGGGGGCCGGTCCGACGGAGCCCCCGCATGCAGCCCACCCTCGTCGCCGTCGCCCACGGCAGCCGCGACCCCCGCGCCCTCCCCGCCGTCCTGGCCCTCCTCGACCGGATCCACGAACTGCGCCCCCGCCTCGACGTCCGGCTCGGACACGTCGAGCTGAACCGGCCGCTGCTCGGCGAGACCCTCGGGAGCACCACCGGCGCGGCCGTGCTCGTCCCGCTGCTCCTCGGCCGCGGCCA
Organism: Streptomyces sp. NPDC097981; assembly: GCF_040302565.1. NCBI lineage: Bacteria > Bacillati > Actinomycetota > Actinomycetes > Kitasatosporales > Streptomycetaceae > Streptomyces > Streptomyces sp. NPDC097981. The sequence continues at coordinate 42,551 of NZ_JBEORW010000019.1, forward strand.
CCACGTCAAGCGGGACCTCCCGGCGGCCGCCGCCCGCGCCGCCCACCTCGACACCCGTGTCGCCGCCCCGCTCGGCCCGCACCCGCTCCTGGTCGAGGCCCTGTACGAGCGCCTCCTGGAGACCGGCTGGGCCCCCGGGGCGGGTACGGCCGTCGTCCTCGCCGCCGCCGGCTCCCGCGACCCCGACTCGGCGGCCGACACCCGCCGCACGGCCGCCCTGCTCTCCGACCGCCTCGACGGCGTGCCCGTCGTACCGGCCTATGCCTCCGCCGCCGCCCCGACCGTCCCCGACGCCGTCCACGCCCTCGCCGCCCGCGGCCACCACCGGATCGCGGTGGCCTCGTACTTCACCGCCCCCGGCCGCTTCGCCACGCAGAGCGCCGCCGCCGCGCCCGGCCCGGCGGCCGCCCCGCTCGGCGACCACCCGGCCCTGGCCCGCCTCGTGCTCCAGCGCTACGACGAGGCCGTCACCCGGCAGCGGACCCCCCTGGAACTGGCCACCGCATAAAGACCCCGTTGGTTCGGATTGCTCAGATTGGTCCTCTTGTCGGTGCTTCCGGTTACCTTCTGAGCATGGAAGGCATGGAAGGCACCGCCACCGCACCCGTCCGTCACTCCGACCCGGACGCCCCCTACGAACCGTCCGACACCGAACGCTGGGCCGTCGAACCCGACAAACGGCCCGGCCGGACCGCCTTCCAGCGCGACCGGGCGCGCGTGCTGCACTCCGCCGCGCTGCGCCGCCTCGCCGGGAAGACCCAGGTCGTCACCCCCGGCAGCCGCTCGTACGACTGGGACGCCAGCCCCCGCACCCGCCTGACGCACTCCCTGGAGTGCGCCCAGGTCGGCCGCGAGCTCGGCGCGGCCCTCGGCTGCGACCCCGACCTCGTCGAGGCCGCGTGCCTCTCGCACGACATGGGCCACCCGCCCTTCGGGCACAACGGCGAGGAGGCGCTTAACGAGTTCGCCAAGGACTGCGGCGGATTCGAGGGCAACGCCCAGTCGCTGCGCCTGCTGACGCGCCTGGAGCCGAAGCGTTTCGTACCCGACCCGGCGAGCGGTTCGCTCGTCAGCGTCGGGCTCAACCTCACCCGGGCCTGCCTGGACGCCGCCACCAAGTACCCCTGGGCCCGCGGCGGCCACCCCACCGACCCCGACTCGGTCAAGTTCGGCGCGTACGACGACGACCTGCCGGTCTTCGAGTGGCTGCGGCGCGGCGCGCCCGCGGACCGCAAGTGCTTCGAGGCCCAGGTGATGGACTGGTCGGACGACGTGGCGTACTCCGTCCACGACTTCGAGGACGGCCTGCACGCCGGGCACATCGACCCCAACCTCCTCTTCTCCGAGCCCGAGCGGACCGCGATCTGGCGGGTCGCGATCGGGCGGTACGTGCCGGCCGGCACCGAGCCGGAGGAGCTCCGCGAGGCTCTCGACCGGCTGCTGGAGCAGGAGTGGTGGCCGCACGGGTACGACGGATCGGCCGTGGCCCAGGCCCGCCTCAAGGACGCCACCAGCCAGCTGATCGGCCGCTTCTGCCTGGCCGCCGAGGGCGCCACGCGCGAGGCGTACGGCTCCGGCCGCCTGACCCGGTACGCCGCCGAGCTGGTCGTCCCGCGCGAGGCGCGCAACGAGTGCGCGGTCCTCAAGGCGGTCGCCGACCTGTACGTGATGCAGCGCGACGAGCAGGAGCGGCTCCGCGCCGACCAGCGCATCGTCCTGGCCGAACTCGCCGAGGCGCTCAGCGCCCGCGCACCCGAGGGCCTGGACCCGCAGTTCCGGGCGATCTTCGACGCCGCGCCCGACGACAAGGCCCGCAAACGCGCGGTCATCGACCAGATCGCGGCGCTCACGGACGCCTCCGCGCGCTCCCTGCACGCCCGGCTCACACGGCGCACGCGCCGGTTCGAAGGGTGAGCCGATCGGGCCACTCCCCCTTCACGCGGCAGGCTCAGTGCGGGACGCTCGCATGTGGTCGCATGTGGCGGAGAGGTTATGAGGAGGCATCAGGTGGTCGACGCACACCGGACATTCGTCATCGTCGGCGCAGGGCTTGCCGGGGCTAAGGCGGCCGAGACGCTGAGGTCCGAGGGGTTCACGGGGCGGGTGATCCTCATCGGCGACGAGCGCGACCATCCGTACGAGCGGCCCCCGCTGTCCAAGGGATACCTCCAGGGCAAGGAGGAGCGCGACAGCGTCTTCGTCCACGAGCCGTCCTGGTACGCCCGGGCCGACATCGAGCTGCACCTCGGCCAGCCCGCGGTCCACCTGGACCGGGACGCCAGGAAGGTGCTCCTCGGGGACGGCACGGTGTTGCACTACGACAAGCTGCTGCTGGCCACCGGGGCCGAGCCGCGCCGCCTCGACATCCCGGGCACGGGCCTGGCCGGGGTGCACCACCTGCGCCGGCTCGCCCACGCCGAGCGGCTGAAGGGCGTCCTGGCCACCCTCGGCCGGGACAACGGCCACCTGCTGATCGCGGGCGCCGGGTGGATCGGCCTGGAGGTCGCCGCCGCGGCCCGCGGGTACGGGGCCGAGGTCACCGTGGTCGAGCCGCTGGCCACCCCGCTGCACGCGGTGCTCGGCCCGGAGATCGGCAGGCTGTTCGGGGACCTGCACGCCGATCACGGGGTCCGCTTCCACTTCGGTGCGCGGCTCACCGAGATCGTCGGCCAGGACGGCATGGTGCTCGCGGCCCGGACGGACGACGGGGAGGAGCATCCCGTGCACGCCGTGCTCGCGGCGATCGGGGCCGCGCCGCGGACCGCGCTCGCCGAGACCTCGGGGCTGGCCCTGGTCGACCGGCAGCACGGCGGCGGCATCGCCGTGGACGCCTCCCTGCGGACCAGCGACCCGCACGTGTTCGCGGTCGGGGACGTGGCCGCCGCGCACCACCCGCTGCTCGGGACCCGGCTGCGGGTCGAGCACTGGGCGAACGCGCTCAACGGCGGCCCGGCCGCGGCGCGGGCGATGCTGGGGCAGGAGGTCTCGTACGACCGGGTGCCGTACTTCTTCTCCGACCAGTACGACGTGGGTCTGGAGTACTCGGGGTACGCCCCGGCGGGCGGCTACGACCAGGTGCTGATCCGAGGCGACGTGGCCAAGCGGGAGTTCATCGCGTTCTGGCTGTCGGACGGGCGGGTGCTGGCCGGGATGAACGTGAACGTGTGGGACGTCAACGAGCACATCCAGGCCCTGATCCGGTCGAAAGCGCAGGTCAACCGCGAGGCACTGGCGGACCCGGCGGTTCCGCTGGACTCCCTGGTGCGGGCCGAGGGGGCCTGACCGGTTTGCCGGCGCCCGGCCGTAGACTTCTCTGGTGGCAGGACGGATCAACGACGACGACGTGAAGGCGGTACGGGACGCGGTCCCGATCGACGCCGTGGTCTCCGACTACCTCCAGCTGCGCAACGCGGGCGGCGGCAACCTCAAGGGCCTGTGCCCCTTCCACGACGAGAAGTCCCCGTCCTTCCAGGTCAGCCCCAGCAAGGGTCTCTACCACTGCTTCGGCTGCCAGGCGGGCGGGGACACCCTCGACTTCATCATGAAGATCGACCACCTGTCGTTCTCGGAGGCCGTCGAGCGCCTCGCCGGGCAGGCCGGCATCACCCTCCGGTACGAGGAGGGCGGCTACACCGCCGGCACCAGCGGCCGCGGCGAGCGCATCCGGCTCGTCGAAGCGCACAAGGCGGCCGCCCAGTTCTACGTCGAGCAGCTGGGCGGAGCCGAGGCGGAGATCGGCCGCAGGTTCCTGGCCGAGCGCGGCTTCGACCAGGCCGCGGCCGAGCACTTCGGCGTCGGGTACAGCCCGGCCGGCTGGGACCACCTGACCCGGTTCCTGCGCGGCAAGGGCTTCAGCGACAAGGAACTGATCACCTCCGGCCTGGCCCAGGACAGCCGCAGCGGCAAGCCCATCGACCGCTTCCGCGGCCGGCTGATGTGGCCGATCCGCGACATCAGCGGCGAGGTGGTCGGCTTCGGCGCGCGCAAGCTGCGCGACGACGACAACGGGCCGAAGTACCTGAACACGCCCGAGACGGCGATCTACAAGAAGTCCCAGGTGCTGTACGGCATCGACCTGGCCAAGAAGGAGATCGCGAAGACCTCGCGGGCCGTGGTGGTCGAGGGCTACACGGACGTGATGGCCTGCCACATGGCCGGGGTCACGACCGCCATCGCGACGTGCGGCACCGCCTTCGGCGGCGACCACATCAAGATCCTGCGCCGCCTGCTGATGGACAACGCGACGGCCGAGGTGATCTTCACTTTCGACGGTGACGCGGCCGGCCAGAAGGCGGCGCTGCGCGCCTTCGAGGACGACCAGAAGTTCGCCGCAGAAACCTCCATCACCATCGCCCCCGGCGGCATGGACCCGTGCGACCTGCGCCTGGCGCAGGGGGACGCGGCGGTGGCCGGACTGGTGGAGGCCCGGACCCCGCTGTTCGAGTTCGCGCTGCGGCACATCGTGGCCCGGCACAACCTGGAGAACCCGGCGGGCCGGGCGGCCGCGCTGGACGAGGCGGCCCCGGTCGTCGCCAACATCAAGAACATCGCGATCCAGCACGAGTCGGCGGTCCAGCTGGCGGGGATGCTGGGCATCCGGGACGAGCAGTTCGTGGTCAAGCGGGTCGCGCAGCTGGCGCGCTGGGCCCGGGAGCGGGGCAACCAGCCCGGCGGGCAGCAGCAGGGCCGCGGCCGGCCCGCGTACGAGGCTGCGCCGGCGCCGGCCGCGCCCGCGGGTGGTCCGGCGCTGAACCTGCGCAGCCCGGCGCACCGTACCGAGCGGGAGCTGCTCAAGCTGGCGCTCCAACGGCCGGCCTTGGTCTCCCCCGCCTTCGACGCGTACGGGGCGGACGAGTTCACGGCCCCGCCGTACGCGGCGGTGCGCGAGGCCATCCAGGCCGCGGGCGGCGCCTCCCTGGGCACCGACGACTACCTGGCCCGGGTCCGCGACGCCGCGCCGAACGACACGGTCCGCGCGCTCGTCACCGAGCTCGCGGTCGAGGCCATCCACGCCAAGACGGTGGACGAGGTCTACGCGGGGGTCCAGCTGGTCCAGGTCCGGCTGCGCGCGGTCGACCGCCGGGTCCACGAGGTCCAGGGCACGATGTCGCGCCTGGGCCACCAGGCCCCGCCGGAGCAGCTGGCGGCGGTCCAGGAGGAGCTCTGGGTCCTCCAGCAGTACGGCCAGCGCCTGCGCAACCGCGGCGCCGAGGGCCTGTAGCCGGCCGACTACGTGCGCCGGCGTCGGCCGAGCCAGTCGCCGCCCGGTATCTCGGTGCCGGACTCGCGCAGCCGGCGGGCCAGGAGCGGGGCCGCCAGGTAGACCCAGGCGGGGGTCCGGGTGCCGTCGGCGCGGACCGCGTCCCGGCGGACCCGGTCGTAGACGTTCAGCGGCCGGTGGGGGCCGTGGTACTCCTCCAGCCGGTCCAGTTCGGCCAGCAGCCTCCCGTACGCGCCGGGCGCCGGGGTGACCAGCTCGCCGACGATCTCCGATCCCGGGTGCTGTACGGCGTACGGGTAGCCGGGACCGTCGTACAGGAGGGCGTCCGGGAGCCGGGCGGGCTCCTCGGCGGCCGTGCGGCCCCGCAGGAACAGGGTGTGGTTGACCTCCCCCGGGCGCAGGGTCCCGTACACGAAGAAGGGGAACTCGGCGGTCATCCGGCCGTCACCTCCGCCGCGACCCACGCCAGGTAGTCCGCGCTGCCCCGCACCACCGGCATGGCGATGACCTCCGGTGTGTCGTACGGGTGCCCGGCGGTCAGCCGGGCCTCCAGGGCCGGGTAGGCGGCCGTGGTGGTCTTGAACAGCACCTGCCATTCCGGGGAGGTCTCCAGCGCGTCCTTCCAGCGGTAGACGGAGGTCACCGGCCCGGAGATCTGCGCACAGGCGGCCAGCCGTGCCTCCACGGCCCCGCGGGCGAGGGCGGCGGCCGCCTCCGCCGAGTCGACGGTGGTCAGCACGGCGAGCACGGCGGATGCCCCGGGCGCCGGATCCTGTGGTGGCTGTGGCTGCGGCTGCGGCCGGTCGGCTGATGTCACGGGGCCCTCTCTCGGTTGCGGCGGACGGCACACGGCCCGGGGCTCAAGGTCCCGATTCTGCCTGCGCCCCTCCACCGTACGCACCGCCGTACCCGGTCCCGGCGCGATCCCGCGTGATCCCGGCCCGGCCCGGTCCGCCCCGGCCTCACCCGGACGGGCCGGGAGCCCGGATGGCCGAAGCCGGGACCGTGACCTGCGGCAACGGCCACCGGGCGGACAGATCTGACGGAACATCAGCAGGCGGGCCGCGGACAGGCCGGGTTACCTCGGGAGCACGAACCCGTGTCTCCAGGAGCCCCCATGCGCCGACGCACCGCCCACGTGCTCATTGCCACCGCGCTGACCGCCGCCGCGTTCACCGGCCCGGTCGCCGGGGCGGTCGCCGCCGCGGACCTCGGCATGGCGGGCTTCGAGCCCGGCGACTTCGCGCAGCTGGAGGTGTGGCCGAAAACCGCCGCCCCCGGCACCGGGATCACCGTGAACACCACCGCCTGCGGCGCGGGCAGCCACGCCGACGGCGATGCCACCACGGTCGGCGGCGGCCGCTTCAAGCTGGTGCCGGGCACCCATGAGGAAGTGGTCGTCGGGCAGTTCCGGATCGCCCGCAACATCCGCCCCGGCACGTACGACATCGGGGCCACCTGCGCCGACGGCAAGTTCGCCACCGGCGCCCTGATCGTCACCGAACGCGGCCCGCAGGGCCACGTCCGCACCGGGGCGGGCGGCGGAACGACCGCCACCGTAGACCCCACCAAGATCACGGCGGGAGCGGTCTTGCTGGCCGCGGCCGCCGTCGGCGGTACCTGGCTCCTGCGTCGCCGGGCGAGCGGCACGCGGAGCTGACGGGCGCCCACCGCGGCTGCGGCCGCGGTCCGACCGGTACCGTCCCCCGTCGCCCGACCCGCGAGGTCCCCCCGTTCACGGGTCGGGCGACGGCCAGCCACACGAAACACGGAGAGCACGTCGAGCACGTCGAGCACACCGCCAGGGGGCACCCATGGGCAGAGGCCGGGCCGGCCGCGGCGGGCTCGTGGCGCTGACCGCCTGCGTCGGCATCTGGCTCGTCGCCAGCGGATCCGACGGCCGGTCCGTCGGGCCGCCGCTGCCCTCCCCCGCCGAGGCGCTGAGCGGGCGGGCGCGCTACCCCGGCAGCATCGAACCGCTGCCCGGATCCCCGCCGACCCGGATCCGGATCCCGTCCATCCGGGTGGACGCCCCGCTGACCGGGCTGGGCCTGGGGCCCGACGGCGGCATCGAAGTCCCGCCGCCCGCCCGCCGCGACCTGGCGGGCTGGTACCGCGACGGCACCACCCCCGGCGCCGTCGGCACCGCCGTCGTCGTCGGCCACGTCGACCACGCCACCGGCCCGGCGGTCTTCTACCACCTGGGCGCGCTGCACCGCGGGGCCGTGATCGAGGTGCCGCGCGCGGACGGACGTACGGCCGTGTTCACCGTCCACGCGGTCGAGGTCCACGACGCCGACCACTTCCCCGACTCCCGCGTGTACGGGCCCTCGCCGCGCGCCGAGCTCCGGGTGATCACCTGCGGCGGGCGCTTCTCGCCCCGTACCGGCTACCAGGGCAACGTGGTCGTCTTCGCCCACCTCACCGCCACCCGCCCGGCGGGACCGGTCAGCCCCACTGCTCCAGACCGAGCTTGATCACCAGTGCGCCGACCACCGTCAGCAGCACGCCGCGCACGAACCCGCTGCCCTTCTTCAGCGCCATGCGGGCCCCGAGCATGCCCCCGGCCAGGTTGAACGCCGCCATCAGAGCGGCCAGCTGCCACAGCACCATGCCCTGGTACGCGAACATCGCGAGCGCCCCGGCGTTCGTGCAGCAGTTGACGATCTTGGCAGTGGCGGAGGCGGTGACCAGGTCGAGGTGGAGCAGCGCCGTGAGGGCGAGCACCAGGAAGGTGCCGGTTCCGGGCCCGATGAGCCCGTCGTAGAAGCCGATGCCGAGGCCGGCGAGCCCGATGGCGAGCAGCACGCGCTGCCGGCTGACGGGCGCGGTCGAGGCGGCGGTGCCGAAGCCGGGCTTGAAGATCACGACGGCCCCGACGATCACGAGCACGCCCATGATCAGCGGGCGGAGGGCGTCCTTGCTGATCCCGCCCGCCAGCGCGGCGCCGCCCATGGATCCGACGAGCGCGGCCAGGCCGATCCGGACCGCGAGCTTCACGTCCACCGGCGCCCTGCGTACGTACGTCACCGCCGCGCCCGTGGTGCCGACGATGGCCACGGCTTTGTTGGTGCCGAGCACGGCGGCGGGGTGGGCGTTCGGCAGGCCGAGGAGCAGGGCGGGCAGGAGCAGCAGCCCGCCGCCGCCCACCACCGCGTCGATCCAGCCGGCCGCGGCGGCGGCCAGGCACAGCACAATGATCATGGTCGTTGATATGTCAGGCACGGTCACGACCCTATGGAGCCGATGGGTGCAGGACCCATCAATCCCCGGAAACTTGCGCAAAGGTTGAGCTTTGCCGGGCCGGCACCCGGTCCGGGGCCACCGGAGCCGCCGGGTTCACCGTCGCCGTGAGCGCGGTCGCGGCCAGCACACTGGCCAGCCCGAGCCCGGCCGCGAGCCGCCGCGCGGGCGGTACGGCGGCCAGCGCGGCCACCCCCGCCCGCAGTGCCGGGGCTCGGCGGGGCTTGCGGTGCCGGGCCGGGACCGGGTCGGCCGGGGCGGCGGGTGCGGCGGGTGTGGCGGCCCCGACCGGTACGGACAGGGGAACGTGCAGCGGATGACGCATGGCGCGGCGGCCTCTCGGAAACAGGTCGGGGTCAGAAGCTGAAGCACTCGGAATGGATGCGTCCGGCCGGCACCCCGGCCCGCAGCAGCGCGCTCTGCGTCGCCTCGGCCATCCCCGGCGGCCCGCACAGGTACACGTCGTGCTCGGTCAGGTCCGGCACCAGCGCGAGCAGCGCCTGCGGGGCCAGCGGCTGGTACGCGGCGTCGGAGGACCCGAGCAGGTAGTGCAGCCCGGCCTGCCGCTCGGCGGCGATGGCCTCCAGCTCGGACCGCAGCACCAGGTGCTCCTCGGCCCCGGCCCGGTAGAGCAGGGTGAGGTCCCCGGGCCCGCCGGGCAGCGTCTCGAACAGCGCCCGCATCGGGGTGATCCCGACCCCGCCCGCGATCAGCAGCACCTTGGGCCGGGTCCGCCGGGCGGCGGTCAGCGCCCCGAACGGCCCGGTGGCGATCACCCTGGTCCCGGGGCGCAGCCGGCGGATCCGGCGGGAGTGGCCGCCGAGCGCCTTCACGGTGATCCGCAGGGCGTGGCCGCGGACCGGCGCGGACAGCGAGAACGGCAGGGCGGTGTGCCACAGGCGGCGTTGCAGAAACCGCCAGCGCAGGAACTGGCCCGGCTCCGCGCGCAGTTCCGCCAAGTGCTCCCCGTACACGACGACGGAGACCACCCCGGGCCCCTCGACCCGCACCTCGGCCACCCGCAGCGCATGCCGCAGGGCCTGCCGTACCGGGACCACGGCCCGGTACCAGACCAGCAGGACGGCGACGGTGGTGTGGGCGAGTGCCCAGAACCAGCCGGCCAGAGCGAGATCGGGCCCGGCCAGCTGGTGGCCGAAGGCCAGGGAGGCGGCGAGATAGACGAGGAGGTGGACCCCGCGCCAGGTTTCGTGGCCGACCCGGCGGCGTACGGCCCGGACGGAGGTCGCCCCGACGGCGGCGAACAGGGCCGTCGCGGCAAAGGCGGCGGCCACCGCGGGGTAGCCGAACAGCTCCCGGACCGCGGAGACCACGTCGACTCCCTCGTGGACGGCGTATCCGCACAGCGCGAAGAGCGCGTGCCCGAAGCAGAGCAGCAGCACGTGCCGGCCGCCCGCGGCATGCCAGCGGGCGAGCCGGTCGGCGCCGACCCCGTGCTCGACGGCGGGCACCCGGGCCATCAGGAAGAGCAGCACCAGCACCCCGTACCCGGCGAGCAGGCCGGTCAGGTGGGCGGCGGTCGCGAACAGCGCATCGAGCCGGGCGGAGGGGCGCACCTGGGCCGCCCACAGCAGCGCCACCGCCCCCGCCCCGCCGGGCATCCCGCCCCTGACCCGCACCGCCGCATCTCGCATACGGATCACGCTAAGGGCGGTCCGAGGGCCGCTGAGCTGCCCGAACCGATCCTTAAGCCGGCCTTGAGGGACGCCTCACCGACCCTTAACCCGAGTGCTGAGGTGCGCGTTCCGTCCGGGTAACAGCGGCGATGCCGAGGGGAAACAGCGGACGCGCAGGCTCGTGCCATGACCTCGGAGCAGCAGCAGCGTGTGGTGGTGATCGGCGGCGGCCTGGCGGGCCTGCGGCTCGCTGCGCGGCTCGTCACGGGCGCGGAAGCGGGAGCAGGCGCGGGCGCGGGTACGGGTACGGGTACGGGTACGGGTACGCATACAGGTACTCAAGTGACGGTCCTCGGCGAGGAGTCGCACGTCCCGTACAACCGGGTCCTGCTCGCGGATGTCCTGGCGGGCCGGTACGCCCCGGAAGTGACCGCCCTCCCGGCCCCCGGGCCGGCCCTGCGCCGGGGTGTCCGGGCGGTCCGCATCGACCGCGCCGACAGGACGGTCCACTGCGACGACGGCAGCACGGAGCCGTACGACACGCTCGTCCTGGCCACCGGCTCCAACGCGGTCCTCCCGCCCCTGCGCGGACTGTTCGAACCGGAGGGGCGGGAACTGCCCGACGGGGTCCACGCGTTCCGCACCATGGACGACTGCCTGGCCCTGTCGGCCGCGGTGGGCGCAGGGGCGGGCGTGCGCGCGGTGGTGATCGGCGGCGGTCTCCTCGGCGTGTCCGCGGCCCGCGCCCTGGCCGAACGCGGCGCCCAGGTGGTCCTGGCCCAGCAGGGCGAACGGCTGATGGAACGCCAGCTGGACGCGGACGCCTCGGCGCTGCTGCACGCCCACCTGACCGCCCTCGGCATCGAGATCCACACGGAATGCCGGGTCCGCGGCCTGACGACGACGCCGTCCCCGGGGCGGCGGGTCAGCGGGGTCGAGCTCGCCGACGGGTACCGGCTCGATGCCGATGTCGTCGTGCTCGCCTGCGGCGTGCGGCCCCGTACCGGGCTCGCGCTCGCCGCCGGGCTCGACGTGCGCACCGGGATCGTCGTGGACGACCGGCTCCGGACCAGCGCCCCCCGCATCCACGCCGTCGGCGACTGCGCCGAGCACGACGGCCGGGTGTACGGCCTCGCGGGCCCCGCGCTGGAGCAGGCCGACGCCCTCGCCGCCCAGCTGACCGGCACCGCCACGACCGCCGGCGGCGGCGCTCCCGAATACAACGGGACCCGCGCCCTCACCCGCCTCACCCTCACCACCCCCGGCGGGGCCGGCCCGCTCGACCTCGCCGCGTTCGGCGAGACCACCCCGCTGCCCGGCGACGACGTGGTCCGCCTCGCCGACGCCACCCGCCGGACCTACCGGAAGGTCGTCGTCCGCGGCGACCGCCTCGTCGGCGGGGTCCTGCTGGGCGAACTCTCCAGCGTGGGCGCCCTCGCCCGCAGCTGGGAGGACGCCGAGACCCTGACCGACCTGTTCCACCTGCTCACCGACGACGGAGGCTCCTGATCATGGCCGCATCCACGCCCACCCCCGCCATCGTGCTCATCGGCCACGGCATGGTCGGCCAGCGCTACCTCGAGGCACTCGCCGAGCGCGGGGCCACCGCCACGCACCGGATCACCGTGCTCTGCGAGGAGCCCCGGCCCGCCTACGACCGCGTGCACCTCACCTCGTACTTCTCCGGAAGCACCCCCGAGGACCTCTCCCTCACCCCCGCCGGCTTCATGGTGCAGCACGGGATCGAGCTGCACCTCGGCGACCCGGCCGAGTCCGTCGACCGCGAGGCCCGCACCGTCACCTCCCGCTCCGGGCGGGTGTTCCCGTACGACGTGCTCGTCCTGGCGACCGGCAGCTACCCCTTCGTGCCGCCCGTGCCCGGCAAGGACGCCCCGGGCTGCTTCGTCTACCGCACCATCGAGGACCTGCTCGCGATCGAGAAGTACGCGAAGACCCGGACCAGCGGCGCCGTCGTCGGCGGCGGCCTCCTCGGGCTCGAAGCCGCCGGCGCCCTCCAGGGCCTCGGCCTCGCCACCCGCATCGTGGAGTTCGCCCCGCGCCTGATGCCCGTACAGGTCGACGAGGGCGGCGGCGCGGCCCTGCTGCGCACCATCGAGTCGATGGGTCTGACGGTCCACACCGGCGTCGGCACCCAGGAGGTCGTCACCGGGGAGGACGGCCGCGTCAGCGGGATGCGGCTCTCCGACGGCTCCACCGTCGACACCGATCTCGTCGTCTTCTCCGCCGGGGTACGCCCTCGCGACCAGCTCGCCCGCGACTCGGGCCTGACCGTCGGCGAGCGCGGCGGCATCAGCGTCGACGCCCGCTGCCGCACCTCCGACCCGCACGTCTACGCCATCGGCGAGTGCGCGCTGGCCACCGACGGCCGCGTGTACGGACTGGTCGCGCCGGGCTACGAGATGGCCGAGACCGCCGCCGAAGACCTCCTGGGCCGCGACAAGGAGTTCATCGGAGCCGACCTCTCCACCAAGCTCAAGCTGCTCGGCGTGGACGTGGCCTCCTTCGGCGACGCCCACGGCGCGGCCCCCGGCAGCCTCGACGTCGTCTACTCCGACTCCCGCTCCGGCGTCTACAAGAAGCTGGTCGTCTCCCCCGAGGGGGTCCTGCTCGGCGGGGTCCTGGTCGGCGACGCCGACTCGTACGGCCTGCTGCGCCCGCTCACCGGCAGCGTCCCGCCCGTCAGCCCCGACCAGCTGGTCCTGCCCGCCGGCCTCGGCGCACCCGTCGCGCTGGGCCCGTCGGCGCTCCCCGACTCCGCGGTGATCTGCTCCTGCCACAACGTCACCAAGAAGGCCATCACCGCCTGCTCGACCCTCCCCGAGGTCAAGCAGTGCACCAAGGCCGGCACCGGCTGCGGCAGCTGCCTCAAGGTGATCGGCCAGCTGCTGCCCGCGGCCGCCGACAAGGGGCTGTGCGGCTGTTTCCCCTTCACCCGCGCCGAGCTGTACGAGATCGTCCGGACCCGCCGGCTGACCTCGTACGAGCAGCTCCTCGACGGCCACGGCCGCGAAGGCGCCCGCGGCGGGGACGGCTGCGAGGTCTGCAAGCCGGCCGTCGGCTCGATCATCGCCTCGCTCGCCCCCACGCTCGGCGCGAGCGGCTACGTCCTCGACGGGGAGCAGGCCGCCCTGCAGGACACCAACGACCACTTCCTCGCGAACCTCCAGCGCAACGGCTCGTACTCGGTCGTGCCGCGCATCCCCGGCGGCGAGATCACCCCCGACAAGCTCATCGTGATCGGCGAGGTGGCCCGCGACTTCGGGCTCTACACGAAGATCACCGGCGGTCAGCGCATCGACCTCTTCGGTGCCAGCGTCGACCAGCTGCCGCGGATCTGGGCCCGCCTCGTCGACGCCGGGTTCGAGTCCGGCCACGCGTACGGGAAGGCGCTGCGCACGGTGAAGTCCTGCGTGGGCCAGACCTGGTGCCGCTACGGGGTCCAGGACAGCGTGCGGATGGCCATCGACCTGGAGCTGCGCTACCGGGGCCTGCGCGCCCCGCACAAGCTCAAGTCGGCGGTGTCCGGCTGCGCGCGCGAGTGCGCCGAGGCGCAGAGCAAGGACTTCGGGGTGATCGCGACGGCGAACGGCTGGAACCTCTACGTCGGCGGGAACGGCGGGGCCACCCCGCGCCACGCAGACCTGCTGGCCCAGGACCTGTCCGACGCCGAACTGGTCCGGCTCATCGACCGGTTCCTGATGTTCTACATCCGCACGGCGGACCGGCTGGAGCGCACCTCCACCTGGCTGGACCGGCTGGAGGGCGGCCTCGACCACCTGAGGGACGTGGTGGTGCACGACTCGCTCGGCCTGTGCGCCGAACTGGAGTCGCTGATGGCCGACCACGTCACGAACTACCGCGACGAATGGGCCGAGACGCTGCAGGATCCGGAGCGGCTGCGCCGGTTCGTCTCCTTCGTCAACGCGCCCGGAGCCCCCGACCCGACCGTGCGCTTCGTCCCCGAACGCGACCAGGTCAAGCCCGACCTGGCCATCCTGACCATTCAGCCGCTCGAAGCCGTGGGAGGCACCCGATGACCGTGGAACTGCAGGTGGACGAAGGCTGGCTGACGGTGTGCGAGCTGTCCGACATGACGCCGGGACGCGGGGTCGCGGTCCTGCTGCCGGACGGGAGCCAGGCCGCGGTGTTCCTCGGCCGCTCCGGCTGGACGTACGCCATCGACAACCAGGACCCCTTCACCGGGGCGGCCGTGCTCTCGCGGGGACTGGTGGGATGCGTGGACGGGCAGCCCTTCGTGGCCTCGCCGCTGCTGAAGCAGCGCTTCGACCTCGCCTCGGGGCGCTGCCTGGACGACGAGAAGGCGGCGGTCCGGACCTACCCGGTGCGGACCGCCGTGACCTCGGGCGCGCCCGTCTAGCGGGGCACGCGCCCGTGTGGCGGGGCATCAGCCCTGGACGGCCGCCGGGTCCATCCAGACGTACTCCCAGACGTGGCCCTCCAGGTCCTCGAAGGCGCGGCCGTACATGAAGCCGAGGTCCTGGGCCGGGCGGGGCTCGGTGCCGCCGGCCGCGAGGGCGGCGCCGACCACCTCGTCGACCTTCTCCCGGCTCTCCGCGCTCAGGGCGAGCATGACCTCGGTGCTCTTGGTGGCGTCCGCCACCTCCTTGGTCGCGAAGTCCTTGAAGCGGTCCTCGGTCATCAGCATCGCGAAGATCGTGTCGCTGATGACGAGGCAGCCGGTGCGGTCGTCGCTGAACTGCGGGTTGAAGGAGTACCCGAGCTTGCCCCAGAACGCCTTGGCGGCCTCGATGTCCTTGACGGGCAGGTTGACGAAGATCATGGTGGGCATCTCGGTTCCTCTTCTCTCGTGGTGTGCTTTCGAGAGATGGACCGGGGGCGCCGGGAAAACTCATCGCCCCCGCGGAAACTTTTTTCGGAAGATCCCCGCAGGGCAGCCGGGCGAGGACCGTCGCCGCAGGTCAGGCCGTGGAGCGGAGCTTCAGGGCGGCCAGCGGGACGAAGCCCCGGGTGTCCTCCCCGTGGAGCAGCGCGGGGTCGGGCCCGGCCAGCCGCCCGTGCAGGGCGCGCGCGATCCGCTCGCCCGTCGCCTTCGCCCGCTCCGCGGTCGGCCCCCGGTGCAGGCCGTCGACGGCGGCGTGCCACAGCTGCACCCAGCGCCCGAAGTCCTCGGCGGTCATCGCCCGCGCCGCGTGCAGGGCGGCGTGCGGGGCGAAGGCGTCCCGCCCGTAGGCGGCCGTGCGGAACAGGGCCCGCTCCCAGAAGTCGGTGATCCGCGGCAGGTGGGCCTCCAGGTCCGTGCCGGCGATCTCGGTGAAGAACGGCCCGATCCGCGGGTCGGCGAATGCGGCCGTGTAGAAGCGGCGCAGCACGACGGCAAGGTCGGCGCGGCCGGAGATGTCGTTGTCCGCGGCGAACTGGTTCATTTCCCCACCATCCTTGCAACAGCACGGATTGCCCAGGGCTGAAAGTCCCGCGGTTCGTCACATCGCGGGAAAGGCGGCTCCGGCCCCGGACCGGGTTTGCCGGTCCGGGGCCGCCGCAGCGGCTACGAGGCCACCGCGCCGCCCTTCAGGAGCGCGGCCCCCAGCGGGGTCACCGTGTGCAGGACGGCGTTGCCCCGGCGCAGCGTGGTGACCAGGCCCGCCTCGCGCATGACGCAGGCGTGCTGGCTCGCGGAGGCCAGCGAGACCCCGGCCCGGCGGGCCAGTTCGCTGGTGGTGGCGCCGTCGCCGATGGCCCGCAGCACCACCGAGCGGGTGTGCCCGACGAGCTTGCCCAGCGTCCGCTGGCGTTGCTCCTCCAAGGGCCGAATCGATTCGGCTCCGGTGGGCGCCGACGCCAGCTGCGCAGCCGCCGGGTAGACCAGCACCGGGGGCAGCTCCGGATCGTGCAGGGTCACGGCGGTCTTCCGGCAGAAGAACGACGGCTGGAGCAGCAGCCCGCGCCCCCGCAGCCGTACGTCGCGGTCCACGGGGTAGTCGCACTCCAGGACGGGAGCCCGCCAGCGCAGCATGGGCGGCAGGGAGGCCAGCAGCTCGTCCGCGCCCCCGTCCAGCAGGGCCCGGCCGCGCGCGGCCCGCTCGGCCTCGATCTGGGCCTGGATGTGCGTCCAGTACGGCTCCACGGCCGCCCGGTGGTAGCCGCGCAGCTCGCCCAGCAGCCTCGGGATGTGCTTGGTGCCGCCTTCCATGAAGTCCCGCAGCCGCCGCGGTACGAGCGTGTCGGCGCCCCCGCTCACGGCCGAGGGCATGCCGAACGCCGCCCCGACGCCGGTGCCCGCGCCCAGCAGTGCGAGCTCGCTCCGCATCCGCTCGGGGCGGATCCCGCGCAACGCGTCCAGGCCCACGTCCCACCCGTACTGCCCCTCCACAGGGGTCAGGAAATCGGGAAAATAACCACGACTCGGTATGAGCGCACCGAGCAAACGTGTTTCACTATTCAACCTGCTCCGGGTTTCCGTACGCCATTCACCGAAGAGACGGGCATCCCGCCGGTCTCTTAAGCGGTGAAAACTCAGAATCGTTTCCCACAACGCATCGGGACGCCCTGCCATCCGTACGCGTGCCAGGTCCACTCCAGTGAAATGGATACGCAGCACCGAACCCCCACCTGTGCAACCGCAATCCCCCCGCCTCATGAGTATGCATGCCGTCACACGACGTCACCACGCCCTTTCGGCCACAGTTGAAACCCCTTTCGGCAGGGGCGTGACAACCGAAATCCTGTACTCCGCCAGGCACACTCCAGTGCGACCGAAACGCTCCGTGAAGGCCGTGGGGGGCTTTGCGGGGCCTGGCGGTCGGTCGCACCGGGAAGCGCCGACGTGCCTGGCAGATTGACAGCAGGCGGTGGACGGGTGGGGATCCGTCCACCGCCTGCTGGCGTAAAGATTTGTTGAACAACAAAAAATGGGCGCGTCCGCCCTCGGGGGTCAGGGAACCCGGGGGCGGACGCGCAGTCAGCGGGCCCTGTCAGGGCCGTGAAGGGGTCAGCGGCTGTCGCTGCCCTTCGCCTCGGCGGCGGCACGGCCGGCCTCCAGGCGCGCCACCGGGATCCGGAAGGGCGAGCAGGAGACGTAGTCGAGGCCCACCTCGTGGAAGAAGTGGACGGACTCGGGGTCGCCGCCGTGCTCGCCGCAGACGCCGAGCTTGAGGTCGGGGCGGGTGGCCCGGCCGGCCTGGACCGCGCTGCGGACCAGCGCGCCGACGCCGTCCTTGTCGATGGTCTCGAACGGCGAGACCCCGAAGATGCCCTTCTCCAGGTACGCGGTGAAGAAGCTGGCCTCGACGTCGTCGCGGGAGAAGCCCCACACCGTCTGGGTCAGGTCGTTCGTGCCGAAGGAGAAGAACTGCGCGGCCTCGGCGATCTGCCCGGCCGTG
Source organism: Streptomyces sp. NPDC097981 (assembly GCF_040302565.1). Classification (NCBI taxonomy): domain Bacteria; kingdom Bacillati; phylum Actinomycetota; class Actinomycetes; order Kitasatosporales; family Streptomycetaceae; genus Streptomyces; species Streptomyces sp. NPDC097981. The sequence continues at coordinate 60,031 of NZ_JBEORW010000019.1, forward strand.
AGGGCGGCACGGGGCAGCTCGATCATCGTGCCGATGGTCAGCTTGAGGCTGGTGCCGGTGGCGGCCTCGACCTCGGCGATGACCGCGTCGGCCTCCTCGCGGACGATCTCCAGCTCCTGGACGGTGCCCACGAGCGGGACCATGATCTCGGCGCGCGGGTCGCCCTTGGCGTTCTTGCGCTCGGCCGCGGCCTCGGCGATCGCCCGGACCTGCATGGCGAACAGACCGGGGATGACCAGGCCGAGACGGACACCGCGCAGACCCAGCATCGGGTTCTGTTCGTGCAGCTTGTGCACGGCCTGGAGCAGGCGCAGGTCGTTCTCGTTCGCGTCCTTGCGGGACTCGGCGAGGGCGACGCGCACCGACAGCTCGGTGATGTCGGGCAGGAACTCGTGCAGCGGCGGGTCGAGGAGGCGGACGGTGACGGGCAGGCCGTCCATCGCCTCGAACAGCTCGACGAAGTCCTTCTTCTGGAGCGGCAGGAGGGCACTCAGTGCATCCTCGCGCTCCTTGTCCGTGTCCGCGAGGATCAGGTGCTCGACCAGCTCGCGGCGCTCACCGAGGAACATGTGCTCGGTGCGGCACAGGCCGATGCCCTGGGCGCCGAAGCGGCGGGCGCGCAGCGCGTCCTCGGCGTTGTCGGCGTTGGCGCGCACCCGCAGCCGGCGGACGCGGTCCGCGTAGGCCATGATCCGGTGGACGGCGGCGACCAGCTCGTCGGCGTCGTCGGCGCCGGCGTGCATGCGGCCCTCGAAGTACTCGACGACCGGGGACGGTACGACGGGTACCTCGCCCAGGTAGACCTTGCCGGTGGAGCCGTCGATGGAGACGACGTCACCCTCCTCGATCACCTGGCCGCCGACCGTCATCCGGCGGCGCTTGGTGTCGACCTCAAGGTCCTCCGCGCCGCAGACGCAGGTCTTGCCCATGCCGCGGGCCACGACGGCCGCGTGCGAGGTCTTGCCGCCGCGCGAGGTCAGGATGCCCTCGGCGGCGATCATGCCGTCCAGGTCGTCCGGGTTGGTCTCGCGGCGGATCAGGATGACCTTCTCGCCGGAGCGGGACCACTTGACGGCCGTGTACGAGTCGAAGACGGCCTTGCCGACCGCCGCACCCGGGGAGGCGGCGATGCCGCGGCCGAGCAGCGTGGTCGTGGCGCCCTCGTCGAAGCGGGGGAACATCAGCTGCGCCAGCTGGGCGCCGTTGACGCGCTGGAGGGCCTCGGCCTCGTCGATCAGGCCCTGGTCGACGAGCTGGGTGGCGATCCGGAAGGCGGCACCGGCGGTGCGCTTGCCGACACGGGTCTGCAGCATCCACAGCTGGCCGCGCTCGATCGTGAACTCGATGTCGCAGAGATCCTTGTAGTGGGTCTCCAGCGTCGTCATGATCGTCATGAGCTGGTCGTACGACGTCTTGTCGATCGTCTCGAGGTCCGCGAGCGGCACGGTGTTGCGGATGCCCGCGACGACGTCCTCGCCCTGGGCGTTCTGCAGGTAGTCGCCGTACACGCCGGCGTGGCCGCTGGCCGGGTCGCGGGTGAAGGCGACGCCGGTTCCGGAGTCCGGGCCGAGGTTGCCGAAGACCATGGAGCAGATGTTGACCGCGGTGCCGAGGTCGCTCGGGATGCGCTCCTGGCGGCGGTAGAGCTTGGCGCGGTCGGTGTTCCAGGAGTTGAAGACCGCCTCGACGGCGAGGTCCAGCTGCTCGCGGGCGTCCTGCGGGAAGTCGCGGCCGGCCTGCTTGGCGACGATCTTCTTGAAGCGGGTGACCAGCTTCTTCAGGTCGCCGGCGTCGAGGTCGGTGTCGACGGTGACCTTCTTGGCGGCCTTGGCCTCGTCGAGGGCTTCCTCGAAGAGCTCGCCGTCGACGCCGAGGACGGTCTTGCCGAACATCTGGATGAGGCGGCGGTACGAGTCCCACGCGAAGCGCTCGTTACCGGCCTGGGAGGCAAGGCCGGTGACGGACTCGTCGGAGAGGCCGATGTTGAGGACCGTGTCCATCATGCCGGGCATGGAGAACTTGGCACCGGAGCGCACGGAGACCAGCAGCGGGTCGTCCGACTGGCCGAGCTTCTTGCCCATCTTTGCCTCAAGGGCTGCAAGGTGGGCGCTGACCTCGTCGCGCAGTGCGGCCGGGGCCTCACCGCTGGCGAGGTAGACCTTGCAGGCCTCGGTGGTGATGGTGAAGCCGGGAGGGACCGGCAGACCCAGGTTGGTCATCTCGGCGAGGTTGGCCCCCTTGCCGCCGAGAAGGTCCTTGAGGTCGCGGTTTCCCTCGGTGAAGTCGTAGACGAACTTCTGATCTTTGTTTTCCGACACGGGTCTCGACTCCTCGAGGACTCGGTGGCTGCCCTGACGGCCAGGAACATACCCAGATCGAAGGCTTCTGGGTACGTCCACTTGGTCGTCATACGGCTGTAACCACCCGTGCGCCAGCAGATCGAAAGTAACCGATGAGTAGCCAGAACACACCAAGAGCGTTCACATCCCGAAGGGGGAAGGGGCTCCTGAGGCTTGTTTCCGCTCGAATGAGCGATCATCGATACATTTGCGTTCAAGTCTTGAACAAACAAAGGGTGGCACCCAGTGCCACCCTTTGGAAGTCTTACCCGTGATTTGCGCGCTCATGTGAGCGCAACCCCACCCATGCGTGGCGTATGTCACGCCGCCGGCGGCATAGTTTGTCAGCTGTTTCTCAGCCTCCGGACGTGTCCAGTTCGGCTTCCTCGCTCACGCCGGCGCAGTCGTACGGATCCTTCAACCAGCCATCCGGGAGGACAACCCGGTTGTTTCCGGACGTCCGGCCCCGCGGCCCGTCCGCGCTCTCCGGCCACGGCTGATCCAGGTCGAGCTCGCTCAGATGAGCATCCAACTCGGCCAGCGACGAGGTGACCGCCAGCTTCTTCCGCATCTCGGAACCCACTGCGAAGCCCTTGAGGTACCAGGCCACGTGCTTACGGAAGTCGATCACCCCGCGCGCCTCGTCGCCGATCCACTCCCCCAGCAGCTCGGCGTGCCGGTGCATGGTGCCCGCGACCTCGCGCAGCGTGGGCTTGTGGAAGTCCTCGGGGCGCCCCTCGAAGGCCGCGACCAGGTCGTTGAACAGCCACGGGCGGCCCAGGCAGCCCCGCCCCACGACCACGCCGTCGCACCCCGTCTCGCGCACCATGCGCAGCGCGTCCTCGGCGCACCAGATGTCGCCGTTGCCGAGCACGGGGATCTCCGGCACGTGCTCCTTGAGCCGCGCGATGGCGTCCCAGTCGGCGGTGCCGCCGTAGTGCTGGGCGGTGGTGCGCCCGTGCAGTGCGATGGCGGTGACGCCCTCCTCGACGGCGATCCGGCCGGCGTCCAGGTAGGTGATGTGGTCGTCGTCGATGCCCTTGCGCATCTTCATGGTGACCGGCAGGTCGCCGGCGCCCGCGACGGCCTCGCGCAGGATCGCCCGCAGCAGGTTCCGCTTGTACGGGAGCGCGGAGCCGCCGCCCTTGCGGGTCACCTTGGGGACCGGGCAGCCGAAGTTCAGGTCGATGTGGTCGGCGCGGTCCTCTTCGACGATCATGCGGACCGCCTTGCCGACCGTCGCCGGGTCGACTCCGTACAGCTGGATCGAGCGGGGCTTCTCGGTCTCGTCGAAGTGGATCAGCTGCATGGTCTTCTCGTTGCGCTCGACCAGGGCGCGGGTCGTGATCATCTCGCTCACGAACAGCCCCTTGCCGCCGCTGAACTCGCGGCAGAGGGTACGGAACGGGGCATTGGTGATGCCTGCCATGGGGGCGAGCACCACAGGGGGCTGCACGGTGTGCGGGCCGATCGCGAGCGGCGGGGGGAGCGTGGTCATTCCCCCATTGTCGCCCAGGCGAAACGCGTCACATATTTCTTTAGTTAGGCGTACTATCGTAACCATGTCCGAGATGAGCCGCCGACGCAGAACGCTGGTCCTGGCGATCTGCTGCATGAGCCTGCTCATCGTCAGCCTCGACGTGACCGTCCTCAACGTCGCCCTGCCCTCGATGCGCCGTGAACTGGACGCCTCGGTCTCCGGCATGCAGTGGACGATCGACGCGTACACGCTGGTCATGGCCTCTCTGCTGATGCTGGCGGGCTCCACGGCGGACCGGATCGGCCGCCGCCGGGTCTTCGCCGCGGGCCTGGTGCTCTTCACGGCGGGCTCGTTGCTCTGCTCCCTGGCGCCGACCCTGGAGTGGCTGATCGCGTTCCGGATGCTCCAGGCCGTGGGCGGCTCGATGCTCAACCCGGTCGCCATGTCGATCATCACCAACACCTTCACGGATCCGCGCGAGCGGGCCCGCGCCATCGGCGTCTGGGGCGCGGTGGTCGGCATCTCCATGGCCGTGGGCCCGCTGATCGGCGGACTGCTGGTGGACTCGGTCGGCTGGCGCTCCATCTTCTGGATCAACCTGCCGGTCGGGCTGCTGGCCCTGGCGCTGACCCTGCGGTTCGTCCCGGAGTCGCGGGCCGGGCACCCGCGCCGCCCGGACCCGGTGGGACAGCTGCTGGTCATGACCCTGCTGGGCTCCGTGACGTACGGGATCATCGAGGCGCCGACCGCGGGCTGGACCTCTCCGGTCATCCTCGGCTGCGCGGCCCTGGCGGTGGCCTCGCTGGCGGGGCTGCTGTTGCACGAACCGCGGCAGGCGGAGCCGCTGATCGACCTGCGGTTCTTCCGGAGCGCTCCCTTCAGCGGCGCGACGGTGATCGCGGTCGGCTCCTTCGCCGCGCTGTCCGGGTTCCTGTTCCTGAACACGCTGTACCTGCAGGACGTACGGGGGCTGAGCGCGCTGGAGGCCGGGCTCTACATGCTGCCGATGGCCCTGCTGACCTTCCTCTGCGCGCCGCTGTCGGGGCGGCTGGTGGGCAGTCGGGGGCCCCGGCCGTCGCTGCTGATCGCGGGTTCGGCGATGGCGTCGAGCGGGCTGCTGTTCGCCGTCTTCTCGGCCGAGGCCTCGACACCGCTGCTGTTCACCGGCTACGTGCTGTTCGGGCTGGGCTTCGGCATGGTGAACGCACCCATAACCAACACGGCGGTCTCCGGGATGCCCCGGGCCCAGGCGGGGGTGGCGGCCGCGGTCGCCTCCACCAGCAGGCAGACCGGCGGCACGCTGGGCGTGGCCGTGATCGGCACGGTCCTGGCGGCGGGCACGGCGGGCGGCGCCGACTTCGCCGAGGCGACCCGGCCGGCCTGGTGGATCATCACGGCCTGCGGCCTGCTCGCGCTCCTCGTGGGCGCCGTGACCAGTGGCCGGTGGGCCCGGGAGACGGCGGCGCGGACCGCCCGCACGCTGGAGCAGGCGGCCGCGGGGCCGTCGCGGGCCGGAGCCCCGCCGCGGGGCTGACGAGCCGGAGGCCGCAGGGGAACGCGGCCGGGGCGGTACGGCCGGGGGCGGCGGTACGGCCGGGGGGCGCCTGGGCTATTCGCCGCAGCTGAAGTCGTCGGGGTTCGAGTCGATCCGGGCCAGCAGGCCGCGCAGCGCCTCCCGGTCCTGCCGGGAGAGCCCGGCGAACATGGCGAGTTCGACCTCGTCGAGCGCCGCGTTCGTCTTGGCGAGGGCGGCCGATCCGGCCTCGGTGATGCCCACGTTGTGGCGACGGCGGTCGGCCGGGTCCCGGCGGCGCACGGCCAGGCCCTCGCCCTCCAGGTCGTTGAGGATCCCGACCAGCACGCTCGGGTCCACCTCCAGCCGCTCGGCGAGTGTCCGCTGGCCGATGGGGCCACCCTCCAGGTGCATCAGGGTCATCGCGTGCCGCGGGGTGAGCCCGGCCGCGCTGAGCGCCTTCCTCATGCGCGTCTCGGTGATCGAGCCGTGCCAGGCCAGCAGCAGGCCCAGCCGCTGCGATGGGTGCGGGGATTCCTGAGCTGCCGTCATATCGGACATCGTAACAATCGGGGAATGGTTGCGCGCATTCGATCGTTGATGCTGTTCAATGATCCGACATCGCCAACCATTGGAGCTCATCATGTTCATCGCCTACGCCGTCGTCGCCGGCCTGCTCGCACTCGTCCTGGCGGCGTCCGCCACGTTCACCCTCCAGCGCAACGAGGCGATCGTGGCGAGCATGCGGAAGGTCCAGGTCCCGGACGGCTGGCTGCCGCGACTGGCCACCCTCAAGGCGGCGGGCGCGATCGGTCTGGTCGCAGGCCTGTGGGTGACTCCGCTGGGCATCGCCGCAGCCGTCGGCGTGACCCTCTACTTCATCGGCGCGGTCATCAGCCACGTGCGCGTCAGGGATTTCGAGCTGGCACCGGCGGCGGTCCTGACCCTGATCGCAGCTGCGGCGCTGGTCCTGCGGGTGGCGGCATAGCCATCCTGACGAGTGACAGATATTGAAATCTGTCACCCGTCATGCCATTCTTGTTCCATGACGCCGAACGAGAACTCCCGGACGACCACCACCCACCACACCCGCACCCTCGGCTCGACCGGTCCCTCCGTCTTCCCCCTGGGGCTGGGCTGCATGGGCATGTCCGCCCTCTACGGGGAGGCCGACCGCGCCGAGTCGATCGCGACCATCCACGCCGCCCTCGATGCCGGGGTCACCCTGCTCGACACCGGCGACTTCTACGGCATGGGGCACAACGAACTGCTCATCGGCGAAGCCCTGCGCACCGCGCCTGCCGCGGCCCGCGAGCAGGCGCTGACCAGCGTGAAGTTCGGCGCCCTGCGGACGGTCGAGGGCGGATTCGCCGGCTACGACGGCCGCCCCGATGCCGTCAGGAACTTCCTGGCCTACTCGCTCCAGCGGCTGGGCCGGGACCACATCGACATCTACCGGATCGCGCGCGTCGACCCGGCCGTCCCGATCGAGGAGACCGTCGGCGCGATCGCCGAGGCCGTCGAAGCCGGGCACGTGCGGCACATCGGCCTCTCCGAGGTCGGCGCGGACACCCTGCGCCGGGCCGCGGCCGTGGCCCCGATCGCGGACCTCCAGATCGAGTACTCGCTCATCTCCCGCGGCATCGAGCAGGAGATCCTGCCGACCGCCCGCGAGCTGGGCATCGGGGTCACTGCGTACGGGGTGCTGAGCCGCGGCCTGATCAGCGGGCACTTCAGCCGCGACCGCGAGCTGGCACCGGGCGACTTCCGCGGCATGAGCCCCCGCTTCCAGGGCGAGAACCTCCAGCACAACCTCGACCTGGTCGACGCCCTGCGCAAGGTGGCGGAGGACAAGGGGGTCAGCGTGGCCCAGACCGCCATCGCCTGGGTGCTCTCGCGAGGCGAGGACATCGTGCCGCTGGTGGGCGCCCGCCGCCGCGACAGACTCTCCGAGGCACTGGGTGCCATGGATGTGGAGCTGACCCCTGCGGACCTTGCGGCGATCGAGGAGGCGGTCCCGGCGGGAGCCGCGGCCGGCGACCGGTACCCGGCAGCTCAGATGGCCCACCTGGACAGCGAGCACTGAGCGGGCGGTACGGTCGTACCCATGCCCCCCGCTGCCGCCGAGCCCCTGACACCCGAGCGCATCCTTGAGACCACCGAGGAGGTGCTGCGCCGCTTCGGCCCGACCAAGGCGACCGTGGTGGACGTGGCCCGCGCCCTGGGCGTCAGCCACGGCAGCGTGTACCGGCACTTCCCGTCGAAGGCGGCGCTGCGCGAGGCCGTCACGGACCGCTGGCTCGCCAAGAGCGTGGTCATGCTGGAGGGGATCGCCTCCGCCCCGGACGAGGCCGCCCCCACCAAGCTGGAGTCCTGGCTGGAGGCCCTCTTCGAGGCCAAGCGCCACAAGGCGGGCGACGACCCGGAGCTGTTCGCGACGTACACGGTGCTGCTCGCCGAAAACAGCGGGGTGGTCGACGTCCACCTGACGGAGCTGATCGACCAGCTGGCCCGGATCATCGCCGAGGGTGTTGCCGCCGGCACCCTGGCCGCGGCCGACGTACCGGCCGCCGCGCGCGCCGTCTTCGACGCCACGGGCCGGTTCCATGATCCCCAGTACGCGGCGGAGTGGCTCTCCCCCACGATCACCACGGAGTTCGAGGCGGTCGTCGCGCTCGTCATCAGAGGCCTGCGCGCCTGAACTGGCCTTGCAGCGCAACCCGTTATCCGGAACTAGGCACTCCGGACGGCTTGGTGATCATTTTGAGCCAGGCCGACTTGTACATGTCAGTGACAGTTCCTTACGGTCCCCTTACCGCACTACTCAGGTACGTTCCAGGGGGAACCTTGTCCACGGCAGCAGTCCAGCCCTCACCTCCCGCGCGCTCCGGCGGAGCCGCCGCGATCGGCTTGATCCTCACCATCGCCCTCAGCGTGGTCGCGCCGATCCTCACTTACAACACGCTCGTCGACGACCACGGCTGGAGCGAGGCCTCGGCGCTGCTGGTCAGTGGCGCCTGGCCGGTGCTCGACAGCGCCATCATGGTGGCCTGGCGGCGCAAGCTCGACGAGTTCGCGATCGTCACCCTGGTGTTCCTGGTGATCACTGCCGCGGTCTCCCTCGTCGGCGCCCAGTCCACCCGGGCCCTGCTGGTCAAGGACTCTGCCGTCACGGGGCTGTTCGGGCTCCTGTGCCTGGCCACGCTGCTCGCGCCGCGTCCGCTGATGTTCTACTTCGGCCGGAAGTTCGGCACGGACGGCACCCCGGCAGGCGTGGCCTACTACAACGGCCTGTGGCAGTTCGAGGGTTTCCGCAACGCCCAGCGCCGCATGACCCTGGTCTGGGGCGTGGTCTACCTCATCGAGGCGGCGGTCCGGATCGTCCTGTCGTACGTGCTGAGCACCTCCACCATGGTGACCCTCAGCCCGTTCATGATCTACGGGACGCTCGGCGGCCTGGCCCTCTGGACGGTCCGCTTCGTCAAGCGCACCAAGGCGGAGGGCGCGAAGCGGGCCGCCGCGACGGCCGCCGCGGCAAGTCAGGCCGCGGGCTCCGCGGCCTGACCAGGCCGCCCGCGGCACACGCGAAAAGACCGGTGGCCCGGTGCGCGATCCGCGCACCGGGCCACCGGTCTTCGTACGGCCGGACCGGGTCCTAGCAGCCGAGCAGGCGGCTGCCGAGGTAGCTCTGGATCTGGTCCAGGGAGACGCGCTCCTGCTTCATCGTGTCGCGCTCGCGCACGGTCACCGCGTTGTCGTCCAGGGTGTCGAAGTCGACGGTGACGCAGAACGGCGTGCCGATCTCGTCCTGGCGGCGGTAGCGGCGGCCGATGGCGCCCGCGTCGTCGAACTCGATGTTCCAGTTCTTGCGCAGGTCGGCGGCGAGGCCCTTGGCCTTCGGCGACAGCTGCTGGTTGCGGGACAGCGGCAGGACGGCGACCTTGATCGGGGCCAGGCGCGGGTCGAAGCGCATCACGGTGCGCTTCTCCATGACGCCCTTGGCGTTCGGGGCCTCGTCCTCGTTGAACGCGTCGAGCATGAAGGCGAGCATGGCGCGGTTGACGCCGGCCGCCGGCTCGATGACGTACGGGGTGTAGCGCTCACCGGCTTCCTGGTCGAAGAAGGTGAGGTCCTGGCCCGAGGCGGCGGAGTGCGCCTTGAGGTCGAAGTCGGTGCGGTTGGCCACACCTTCCAGCTCGGAGAACTCGTTGCCGCCGAAGTTGAAGCGGTACTCGATGTCGGCGGTGCGCTTCGAGTAGTGGGACAGCTTCTCCTTCGGGTGCTCGTACCAGCGGATGTTCTCCTCGCGGATGCCGAGGTCGCGGTACCAGTTCCACCGCTCGGCCATCCAGTACTCCTGCCACTGCTCGTCCTCGCCCGGCTTGACGAAGAACTCCATCTCCATCTGCTCGAACTCGCGCGTGCGGAAGATGAAGTTGCCCGGAGTGATCTCGTTGCGGAAGGACTTGCCCATCTGCGCGATGCCGAACGGGGGCTTCTTGCGCGAGGCGGTCTGCACCTGGGCGAAGTTGGTGAAGATGCCCTGGGCGGTCTCGGGGCGCAGGTACGCCTTCGAGCCGGTGTCCTGGGTCGGGCCGAGGTGGGTCTCCAGCATGCCGGAGAACTGCTTGGGCTCGGTGAACTGGCCCTTCACACCACAGTTGGGGCAGTTGATGTCGGCAAGGCCGTTCTCGGGCAGACGGCCGTGCTTGGCCTCGTACGCCTCCTCCAGGTGGTCGGCGCGGTGGCGCTTGTGGCAGGAGGTGCACTCGGTGAGCGGGTCGGAGAAGGTCGCGACGTGGCCGGAGGCCACCCAGACCTCGGGGGCCAGGATCACGGAGGAGTCGATGCCGACGATGTCCTCACGCCCGGTGACCATCGCCTTCCACCACTGGCGCTTGATGTTCTCCTTGAGCTCGACACCGAGCGGACCGTAATCCCAGGCGGCCTTGGAGCCGCCGTAGATCTCACTGCACGGGAAAACGAAGCCACGGCGCTTGCTGAGGCTGACGATGGTCTCGATCTTGTCGGCGGCCACGGTGCTCTCTTCATTACGAGGACGAACGGCGAAGACTCAAGATTACCGGCGCCCGCACCCCCCCTTTCAAATCGGATCCCCCTTCGCGGCCCTCCCCGGGGCTCTCCACCAGGGTTTTTGACAACCGTTTCCATCTTTGATGAAAATGGATGTCATGAACGCACGACGCCTCATACCCGCCGCCGCCCTCGCCGGAGCCGTCGCCCTCGCCGCCACGGCCCTCACCGCCTGCTCCGGAGCCTCCGCTGCCGGCGGCGGCAAGGACGGCAGGCTCGGCGTCATGTCGTCGTTCTACCCGATGCAGTTCCTCGCCGAGCAGATCGGCAAGGATCACGTGAAGGTCGCCACCCTGACCAAGACGGGCGTCGAACCGCACGACCTGGAGATCACCCCGAAGCAGACGGGGCAGCTCGAACAGTCCGACGTGGTCCTCTACCTCAAGGGCCTCCAGCCCGCCGTCGACAAGGCCGTCACCCAGTCCGGCGTGAAGCACGTCGTCGACGCCGCCGCCCTCACCGAGCTGGAGGTCCACGGCTCCTCCGGCCACGACCACGGCCACGAGGGCGAGGAGGGCCACGACCACGGCCACGGCGAGGCGGGCAAGGACCCGCACATCTGGCTCGACCCGGTGAAGTACGCCGAGGTCGCCAAGGGCGTCGGCGCAGCACTGGAGAAGGCCGACCCCGGCCACGCGGCGGACTACCGGAAGAACACCGGCGAGCTGGTCGGCAAGCTGGACGCGCTGGACGCGGAGTTCAAGGGCGGCCTGGGGAACACTGCGTCCAGGACCTTCATCACCACGCACTCCGCCTTCGGCTACCTCGCCGAGCGCTACGGCCTCGACCAGGAGGGCATCTCCGGTGTCGACCCCGAGTCCGAGCCGAGCCCGGCCCGGATGAAGGAGCTCCAGGCCCTCGCGCAGAAGGAGAATGTCTCGACCGTGTTCTTCGAGGCCCTGGCCAGCGACAAGACGGCCAGAACGCTCGCCGCCGACACGGGTCTGAAGACCGACGTCCTCGACCCGCTCGAAGGCATCTCGGACAAGTCCCAGGGCGCTGACTACTTCGAGGTCATGCGGTCCAACCTGAAGAACCTGCAGAAGGCGCTCGGTAGCAAGTGATGGCAGTAACGGAGGCGCACGCCATGGAATCCAAGCCCGCCGAGGCAGCGGACCAACCCGTCATATCCCTGCGCGGGGCCACGGCCTCGCTCGGCTCGCGCCCCGTGCTGCGCGGGGTCGACCTCTCCGTCCGGCGCGGCGAGGTCGTCGCCCTGCTCGGCGCGAACGGGTCCGGCAAGTCCACGGCCGTTCGCGCCGTCGTCGGCCAGGTCCCGCTCTCCGGCGGCGAGCTGGCGCTGTTCGGCACGGACCTCAAGCGCTTCCGCGCCTGGTCGCGCATCGGCTACGTTCCCCAGCGCACCACCGCCGCCAGCGGCGTCCCGGCCACCGTCCGCGAGGTCGTCTCCTCCGGCCGGCTCGCCCGCTCCCGCTTCGGCGTCCTGCGCAAGGCCGACAAGGCGGCCGTCGAGCGGGCCCTGGCCCTCGTCGACATGGGCGGGTACGCCGACGCCTCGGTGAACGCCCTCTCCGGCGGGCAGCACCAGCGCGTGCTCATCGCGCGGGCGCTCGCCGTGGAGCCCGAGCTGCTGATCATGGACGAGCCGATGGCCGGTGTGGACCTCGCCAACCAGGAAGTCCTCGCGAACGCGCTGCGCGAGCAGGTCACCGCCGGTTCGACCGTCCTGCTCGTCCTGCACGAGCTGGGCCCGCTGGAGCCGCTGATCGGCCGCGCCGTCGTCCTGCGCGACGGCTGCGTCGTCCACGACGGCCCGCCCCCGGAGGCCGTGGGGCAGCACGCCCTGCCCGGCCACGACCACGTACACCCCCACGCGGCGCACGACGCCGAGCCCCTGCGGACGGGACTGCTGAGCTGATGGACCTCTTCACCTACGCCTTCATGCAGCGGGCCCTGCTCGCGGCCGTCCTGGTCGGTGTCACCGCCCCCGCCATCGGCACGTACCTCGTCCAGCGCCGCCAGGCGGTCATGGGCGACGGCATCGGGCACGTGGCCATGACCGGCGTCGCCCTCGGCTTCCTGCTGAACGCGAGCCCGGTGTGGATGGCGACCCTGGTCGCCGTCCTCGGCGCGGTCGGCATGGAGCTGATCCGCTCCCGAGGCAAGACCAGCGGCGACATCGCGCTCGCCATGCTGTTCTACGGCGGCCTGGCCGGCGGCGTAATGATCATCAACCTGGCTCCGGGCGGCTCGACGGCCAATCTGACCAGCTACCTCTTCGGGTCGATCACCACGGTCTCCGCCGAGGACGTCACCGCGGTCGTGATCCTCGCCGCGTTCGTGATCGCCGTGACGCTGGGCCTGCGGCGCCAGCTGTTTGCCGTGTGCCAGGACGAGGAGTTCGCCCGGGTCACCGGCCTGCCGGTGCGCCTGCTGAACCTGCTGATCGCGGTCACCGCCGCCGTCACCGTGACCGTGGCCATGCGGATCGTCGGCCTGCTGCTGGTCAGCGCCATGATGGTGATCCCGGTCGCGGCGGCGCAGCGCGTCACCCGCGGCTTCACGGCCACCCTGTCGGTGGCCATGGGGATCGGCGTGCTGGTCTCGCTCTCCGGCACGGTCGCCACGTACTACATCGACGCCCCCTCCGGTGGCACGATCGTGCTGCTCGCGATCGGCGTCTTCATGGTCATGACGGCCCTGTCGACGCCCCTGGCCCGGCGCCGGGCGAATGCGGCCCGCGCCCCCGAAGAGGTCTGCACGCGCGATGATGTGAAGGTCTAGGAGCTACGGCCTCCTGGCACAATGGGCCGAGGCCGATACGAGGAGGAACCGGTGGCGACTGCGCCTGGCGAGATGAACACCGCGCCAGTACGAGGACGGTCCACCCGGCAGCGGGCAGCCGTCGCGGCGGCACTGGACGAGGTGGACGAGTTCCGCAGCGCCCAGGAGCTGCACGACATGCTGAAGCACCGCGGTGACTCCGTGGGCCTGACCACCGTGTACCGCACCCTCCAGTCCCTCGCCGACGCCGGCGAGGTCGACGTGCTGCGCACCAGCGACGGCGAGTCGGTCTACCGGCGCTGCTCCACCGGGGACCACCACCATCACCTGGTCTGCCGCACATGCGGCAAGGCGGTCGAGGTGGAGGGCCCGGCGGTGGAGAAGTGGGCGGAGTCCGTCGCCGCCGAACACGGCTACGTGAACGTCGCCCACACGGTGGAGATCTTCGGCACCTGCGCCGACTGCGCCGGCCCCGGCGCCTAGGCCGTCTCTTCCGGATCTTGGCTGAACCGCGCCGCCAAGATCCGAAAGAGACGACCTAGAGCCGCCGCAGGTTCACGTCCAGGACCGCCCGCAGCCGGTCGACGTCGGCGGGGTCCTGGACGCCTCGCTTGGGCAGCACCGTCATGCACACGGCTGCCTTGTCGTCGCTGAGCATGACGAACGCGTCCCGCGTCTCCGCGTACGTCGGCTGCGCGGACCAGCCGGTACGGCTCTCGGCAGCAGCCGTCCGCACCACGAGCCCGGATCCGTCCACCACCGTCCGGGTCTCCCCAGCCTTCTCCAGCAGCCCGGCGAAAGCGCGCGCCTGGAGCCGGTGGCCGAACAGCACGAAGGTCCAGAGCACCACGGCACCGGCCGTGAATCCGGCCGCCCTGGGGCCGAAGCGGCCCTCCTCCGCGATCGCCTGGACGGCCAGCAGCAGCGCCAGTGCTCCCGTGAGCGGGAACAGCCAGCGCCTGCGGCGCCCCGCAGCCGTGTTCGCGTCCCGGACCCGGATCGCCTGCGCGATGTCCGCCGTGGTGGTCCTGTAGACGAGCTCCACGGCCTGCGCGGCCGGGGGCGCCTCCCCATCTTTCATGTCCATGACACGAACCCTACCGGCCGGGCCGGTTCCGGCCGGTGACCGCGCACCCGGCAGCGGGCGGCGCCGCCGGGTGCGGTCCGGGACCGGGGTGCCGATCAGGCGGTGGGCTCGGCCTGGTTCGGGACGGCGCCGCCGAAGCGGCGGTCGCGCTGGGCGTACTCCAGGCAGGCCGCCCAGAGGTTGCGGCGGTCGAAGTCCGGCCACAGCACGTCCTGGAAGACCATCTCCGCGTACGCGCTCTGCCAGAGCAGGTAGTTGGAGGTGCGCTGCTCGCCGCTCGGCCGCAGGAAGAGGTCCACGTCCGGCATGTCCGGGTAGTACATGTACTTGGCGAAGGTCTTCTCGTTGACCTTCGACGGGTCCAGCTTGCCCGCGGCCACGTCGCGGGCGATCGCCTGCGCCGCGTCCGCGATCTCCGCGCGGCCGCCGTAGTTCACGCAGAAATACAGGGTCATCGCGTCGTTGTCGACGGTCTGCTCCTGCGCGACCTGGAGCTCCTGGACGACCGACTTCCACATCTTCGGCATGCGGCCGACCCAGCGGATCCGGATGCCCAGCTCGTTCATCTCGTCGCGGCGGCGCCGGATGACGTCGCGGTTGAAGTTCATGAGGAAGCGGACCTCGTCGGGCGAGCGCTTCCAGTTCTCCGTCGAGAACGCGTACAGGGAGAGGTTCTTGACGCCCATCTCCAGACAGCCCTTGAGCACGTCGAGCACGACGCCCTCGCCGACCTTGTGGCCCTCGGTGCGCGGCAGGCCGCGCTCCTTGGCCCAGCGGCCGTTGCCGTCCATGACCACCGCGACGTGGTTCGGGACGAGCTCGCCGGGGATCTTCGGCGGGCGCTCACCGGACGGGTGCGGCTCGGGAACCTTGTACTCGCGGCGAGAGCGTCCCAGAATCCCGCGTCGTGCCATGTGCCCAGCTCCTATTTCTCGACGTATCGCAAGGAGCGTAGCCCGCGCTCCAGATGCCAGTGCAAATAGGCGGAGACGAGCCCGCTGCCCTCCCGCACGTACCGCGCCTCGCAGGCGTCCGCATGCCCCCAGTCGCCCGTCAGCAGCGCGCTGAGCAGGGCGATGGCCTCCGATGAGGGTACGACGCTGCCGGCCACCCGGCAGTCCCCGCAGACGACCCCGCCCGCGGAGACGGAGAAGTGCCGGTTGGGGCCGTGGATCCCGCACTTCGCGCAGTCCGTGAAACTGGGCGCGTAGCCGTTGACGGCGAGCGAGCGCAGCAGGAACGCGTCGAGGATGAGGTTCGGCTCGTGCTCGCCGCGCGAGAGCGTGCGCAGGGCGCCGATCAGCAGCAGGTACTGCTGTACCGCGGGTTCGCCCTCGTTCTCGGTGAACCGCTCAGCGGTCTCCAGCATCGCGGTGCCGGCGGTGTAGCGGGCGTAGTCGGTGACGATGCCGTTGCCGTACGGGGCGATGATCTCGGTCTGGGTGCAGAGCGGGAGGCTGCGGCCGACCAGCTCGCTGCCCCGGGCGAAGAACTGCACGTCGGCGTGGGAGAAAGGTTCCAGCCCGGCGCCGAACTTGGACTTCGTACGCCGCACCCCGCGGGCGACGGCCCGTACCCGGCCGTGCCCCCGGGTGAGCAGCGTGATGATGCGGTCCGCCTCACCCAGCTTCTGGGTGCGCAGCACGATGCCGTCGTCGCGGAACAGACTCATGCGCCCATTGTCGCCTGGTGCGCTGACAGCGACGGCCCCCCGCCCGGACTCGTGTCCGGACGGAGGGCCGTCACCCCTTGGGAGGGTCAGGAGGCGGGCGCGGCCTCCTCGTCCGCGTCTGCTGTCGCGGCTCCGGCGACCGCCGCGGTCACGGCGGCGCCGACCGTGGCCTCGGCCACCGTCTCGGCCTCGGCCGGTGCCGCCTCCTCGGCCGGTGCCGCCTCCTCGGCCGGTGCCGCCTCCTCGGCCGGTGCCGCCGCCTGGGCCGGCACCGCGACCGGTGCGGCGCCGTGCGCATCGTCCTTGGCCAGGCCGTTGAAGATCAGGTTGAGCACGATCGCGGCCGTGGCACCGAGCGTCACACCGCTGTTGAGGAGCGAGGAGAGGTCCGCGTCCATGTGGTCCTTGAAGAGCACCGGGACGGTGGCGGGGAGCAGTGCGAAGGCCAGGGAGACACCCACGACGAGGGCGTTCTTCTCCTCCTTGAGGTCGACCTTGGCCAGGGTCTGGATGCCTGCCAGGGCCACCATCGCGAACATCACCGTGGCCGCGCCGCCGAGCACTCCGTGGGGGACCGCGGCGACGATCGCGGCGGCCTTGGGGATCAGCCCGAGCGCGATCATGAAGACGCCCGCGGCGACCACGACGAACCGGCTCTTGACCTTGGTCATGCGGACCAGGCCGACGTTCTCGGCGAAGGCCACGTAGGGGAAGGAGTTGAGGATTCCGCCGAGGGCGGTCGCGGCGCCGTCGGCGCGCAGGGCACGGGCCACGGTTTCGCTGTCGATGTCCTTGCCGACGATGTCGCCGACGGCGTACGTGTCACCGGTCGTCTCGACCATGGTGATCAGCATGACGATGAGCATCAGCAGGATCGGGAACCAGGCGAACTTCGGTGCTCCGTAGTGGAACGGGGTGGTGACGCCGATCCAGTCGGAGTTGCTCACGTCGCCGAACTTGGCATCGCCCAGCAGGAAGGCGACGGTGGTGCCGCCGACCAGGCCGAGCAGGATGGCGATGCTGGAGAGGAAGGGCTTGCCGAGCTTCATCAGGACGAGGATGAAGAGCATCGTGCCGCCGGCGTACGCGAAGTTCTTCGGGTCGCCGAAACCGGGGCTGCCGAGGCCTCCCGCGGCATCGTTGAGGCCGACGGGGATCAGCACGATGCCGAGGACGGTGATCACCGTTCCGGTGACGACCGGCGGGAAGAGCCTCATGACGGCCCGGAACGCCTTGGGGGGCAGCCAGGCGAAGGCGAAGGTGGCGATGCCGGCCGTGATCACCGCGCCGTAGATGACGAGAAGGCCTGCCGTCCCGCCGCCCGCTCCGAGACCGATGGCGATCATCGGGGACACCGCGGTGAAGGTGACACCTTGGATCAGCGGCAGGCGCGCGCCGATCCGGCCGATGCCCCACGCCTGGATGATCGAGGCGATACCGCAGGTGAACAGGTCTGCGTTGATCAGGTAGACCAGCTGCTCGGTGGTCAGGCCGAGGGCACCGCCCACGATGATCGGGACGATCACCGCACCGGCGTAGAACGCGAGTACGTGCTGGAAGCCGTACAGCGCGAGCTTGGGGAGGGGGAGCACCTCGTCCACCGGGTGCGTGCTGGGCTCTCCGTTGCCGGTGAGCCGGGCGGCGACACGTGCCATCTCTGCCTTGCCCTTCAAGAGGTAGGTAATCGAGAGGAATCTGGTTGTCCCCGGCCGGAGTGGGTCGCTATCCCGTTGATCCGCCGGGGTTGTCAGTGCGTTCACGTGAATCGAAGCCCCGCTGTGTTACTGGCGGCGTCTCGTCGTGTGACCGGAATTGAACGCCTGTGGGGGCGCTCACAGGTATCGTCGACTTCCACAAAGTGTTGACGCCTGGGGATGCTGGATCTGTAGGTTTCTCCGGTGGCGGATGCCGCCGCAACGGCGTATGGCCGAAACCCTTCGGAGGGACCCCCTCCCGTTACCCGGCAGCGAATCCACGGCCTGCGACCTGCCCATACGGACTTTGCGTGGTTCGGCGACGCAAACCCGAGACTTCCCCTCCGGGTGTCCAATTGGTGGATCAACCGAGTCCGGAGCGCACAGATCCCCCCTTCGCGCAGCGTGCGCGGGACACGGATTCGGACGCGCGAGGCCGGATTGTTACCTCGATCGAGGCCGTTTCAGGCGGTTTTGCGGGTGGGTGGGGCGGTGGGAACCGGTCCGGATGAGCCGCGCACGGCCGCCGCCACCACGATCGCGGCAGCCGCCTCGGACACCGTCGGGAACGGCTCCGGGGGGGGTGGTTCACACGCCCGGGCAAGACGGCGCCCTCCGGGATGACGATCACCGAAGTCGCCGCGTTTTGGCCGAATCGATGCCACTGGGGGCCGTAGCGGCCCGCGGAACGGCGCCGGCAGCGCCGGGCTCCCCGCCGGCGCGCACGGCGACCGCATCCCGCGCCCGGCCCTCACCTCACGCGAGGCGCGCGGAAACCGTCCGCCGGGCCCCGGGCGGCTGCGCGGCGCACCTGGCCCGGCAGAGGGGCTACGGCGCCCGTACGGCCGACAGGAGGCGGGTCACCTCGTCGGAGGCGATCCGCAGTGCGGCGCCCACCGTGGCGAGCACCTCGCGCTCGGCCGGGGTGTACGGGCCGTCGGCGAGGGCGATCCTCGCGCCCTGGAGCAGAATCGATTCCCGCCCGGTTGCGGCCAGGTGCGGCGCCAGCGGTTCCAGCGCCTCGTGGAGCTCGATGGCCAGCGCGGCGCCGCAGCACTCGGGCCCGTCGTACAGCCCGAGCCGGCCCTCGTCGGTGGCCAGCGCCTCCACCAGGGACTCCAGCTGCTCCTCTGTGCAGTCCTGGAAGCCCGCGGTCCGTACGGCCGACACGGCGGCCTCCAGCGCGCCGCGCGAGGCGGTCCCGCCCGCCGCGAGCACGGCCAGCGTCACGGTGTGCACGGCGTCGCGCAGCATCGCCGAGAAGCGGGTGGTGGTCAGGTGGTCGAGGACCTCGGTCTCGAAGCGCTCCCGGCAGCCCTGGCACTCGATGACGGGCCCCGCCTGTCCGCGCGGCAGCAGCGGGACGCCGAGGACGGTGAACCGGCGGCGCCCGGTGCGGCGGCGGTAGTTGCGGTCGCCACCGCAGCCGGGGCAGAAGAACTCCCCGTCGCCCACGGTGCTCCAGGTGGTACGGATGCCCCAGACCGTCACCTTCCGGCCGTCCCCACCCCGAACTGGCAGCACGTCGCACCTCCGTAACTCCCCCGTGGCCCTGCGGGCACGGGCGGGAACCCCAGGCAGCATCGCCGGGTTGGCGTGATGTTAGCCACATCGGTGAGGAAGCGTCAGTCGTGTGACAAGACAACATGTGCCGCCGCGCGCACTTGGCCGGTCTGCGTCCCCGCCGCCGCGCATGTGGACGCCGGACTTTCCCTACGCTCCCCGCGTGAACGAGAAATCCTGTCTGGTCACGGGCGCGGCGAGCGGGATCGGCCGGGCCACCGCCCGGCTGCTGGCCCGCTCCGGCGCCTTCGTGACCGCGGCCGACATCAATGGCCCTGGCGTCGCGGAACTGCGTACGGAACTGGCCGAGGAGGGGTACGACATCACGGTCGCGGCCGGTGACGTCTCCGATCCGGAGGCCAACAGCGCGATGGTCGAGGCCGCGCTCGGGGCGTACGGACGGCTCGACGTCGCCGTGGCGAACGCCGGAGTGATCCCTCTTTCGGATGTACGGGAGACCAGCCCGGACGACTGGGACCGGGTCATGGCGATCGACGGCCGGGGAATGTTCCTGACCTGCAAGTACGCCATCGCGGCGATGCTGTCGCAGCCCGACCCCGGCGGGGCGCTGGTCTGCGTGTCCTCGGTCTCGGGGGTCGCCGGGCAGGCCCGGCAGGCGGCGTACGGGCCGGCGAAGTTCGTGGCGTCGGGGCTGACCAAGCACCTGGCGGTGGAGTGGGCGGCACACGGGATCCGGGTCAACGCGGTGGCCCCGGGCACCATCCGTACGGAGCGGGTGCTGGCGCTGAAGGACGAGCCGGGCGGCCCGGAGTACCTGGCGGAGGTCTCCGCGGCCCATCCGATGGGCCGGCTCGGCGAGCCGGAGGAGGTGGCCCGGGTCATCGCCTTCCTGGCCTCGGACGCGGCCTCGTTCGTGACGGGCGTGGTCCTGCCGGTGGACGGCGGCTACCTGGCCCGCTGAACGCAGTGGCCCCGCTCCTCCGGTCGGAGGGGCGGGGCCACGAGGGAGTGACGGGTCAGCGGCCCGCGCGGTTGACGGCGGAGATGACCGCCTTCAGGGAGGCACGGGTGGTGTTGGCGTCGATGCCGATGCCCCACAGGACGCGGCCGTCGATCGCGCACTCGATGTACGAGGCGGCGACGGCGGAGGCGCCCTCGCTCATCGTGTGCTCGGTGTAGTCCAGCAGGCGGGCGTCGACGCCGATGCCGGCCAGCGCGTCGAAGAAAGCCGAGATCGGGCCGTTGCCGGTGCCGTTCAGGACCGTCTCCACGCCGTCCACGACGGCCTCGACGGTCAGCGTGTCGGTGCCGTCCTTGTCGGTGGCGGTCGAGCCGGAGCGCAGCTGGATGCGACCCCATTGAGCCGCAGCATTCTCGGGGTTGGGCAGGTACTCGTCCGCGAAGATGTCCCAGATCGCCTTCGGCGTGACCTCGCCGCCCTCGGCATCGGTCTTGGCCTGGATGATCCGCGAGAACTCGATCTGCATGCGGCGCGGCAGGTCCAGCTTGTGGTCGTTCTTCAGGACGTACGCGATGCCGCCCTTGCCGGACTGCGAGTTGACGCGGATGACCGCCTCGTAGGAGCGGCCGACGTCCTTCGGGTCGATCGGCAGGTACGGGACGGCCCACTCGATCTCGTCGACCGTCTTGCCCCGGGCGGCCGCGTCGGCCTCCATGGCGTCGAAGCCCTTCTTGATGGCGTCCTGGTGGGAGCCGGAGAAGGCCGTGTAGACCAGGTCGCCCGCGTAGGGGTGGCGCGGGTGGACCGGCATCTGGTTGCAGTACTCGCTGGTGCGACGGATCTCGTCGATCTGCGAGAAGTCGATCTGCGGGTCGATGCCCTGCGAGAACAGGTTCATGCCCAGCGTGATCAGGTCGACGTTGCCGGTGCGCTCGCCCTGACCGAACAGGCAGCCTTCGATGCGGTCGGCGCCGGCCATCAGGGCCAGCTCGGCGGCGGCGACGGCGGTGCCGCGGTCGTTGTGCGGGTGCACGGAGATGCAGACGTGCTCGCGGCGGGTCAGGTTGCGGGCCATCCACTCGAAGCGGTCCGCGTGCGTGGACGGCGTCGAGCGCTCCACGGTGGCCGGCAGGTTCAGGATGATCTCGCGGCTCTCGGCCGGCTGCCAGACGTCGCAGACGGCCTCGCAGACCTCCAGGGCGAAGTCCAGCTCGGTGTCGGTGAAGATCTCCGGGCTGTACTGGTAGCCGAAGACGGTCTCCGGGCCCAGCAGCTTCCCGGCGTACTCCATCACCAGGCGGGTGCCGTCGACGGCGATCTGCTTGATCTGCTCCTTGGAGCCGCGGAAGACGACCCGGCGGAAGGTCGGGGCGGTCGCGTTGTACAGGTGCACGGTGGCGCGCTTGGCGCCGACCAGCGACTCGACGGTCCGCTCGATCAGGTCCTCGCGGGCCTGGGTCAGCACGGAGATGGTGACGTCGTCCGGGATCGCGCCCTCTTCGATGATGGAGCGCACGAAGGCGAAGTCGGTCTCGCCGGAGGACGGGAAGCCGACCTCGATCTCTTTGTAGCCCATGCGCACCAGCAGGTCGAACATCTCGCGCTTGCGGGCGGGGGTCATCGGGTCGATCAGCGACTGGTTGCCGTCGCGCAGGTCGGTGGAGAGCCAGCGGGGAGCCTTGGTGACACGGGCGTCCGGCCAGGTGCGGTCCGGGATGTCCACCTGCTCGTACTGGCCGTACTTGTGGATCGGCATCCCGGAGGACTGCTGGGTGTGGGTCGCGTTCGTGATGGGCGTGGGGCGACCGACAAAAGGCTGCTGGCTCATGGCGCTGGGCTCCTCGCGTGTCCGCGTGTAGTTCGCTGGGACGGCCGACGGCGGTCGTAAAAACCGCAACACCGATCTCCGCGGGGAGGGTGTCGGCCTACGACTACAGACCCTCGCCGCGGCAGCTAAGGAGAAGCAGCCCGAAACGCATGATGGGCCGAGCCTAGCCGAGCCGCGCCGTGACGCGAGGACTTGTTCAGTATGCAAGACCGCAGTGTCCGATTTGTACCGAATGTGAGCTACGCCTCGATCCTCCATTACAGGTTCGGTCGAGTCGTCAACGCGGCGTGACGACTTTCAGACAACTGAATGAATCATGGTTGCAGGTAGTGACACCGAGATGACTCACTGCCACATTGCCGGGATGGATGCCTCCCACGCTCACCACCACCCCGTCTTCTGCACGGTGGTTCCGCCCCACCTGCTCGACAAGATCGCCCGGTCCGAGGACACCCGGCGCGCCGACGCCGCCCAGCGCACCCTCGAACAGGACGCCCTCCTGCGCACCCGGCGGCGGGTCACCACCGTCCGCGGGATCGCCCCCACGCTGGGGACGCCCGTCTCCGACGAGCCCCGCCGGACCATCTACGACGCGCAGCACCGCACCCGGCTGCCCGGGAAGAAGGTGCGCGGCGAGGGCGACGCGGCGGTCAAGGACGCCACCGTCAACCGTGCGTACGCAGGGCTCGGCGCCACGTACGAGCTGTTCCTGAAGGGTTTCGGCCGGCACTCGATCGACGACTCCGGGCTGGCCCTGGACGCGAGCGTCCACTACGGCCAGGACTACGACAACGCCTTCTGGGACGGGCAGCAGATGGTCTTCGGCGACGGGGACGGGGACCTCTTCCTCGACTTCACCGTCTCCGTGGACGTCATCGGGCACGAGCTCACCCACGGGGTCACCCAGTACACGGCCAACCTGGAGTACCACGGGCAGTCGGGCGCGCTGAACGAGTCGATGTCCGACGTCTTCGGCTCGCTGATCAAGCAGTACTCGCTGGACCAGTCGGCCGCGGACGCGGACTGGCTGATCGGGGCCGGGCTGCTGGGACCGAACGTCAGCGGGGTCGCACTGCGCTCGATGAAGGCGCCGGGCACGGCGTACGACGACGACGAGCTCGGCAAGGACCCGCAGCCGGCGACGATGGACGGCTACGTGGACACCGCCCGGGACAACGGCGGGGTGCACATCAACTCCGGTATTCCGAACCACGCGTTCTACCTGGTGGCGACCGAACTCGGCGGCAAGGCGTGGGAGCGGGCCGGGCAGATCTGGTACGACACCCTGACCGGCGGCCGGCTGGCCTCGGACGCCGGCTTCAAGGACTTCGCCCGGCTGTCGGTGGCGGCCGCGGTGGCCCGGTACGGGGACGGCGGCGCGGAGCACCAGGCCCTCCAGAAGGCGTGGTCGACGGTCGGCCTGGGGTAGCCGGCCCATCCGTGGCGGAAAGGTGGGCATGCGGATTCTGGTGGTGCGGACGGGCGGCTTCGCGGGCATCGAGCGCCGGGCCGAGGTGGACACCTCGGGCCGGCCCGACGAGGCCGAGTGGCAGGCCCTGGCCCGGCTGGCGCTGCAGCCCGTCCCGCCCGCCCCGGGGTCGGACCGGGTACGGGACGGGTTCTCGTACCGGATCACCGTCGACGGGCGGACGGTCTCGTGCCGGGAGCCGAACCTGTCACAGGCGCAGCGGACGCTGATCTCCCGGCTGCTGAAGGAAGGCGCCTGAGGCACGGGTGGCCGGAACCGGCCCCCGTGCCGCGCCGGCGGAGACGGGGGTTTTGCCGAAACGGCAACGATGTTTGCCCGCCCGGCGACGCCGGGCGGAGCATCGAGGGGACAGGCACCCGTACCGGAAGAGGTCCCCATGTCGCAGCACCGGCAGCACCACACGTCCCCCGCGTCCCCGTCCTCGTCCCCGTCCTCGTCCCCGTCCGCATCCGAGTCCGCATCCGAGTTCGTGGGCGTGGAGTTCTGGGACTCCCGCTACCGCGAGAGCGACCGGATCTGGAGCGGGGACGCCAACGCCGTCCTGGTGCGGGAGGCCGCGGACCTCGCGCCCGGGCGCGCCCTCGACCTCGGCTGCGGCGAAGGGGCCGATGCCGTCTGGCTGGCCCGCCGGGGCTGGCAGGTCACCGGGACCGACATCTCGGGCGTGGCCCTGGAGCGGGCCGCCGGGCACGCCGCCGACGCGGGCGTCGGCGACCGGATCGACTGGCAGCGGCACGACCTCGCCGAGTCCTTCCCCGCCGGGGAGTTCGACCTCGTCTCCGCGTGCTTCCTGCACTCGTTCGGGGACTTCCCCCGCGACCGGATCCTGCGCAGCGCCGCCTCGGCGGTGGCCCCCGGCGGGATCCTGCTGATCGCCGGCCATGCCGGGTGGCCGTCCTGGCAGAAGGACTCGCGCCCCGAGGCCGACTTCCCGACCCCGGACGAGGTCGTCGCGCAGTTGGAGCTGCCCGAAGGCGGCTGGGAGCTCCTGCTCGCCGAGGAACACGAACGGGTCCAGAACCAGCCTGACGGCCGGCCCGGGACCCGCACGGACAACGCGGTGAAGGTCCGCCGGCTCCGCTAGGTCAGCCCGGCAGCCCGCCGGACGGGGCCCGGCGCGCCGAAAGGATCAGAAGCCGAGCTTGCGCAGCTGCTTGGGGTCGCGCTGCCAGTCCTTCGCGACCTTGACGTGCAGGTCGAGGAAGACCGGGGTGCCGAGGAGTGCCTCGATGTGCTTGCGCGACTTCATTCCGACCTCCTTCAGCCGGGAGCCCTTCGGGCCGATGATGATGCCCTTCTGGCTGGGCCGCTCGATGTAGACGTTCGCGTGGATGTCCAGCAGCGGGCGGTCCGCCGGGCGGTTCTCCCGCGGGATCATCTCCTCGACCACGACGGCGATGGAGTGCGGGAGCTCGTCCCGTACGCCCTCCAGCGCGGCCTCCCGGATCAGCTCCGCGACCATCACCATCTCGGGCTCGTCGGTGAGGTCGCCCTCCGGGTACAGCGGCGGGCTCTCCGGCAGCAGCGGCGCGATCAGGTCGGCCAGCAGCTGGACCTGGGCGTCGCCGACCGCCGAGACGGGGACGATCTCGGCCCACGTGATGCCGAGCTCCTCGCCGAGCCGGTGGATCGCGAGGAGCTGCTCGGCCAGGGCCTTGGAGTCGACGAGGTCGGTCTTCGTCACGATGGCGATCTTGGGGGTCTTCTTGATCCCCGCGAGCTCCTTCGCGATGAACTTGTCGCCGGGGCCGAGCTTCTGGTCGGCCGGCAGGCAGAAGCCGATGACGTCGACCTCGGCCCAGGTGGTCCGCACGACGTCGTTCAGCCGCTCGCCGAGGAGCGTGCGCGGCTTGTGCAGACCGGGGGTGTCGACCAGCACGAGCTGGGCGTCGGGGCGGTGCACGATGCCGCGGACGGTGTGGCGGGTGGTCTGCGGCCGGTTGGAGGTGATCGCGACCTTGGTGCCCACGAGTGCGTTGGTCAGGGTCGACTTCCCCGCGTTGGGGCGGCCGACGAAGCAGGCGAAGCCCGCACGGTGCGGGCCGGTGGACTCGGGGGAACGATCGCTCATACGGGCCATTCTCCCCGATGCGGCTCCCAGCGCCGACCAGCCTGCCGCGACGAGGACGAGGGCGCCCGCGAGCACGGCCGCGAGCGGGGGCCGTGCGGCGTAGGCGGCGCGGGGTCTGGGGCGCAGCCACAGCGAACGGCGGAAGGGCGGGGCGGGGAGAAGGCCCCGCGCAGCGGGACCCGCCGTGCAGCGGCGGATCTCACGAGAGGGTCAGGGTCAGGACCGCCCGATACGCGCCCGGCGGGGTGTACGGGGGGACCGTGAGGGCGACCGTCGCGTCGATCGTGAAGGTCCCGCCCGCCGGCTCCGTACCGGGCACGGAGGCGAGTACCGCGCCCTCCGGCCCGACCACCCCCGCACTGCCCGGCACGCACCGGCTCGGGCTGCCCGCCGCGGCCGTGCAGGACGGGGTCCAGCTCAGCGAGGCCCCGGGGATCCGGACCCTCCCCCGGCTGCCGCCGGGGCTACCCCCATCCGGGCCCGTGAAGTCCGTGACCTTTCCGATCAGCGACCACCCCGCCGGGCCGCCCCGGGTGTCCCTGACCGTGACCGTCCCGATCCGGCCGGGGGCCGCGCCGCCCTCCCCGTACGGGACCGCGCCCAGCACGATCGCCTCGCCCGCCTGGGTCATCGACAGGGCCCCGGGCTCCACCACCGCCGTCACCTTCTGCGTCCCCTGCGGCAGCGGCGCCGCGTCGACGACCGTGTACGCCGCCGGTCCCGAGCCCCGCTGCGCCGACCACGCCGCGCCCTCGTACGCGACCACCGCCGTCGTGGCCCTGTCCGTGACGGGCAGCTCCGCCAGGACCGCGCCGTGCTCGTCCGCCGTGGCCGCCACCCGGTCCGCGGTCTCGGCGGCGCCCGCGCGGCCGGCCACCGTCACGGCCGCGCCCGGGGCGAAGCCGGCTCCGGTCACCTTGACCCTGGCGCCCGGCTTCCCGTACGCGGTGCCGAGCGCGAGCGACCGGAGGTCGGCCAGGGGCAGCGGGCTCGCGGTGAGCCGTTCGGCCACCGGGGCCCCGGTGGCGGCGCAGGTGGTGTCCAGGTCCAGCAGGTGACTGGTGTGCAGGGTGTAGCCCCCCGGGGCCAGGGTGATCTCGCCGGGCGCGGTGACGGTGAACGTGCCGGTCATGGTGACGGCGGGCAGGCCGGCACCTGCCTGGACGGGATCACTGCGCTTCGCCCCGACGACGGTGACCTCACCGCTCTGCGCACCCCCCAGCAGGATCCGCCCGGTCGAGGTCAGCACGTCGGCCGGGAGAGCGGCGCCGGTCGGGTTCACCGCGGGGGTCCGGGCCACCTGGTAGGTCACGGTGACCGTGTCGCCGACCTCCGGCGCCGGGTCGTCCGCCGTGATCCGGGCCGTGGTCGGCCCGTCGGCGGGCGGAAGACCGGCTTCCTGCGCTGGCAGGCAGTGCGTCGGGAACTCGACCTGTCCCGGGGGCCCGGCAGCCGGCCCGGCCCCCTCGGCGGCGGGCGCGCTCAGCGCACCGCCGGTCGCCGCCGCGAGCACGGCCATGCCGACGGCCACCGGCCATCCCCTGCTGCCCGCCCGTGTTCGCACGGCCCACCCCCTGGGTTCCCTCGCGCCGACAGGGGGCCATTCACGAGCGGGCGGCGGGAGAAGTCAATGCACGGACCCGGCATTGCCTGATGGCCCATCAGGAGATGGCAGGCTCATGCCCTCCGCCCCGGTCAGGGCGCCGCGTCCGTCCCCGCCGGCACCCCGCCCGTCGCGCGGAACGTGCGCCGGTACGCCGTCGGGCTCACCCCCAGCGCCGCCTGTACGTGCTTGCGCAACGACTGTGCGGTCCCGAACCCCGCCTCCCGCGCCACCTGTTCCATCGGCAGGTCCGTCCGCTCCAGCAGCCGCCGGGCCCGTTCGACCCGCTGTCCGACGATCCACTCGCCCGGGCTGACCCCCGACTCCTCCCGGAACCGGCGGGTGAACGTCCGTACCGACATGGCCTCTTGCCGGGCCAGGTCGACCAGCCGCACCGGCTCGTGCAGCCGGTCCATCACCCATGCGCGGGCCGCCGCCGTACTGGCCAGCTCCGGCTGGGGCACCGGGCGGTCGATGAACTGCGCCTGCCCGCCGTCCCGGTGCGGCGGTACGACGGTCCGCCGGGCCACGTCGTTGGCGACGGCCGCGCCGTGGTCGCGGCGCACGATGTGCAGGCACAGGTCGATGCCGGCGGCGACCCCGGCCGAGGTCAGCACGTCCCCGTCGTCGGTGTAGAGCACGTCGGCGTCCACCCGTACGGCCGGGAAGAGCCGCTGGAAGTGCTCGGCGTGGGCCCAGTGGGTGGTGGCCGGGCGGCCGTCCAGGAAACCGGCGGCGGCCAGTACGTAACCGCCCGTGCAGATGGAGACGAGCCGTGTACCGGGCCGGACGTGCGCGAGCGCCGCGGCGAGCTCGCCGCTCAGCCGGCCGTCCTCGTACACCGGCCCCAGCTCGTACGAGGCGGGCACCACCACGGTGTCGGCCGTGGCCAGCAGCTCGGGGCCGTGCTCGACCTGGACCGCGAAATCGGCGTCCGTGCGCACCGGCCCGGGGGCCAGGGCGCAGGTGCGGATCTCGTACAGCGGCTCTCCGGCGGGATCCTTGGCGCGGCCGAAGATCCGGTGCGGGATGCCGAGCTCGAAGGGCAGCAGCCCGGTGAGCGCGAGGACGACGACTCGATGGGGGGCCATGGCCCAATCGTATCGAAGGGTGTCGGTCAGGCCACTGTCGTACGAGCCCTCCCTGCCGGAAGCTTTCTGCGTGACGCAGACAGCCCCCACCCCCGCCCCCACCCTCACGACCACGCCTCCGGCCACCCCGGGACGCATCCACCGCGCCTGGTTCGTCGCGGCCGTCGCCTTCGTGACGATCATCGGCGCGGCCGCCTTCGCCTCCCTGCCCGGACTGCTCATCGAACCGCTGCACGAGGAGTTCGACTGGTCGCGCGGCACGATCGGCTTCGCCGTCTCGGTGAACCTCGCGCTGTACGGGCTCACCGCCCCCTTCGCCGCCGCGCTGATGGACCGCTTCGGCATCCGCAAGGTGGTGGCCCTGGCCCTGCTGGTCATATCCGGCGGCACGGTGGCCACCCTGTGGATGACGGAGTCCTGGCAGCTGGTGCTGTTCTGGGGCGTGCTGGTGGGCCTGGGCAGCGGCTCCATGGCGCTGGCCTTCGCGGCGACGGTGACCAACCGCTGGTTCACCGCGCGGCGCGGGCTGGTCACCGGGATCCTGACCGCGGCCGGGGCCTCCGGGCAGCTGATCTTCCTGCCGCTGCTGTCCTGGCTGGTGGAGCACCACGGCTGGCGTCCGGCGGCGGTGACGGTCTCGCTCGCGGCCCTGCTGGTCGTCCCGTTCGTCTGTCTGCTGCTGCGCGACCACCCGGCGGACGTGGGGCTCGCGCCGTACGGGGGCGCCTACGCCGAGAAGCCCGCGCCCGCCACGGGCGCCGCGCGCCGGGCGGTGACGGTGCTGTCCAAGGCGGCCCGGACCGGCCCGTTCTGGCTGCTGGCGGGCACCTTCGCGATCTGCGGGGCCTCGACCAACGGCCTGGTCAAGACCCACTTCGTACCGGCGGCGCACGACCACGGCATGCCGGTGACGGCGGCCGCGGGGCTGCTGGCGGTGGTCGGCGTCTTCGACGTGGTCGGCACCATCGCCTCCGGCTGGTTCACGGACCGCTTCGCGGCGCGCCGCCTGCTGGCGGTGTACTACGCGCTGCGCGGGATCTCGCTGCTGTTCCTGCCCGTGCTGCTGGCGCCGGCCGTGCACCCGCCGATGGTCTTCTTCATCGTCTTCTACGGGCTGGACTGGGTCGCGACCGTCCCGCCGACCATCGCGCTGTGCCGCGAGCACTATGGGGAGGACAGCGCGATCGTCTTCGGCTGGGTCCTGGCCTCGCACCAGGTGGGCGCGGCGGCGGTGGCCTTCCTGGGCGGCCTGGCCCGGGACGCCTTCGGCTCGTACGACCCGGTCTGGTACGCGTCGGGCGCGCTCTGCGCGATGGCGGCGCTGATGGCCATGGTGATCCGCCGCCGCGGAAATGATCAACTCGCTGTGTGACGACGGCACTGACGCAGCGCGCCTTCGAGGCGATCGACCGGTTCAACGACGCTCACCCGTGGGACCACAACGCCCACTAACACCGCTGGATCCTGCGGCAGCTGCCCGGGCGGTTCGGCCGGGCCCTGGACATCGGCTCGGGCAGCGGCGATCTGGCCCGGCTGCCGGCCGGGCCGGGGCGGTGCACGCCACCGACGCCGATGCGGCGATCGTCGCCCGGGCGCGGGAGCTGACCCCGCCGGGCATCCCCGGCGCCCCGGTGACGTTCGCCGTCGGTGACGCGCCGACGGAGCTGCCGCCGGGGCCGCCGCCCTGGGCTGGATCAAGAACAAGGGCCGCACGGCTCCCCGGCCGCCCTCGACGACCGCCCCGACCCGCCCGGCGGGCATGGGCTTCCGGGCAGCCGCCCGCGAGGCCGGGGCCGTACTGCCGGGCGCGCGGCTGCGCCGAAGGCTGTTCCGGCGGTACGCCCTGGTCTGGCGCGAAGCCTGACAGCGGCCCCCGCGCCGGACTCAGGCGCCTGCCGGGGTGGTGGACTTGAGGGTGCCGTCCGGGGCGGCCAGGAGGACGGGGGTGGCAGGGCCGCCGAGGTCGCGGACCGCCGCGAGGTCGGCGTCAGTCACCGCCTCCGCCGAGCTGACCACGGCCGCGGCCTCCAAGGACTCGGCCCCGCTCGCCACCGCCATCGCGACCGCCGTCCGCAGCGCGCTCAGCTTGAGGGACTCCAGCTCCACCGTCCCGGCGACGTACGTACGGCCCGTCTCGTCCCGTACCGCCGCGCCCTCGGGCACCCCGTTGCGGGCCCGGGCGCTGCGCGCCAGCGTGATGATCTTGCTGTCCTCGGGGTTGATCCCGGTGGTGTCGGTCATGGGCGAAAGCATAGGGAGCCCTCGGCGGGGCCGCGCAACGACCCCGCCCCGCCTTCACTGCCGGCCGGGCTTCACTGCCGGCCGGGCTTCACGGCCGGTCGAGCCGCAGCCGCTCCGCCCTGGGCAGGCCGGCGACCACCAGGTCGTACGAGTCCTCGATCAGCTCCCGCACCATCGCGTCCGGCAGTCCGCCGACCGTCACCGTGTTCCAGTGCCGCTTGTTCATGTGCCAGCCCGGCGCGATCGCCTCGTGCTCCTCCCTCAGCCGCACCGCCAGCTCCGGCTCGCACTTGAGGTTCACGGTCAGCGGGTCCCCGTCCAGCGCGCAGAGCGCGAACATCTTGCCGAGCACCTTGAACACCGAGGTCTCGGCGTTGAACGGGAACTCCTCCACCGCCGCGTTGAAACCCAGGCAGAACGCACGCAACTCCGCCGGCGTCATTCGCCCTCCCCGCCCTCGCCCGCCGCCGGGGCCATCGGCTCCACCAGCACCGTCACGATCTTGTTCCGCCGGCCGGCCGGGGACTCGGCCGTCAGCCGCAGCGGCCGCCCGTCCGGCAGCTCCACGACCGCCGAGGCGCCCGCGATCGGCACCCGGCCGAGCGCCTTCGCCAGCAGCCCGCCGACCGTCTCCACGTCCTCGTCGTCGAAGTCCTCGACCTTGAACAGCTCCCCGAGGTCGGTGATGTCGAGGCGCGCCGTCACCCGGTAGCGGTCCTCGCCCAGGTCCTCGACGGGCGCGAGCTCGCGGTCGTACTCGTCGGTGATCTCACCGACGATCTCCTCAAGGATGTCCTCGATGGTGACGATGCCGGCCGTGCCGCCGTACTCGTCGATGACCACGGCCACGTGGTTGCGCACCTGCTGCATCTCGCGCAGCAGATCACTCGCGTTCTTGGTGTCCGGGACGAACACCGCCGGCCGCATCGCCGTCGTGACCAGGTCGGTCTCCGCCTCCCGGCTGATGTGCGTCTTGCGGACCAGGTCCTTCAGATACACGATCCCGACTATGTCGTCCTCGTTCTCCCCGGTCACCGGGATGCGCGAGAAACCCGACCGAAGCGCCAGCGTGGTCGCCTGACGGATCGTCTTGTACCGCTCGATGCAGACCAGGTCGGTGCGCGGCACCATCACCTCGCGCACCAGGGTGTCGCCGAGCTCGAAGACCTGGTGCACCATCCGGCGCTCCTCGTCCTCGATCAGCGACTCCTTCTCCGCCAGGTCGACCATCGCGCGCAGCTCGGCCTCGGAGGCGAACGGCCCCTTGCGGAAGCCCTTCCCGGGCGTGAGCGCGTTGCCGATGAGGATCAGCAGCTGCGGAATGGGCCCCATCACACGGGCGAGCGGGACCAGGACGTACGAGGCCGCCGTCGCCGTGTTGAGGGGGTGCTGGCGGCCGATGGTGCGCGGGGAGACCCCGACGGCCACGAAGGACACGAGCACCATCACCGCGATCGCGACGAGAAGTGCCTTCCAGTTGTCGCCGAACCCGTCGAGGCAGACGTAGGTCACGAGCACGCCCGCCGCCATCTCGCAGGTGACCCGCACGAGCAGCGCCACATTGAGGTAGCGGGTGGGGTCGGCGGCGACCTGCGCGAGCTTCGCGCTGCCGCGCCGGCCCTCCCGTACGGCCTGCTCGGCGCGGAAGCTGGAGATCCGGGCGATCCCGGACTCGGCGCACGCCGCGAACCAGGCCACCACCACCAGCAGCACCGCGCCGGTGATCAGCTGCGGGGCGGTCACGAGACGGTCGGGGCCGGGGACGGACCGGTCATGCCGCGCTCACCGCGCCAGCCGTCGACGATGGCCGCCTGGAGGCCGAACATCTCGGCCTTCTCGTCCGGCTCCTCGTGGTCGTACCCGAGCAGGTGCAGCACCCCGTGGACGGTCAGGAGCTGGAGCTCCTCGTCCATGGAATGCTGCGTCGGGGCGTCCTCGCCCTGCTTCTTCGCCACCTCGGGGCAGAGCACGATGTCGCCGAGGAGGCCCTGCGGGGGCTCCTCGTCGTCCTTCGACGGCGGCCGGAGCTCGTCCATCGGGAAGGACATGACGTCGGTGGGGCCGGGCAGGTCCATCCACTGGATGTGGAGCTGCTCCATGGCGTCCTCGTCGACGACGATGACGGAGAGCTCGGACAGCGGGTGGATCCGCATCCGGGTGAGTGCGTAGCGGGCGATGTCGAGGATCGCCCGCTCGTCGACCTCGGTTCCGGACTCGTTGTTGACGTCGATCGACATGGTGCGCTGGGTTCTACTTCCGCTGGTAGCCGTTCCGGGACTGCTGGGCGTCCTGGCTGTCGTCGTACTTCTCGTACGCGTCGACGATACGGCCGACCAGCTTGTGCCGGACGACATCCTCGGACGTGAGCCGGGAGAAGTGGATGTCCGGAACCCCTTCGAGGATCGTCTGGACCTGGCGGAGACCACTCCTGGTACCGCCCGGCAGCAGGTCGACCTGGGTGATGTCACCGGTGATGACGATCTTCGAGTCGAAGCCGAGGCGGGTCAGGAACATCTTCATCTGCTCGGGGGTGGTGTTCTGAGCCTCGTCGAGGACGACGAAGGCGTCGTTGAGCGTGCGCCCGCGCATGTACGCGAGCGGGGCCACCTCGATGGTCCCGGCGGCCATGAGCCGCGGGATCGAATCCGGGTCGATCATGTCGTGCAGCGCGTCGTACAGCGGGCGCAGGTACGGGTCGATCTTGTCGAAGAGCGTGCCGGGCAGGAAGCCGAGCCGCTCGCCGGCCTCGACGGCGGGGCGGGTCAGGATGATCCGGCTGACCTGCTTGGACTGCAGGGCCTGGACCGCCTTGGCCATGGCGAGGTAGGTCTTGCCGGTACCGGCGGGGCCGATGCCGAACACGATCGTATGCTTGTCGATCGCGTCGACGTACCGCTTCTGGTTGAGGGTCTTGGGGCGGATGGTGCGGCCGCGGCTGGAGAGGATGTTCTGGGTGAGCACCTCTGCCGGCGTCTCGTCCGGGCCGTCGCCGTTGCTGCTCGCCTTGAGCATGGCGATCGAGCGTTCCACTGCGTCCTCCGTCATCGGCTGCCCGGTGCGGAGCACCAGCATCATCTCGTCGAACAGGCGCTGGATCAGGGCGACTTCCGCCGCGTCTCCGATCGCGCTGACCTGATTGCCCCGAACATGGATGTCGGCCTTCGGGAAGGCCTTCTCGATCACGCGCAACAGGGCGTCCCCCGAGCCGAGCACCGCGACCATCGGATGCCTGGCCGGAACGGTGAAATGGGCTCGCGCCTGCCCCGGCGCCGGTGTCTGGGCTGTGGGTGTCTGAGTCATGGGCCGGCACTGTGGCCTGCACATACCTCCTGCTGAGGGGCCGCGCCGATCGACGACCTCCGGAATACCAAGGGTACGACTCCGCCGCGGCATCCCCGAGGGGTTTTCCCGCACCCTGCGAGGGCCTCCCGGGGCCGCGCCGCTACGCCGGGTGCCGGAACCCGATCGTCGGGACGGCCCTGCGCCGGGAGGCCGGCTCCGTGCCCGGCGGAACCAGGGCGTCCAGGAACCCGTAGCGCGGCCGCAGGGCCTCGGGGGCCGCGCTCCACCAGTGGGCCACCTCCGGCCAGCCCGGGGCCGACAGCGAGCCGCCGAACTCCTGGACCGACAGGGCCGCCGTCAGGCCCGCGAAGGCCAGCCGGTCCGCCAGCGGCCACCCCGCCAGGGTGCCGGTGACGAAGCCCGCCACGAAGACGTCCCCCGCCCCCGTCGGGTCCAGCGCGTCCACCGTGATCCCGGGGACCTCCGCCGTCTCGCCGGTCCGCCCGTCCACCGCGTACGAGCCCTCCGCCCCCATCGTCACCACCGCGACCGGCACCTTCCGCGCCAGCGCCCGCGCCGCCGCTCTCGGGCAGTCGGTCCGCGTGTACCGCATCGCCTCCCCCGCGTTCGGGAGGAAGGCCTCGCAGTGCTCCAGGTCCGCCAGTGCCCCCAGGTCCCAGCACCCGCTCTCGTCCCACCCGACGTCCGCGAAGATCCTCGCCCCGTGCCGCGCCGCCTCCGCGATCCACGCGTCCGTCCGCCCCGGCCCCAGCGAGGCCACGGCCGCCCGGGTGCGCGGCGGGCACTGCGGGAGCGGCCCGGGGCCCGCCGGGGGCGGGGCCTCGTGGCCGTGCGAGACCATCGTGCGCTCGCCCTCGTACGCCATCGAGACCGTGACCGGGCTGTGCCAGCCGGGGATGGTCCGCGACATCGACAGGTCGATGCCCTCGCCCTGCTCCAGCGCGTCCCAGCAGTACTCGCCGTAGTGGTCGTCGCCGAACGCCGCGGCCAGCGAGGTGCGCAGGCCGAGCCGGGCCAGCGCGGTGGCCATGTTGGCCACTCCGCCGGGACTGGAGCCCATGCCGCGCGCCCAGGACTCCGTACCGCGGACGGGGGCCGAGTCGAGGCCGGTGAAGATGATGTCGAGGAAGACCGTGCCGGTCAGGTAGACGTCGAACCCCGCTTCCGCGGGGTCCCGCAACGGACCGAGCGGGTCCACGGCTGCGTTGCGGCTGGTGCGGCTGTCCCGACTGGTCACGGTGTACTCCCCGTTTGGTACGAAGGCTCGTTTCTGCAAGCGGGCATTCGGTGGAAAGCTGCCAGCCTTGCCCGCCCCCGGCAGGCCCAAAACCCAGTGTGTCTCACATCACTCCCGTGCCGCTCTTCTGTGCGTCGTGAACCACTTGATAGACAAGGGCGCCGCGGGTCCCGCGGAAGATCTCGCCCCCACCTGCGCATCACCGGGAACAGCCGTGTCCGACAACACCTCCGCGCCGCCCGCCGCCTGGCCCGTGGTGGCCCTCTTCACGGCCGGGTACCTCGCCTCGTACCTGCTCCCCACCGTGGTCGGACGACTCGACACCCATCTCCCGCTGAGCCCCGCGCAGGCCGGGCTCGTCGGAACGGCCCTGCTGCTCGGCTCCGCCACGGCCGGATTCACCCTGGCCTCCCGCATCCCCCGCCGCGGGCCGCGTCCGCTGGCCCGGCTCGGACTGCTGCTCGCCGCCCTCGGCTACGGCACGGCGGCCTCGACCGCCCTGCTCCCGCTGGTGGTCGCGGGCGTGGTGGTCGGCGGCTTCGGCTCCGGCACCGCCACCGCCGTGGCCGCCTCCGGGATCGCCGGGCAGCGCGATCCGCACCGCACCTCCGCCCTCGGGCTGCTGTCGGTCTCGGCGACCGCGGGGGCGCTGTACCTCACCCTGCCGCGCCTCGGCGGCGGCCACGGGCTGCCGTTCGCGGCCATCGCCCTGGTCGCGGCACT
This sequence comes from Streptomyces sp. NPDC097981, assembly GCF_040302565.1. Taxonomy (NCBI): domain Bacteria; kingdom Bacillati; phylum Actinomycetota; class Actinomycetes; order Kitasatosporales; family Streptomycetaceae; genus Streptomyces; species Streptomyces sp. NPDC097981. The sequence goes on from NZ_JBEORW010000019.1 coordinate 95,726, forward strand.
GGCCTGGCCCGCGACCGGCCGGCTCGGCGGGCCCACCGGCCCCGGTCCTGCCGTACGGGGCTCGGGACGGCTGCCGTACCCGCGAGCCGGGGCGGTGCTGGCGGGCTGCCTGCTGCTCTGGTCGCTGACCCAGGAGGCCCTGTGGGGCGTCAGCGGCCGGATCGGCGCCGAGCAGGCGGGCCTGCCCGAGCCCACCTTGGGGATCGTCTTCGCCGTAGCGCTGGGCGCGGGCCTGCTCGGGGTCACGGCCGCCTCCGGGTTCGGCGCCCGGCTGGGCCGGGCGGTACCGATCGGCGCGGGCACGGCGGCCATCGCCGGCTGCGTGGTGCTGACCGCCTCCGCGGACGGGCTCGCCCGGTTCGCCACCGGGGAGATCCTGTGGAACGCGGTGTACCCGGTCGTCCTCTCGTACGTGATCGGGCTCGCGGCGGCCCTCGACCCGCGCGGCCGCTGGGCGGTGCTGGCCGGATCCGCCTCCTCGCTGGGCACGGCGTGCGGCCCCGTGGCCGGCAGCCTGCTCGCCGAGGGGTTCGGCTTCCCGGGCATGGGGCTGGTGCTCGGCGGGCTGCTGCTGGTCGTGGCCGGGCCGATGACCGCGGTCGCGCTGCGCCCGGCCGCGGCCGAAGGGCCGGTCCGCCGCGGCGGAGCGCCGGCCACGGCGGCGCGGCCCGATCCCGGGGTCGGGACCGGAACCGCGACCGCGACCGCGACCGGACCGGAGCCTGCGGGCACGCCCGTCCGCGACCGCCGCACCCCGCGCCGGGTGCTGCTGCTCTCCCCGGCGTCCCGCCGCTCCCGGAACCGGGAGCAGGAGTCGTCCGGGCTCTAGCGGGCTCTAGGCGCGCTTCGGCAGGGGGACCCGTACGAGGTCCGCGGCGATCGTCAGCCGGCCCTCGAAACCGGCCGCGCGGGCCTGGCGTTCGAACTCCTGCGGGTCCGCGTAACGCTGCGAGAAGTGCGTGAGCACGAGGTGCCGCACGCCCGCGTCGCGCGCGACCCGGGCCGCCTGGCCGGCGGTGAGGTGCCCGTGGTCGGCGGCCAGCGCCTCGTCCTCGTCGAGGAACGTGGACTCGATCACCAGCATGTCGCACCCCTCGGCGAGGGCGTCCACGCCGGGGCACAACCGGGTGTCCATCACAAAAGCGAAGCTCTGCCCCGGCTTGTGCTCGCTGACGTCGTCGAGCGTGACCCCGCCCAGCTGCCCCTCGCGCCGGATCCGGCCCACGTCGGGCCCCTTGATCCCGTGCCGTGCGAGCAGTTCGGGCACCATGCGGCGCCCGTCGGGCTCGGTGATCCGGTAGCCGAAGGACTCGACCGGGTGCGAGAGCAGGCGGGCGTCGAGGGTGTACGAGGGCCCCCGGGCCAGCGTCCCGTCCGCGGACACGGGTTCCTCGCAGAGCGCGACGGTCTCCCGGTAGGCGGTGGCGTACCGGAGCCGGTCGAAGAACTCCTGTCCGGATGCCGGGTAGTGGGCGGTCACGGGGTGCGGGACCCGGTCCAGGTTGATGCGCTGGATCACCCCGGCGAGGCCGAGGCTGTGGTCACCGTGGAAGTGGGTGACGCAGATCCGGTTGATGTCGTGCGCTGCCACGCCGGCGCGGACCATCTGGCGCTGGGTGCCCTCACCCGGGTCGAAGAGGATGCCCTCGCCGTCCCAGCGCAGGAGGTAGCCGTTGTGGTTGCGGTGGCGGGTGGGCACCTGGCTGGCGGTGCCCAGCACCACGAACTCTCGTACGGACACGGACTATCCGGGGGGCCACTGGAGGCCGCGCCCGCCGAGGACGTGCGCGTGCGCGTGGAAGACGGTCTGGCCCGCACCGGCGCCGGTGTTGAACACCACGCGGTAGCCGTGGTCGTCGACCTTCTCCTCGGCGGCGATCTCACCGGCCTCGCGCAGCAGATCGGCGGCGACGGCCGGCTCGGCGGCGGCGAGCGTGGCCGCGTCGGGATAGTGGACCCGGGGGATCACGAGGATGTGCGTGGGCGCCTGCGGGTTGATGTCCCGGAAGGCGAACGTCGTCTCGGTCTCCCGGACCACGGTCGCCGGAATGCTCCCCGCGACGATCTTGCAGAACAGGCAGTCCGCCTGCGGTTCCCCGGCCATTGCTCCGCCTTCCGTGACAGTGGCGTTGACGGGCCGTCGACGCCGGTGTTGATCAGCCTGGGCATCGTATCCGGCGCCGTCGGCGCCCTCACCCGCGTTTCAGGACCAGCGGCCGGTGCGCGCCAGGAGGACCGCCGTCGCCGCGGTGCCCGCGGTGGAGGTGCGCAGGACCGAGGAGCCCAGACGATAGGGGTGGGCGCCTGCTTCGGCGAAGACGGCCAGCTCCTCCGGGGAGACCCCGCCCTCCGGGCCGACCACCAGGACGATGGAGCCGCCGGCCGGGAGTTCGGCCGTGGCCAGGGCCCCCGAGGGGGCGTCCCGGTCCTCGTGGAGGACCATCGCCAGGTCGGCCCCGGCGAGCAGCGCCGCGACCTGCTTGGTGGACATGGCCTCCGCCACTTCCGGGAAGCGGACCCGGCGGGACTGCTTGCCCGCCTCGCGGGCCGTGGCCCGCCACTTGGCCAGGGACTTGGCGCCGCGGTCGCCGCGCCACTGGGTGATGCAGCGCGAGGCCTGCCAGGGGACGATCGCGTCGACGCCGGTCTCGGTCATCGTCTCGACGGCGAGCTCGCCGCGGTCACCCTTGGGGAGGGCCTGGACGACGGTGATCCGGACGGCCGGTTCCGGTTCCCGGCCGGCATCGGACACCGAGACGACCAGCCGGTCCTTGCCCTCGGCCACCTTGACCACGGCCTGCGCCCAGCCGCCGCGGCCGTCCGTGAGGACCACCGCCTCGCCCGGGTTCAGCCGCTTCACGGAGACCGCGTGCCGGCCTTCCGGGCCGTCGAGCACGAACTCCGGCCCCGCGGGGACCTCTTCGACCACGAACACGGGGGCGGTCATGACGCACTCCTCTTCTGCATTGCTTTCAACGCGCTTTGCGCCTCGGCCAGTTCGGCCGTCAGCACCTCCACCAGCTCCCCCGCGGGCAGCGCCCGCGCCAGCCGGTGACCCTGGCCCGCCCACAGGGCCATGCCCTGCGGGTCCCCGGCCGCGGCGGCCGCCTTGCGCAGCCCGGCGGTCATGTGGTGGATCTGCGGATACGCGGCCGGGGCGTACGGCCCGTGCTCGCGCATGAAACGGTTTACCAGGCCCCGGGCCGGCCGCCCCGAGAACGCCCTGGTCAGCTCAGTGTGGGCGAACAGGGGGTCCGTCAGCGCCTTCTTGTGCAGCGGGTGCGCGCCCGACTCGGGGCAGGCCAGGAAGGCGGTGCCGAGCTGCGCCGCCTCCGCGCCCGCCGCGAGCAGCGCCGCGATCTGCGAGCCCCGCATCAGACCGCCCGCCGCGATGATCGGGAGGGCCACGGCCTCCCGTACCTGGGCCACGAGCGCGAGCAGGCCCACGCCCGCCGTGCCGTCGGCCTGCGGGTCGTCGCGGTGGGTGCCCTGGTGGCCGCCCGCCTCCACGCCCTGGACGCAGACGGCGTCGGCGCCCGCGGCCTGCGCGGCGCGGGCCTCGTCGACCGAGGTGGCGGTGACGACGGAGTACGTGCCCGCCTTGCGCAGGGAGGCGAGGACCGCGGGCGTGGGACAGCCGAAGGTGAACGAGACCACGGGAACCGGGTCTTCGAGGAGGATCGCGAGCTTGGCGTCGTAGCCGTCGTCGCTGGTGCCGATGATGTCCTCGTCGGCCAGGGAGATCTCGTACCAGCTGGCCTCGCCGGCCAGCTGCCCCCGGTACGCCTCCACGGCGGCCGGGTCCACGTACCCGGTCTGCGGCATGAAGAGGTTCACGCCGAACGGGCGCCGGGTGAGTGCGCGCAGCCGTTTGATCTCCTGGTACATGCCGTCGGCGGTCTTGTAGCCGCCGGCCAGGAAGCCCAGCCCGCCCGCCTCGCACACGGCGGCCGCGAGCGGCGGACAGGAGGCGCCGCCCGCCATGGGAGCCTGCACGATCGGGTACGGGGAGAGACCGTTCGGTGCGGAGGACATGGACTGCATCGTGCCACGTCCCGACCACCGGGCCGAATCACCGCATTCGCCTGGCATAGTCCGCTCCGCCGGGGGCGTCCGGATCAATGCGGCGAGCCCGGTCCGGGGTGCCCCCGGACCGGGCTCGTACGTGTGACCGCGGGCCGGTCAGCGGCCGTTGAAGGCGTCCTTCAGGCGGCTGAACAGTCCCTGCTGACCCGGCGCGAACTGGCCCATGGGCCGCTCCTCGCCGCGCAGCTTGGCGAGCTGGCGCAGCAGCTCCTCCTGCTGGGCGTCCAGCTTGCCCGGGGTGGTGACCTCGACGTGGACGATCAGGTCGCCGCGCCCGCCGCCGCGCAGGTGCGTGACGCCGCGCCCGTGCAGCGGGATGGACTGGCCCGACCCGGTGCCGGGGCGGATGTCGATCTCCTCCATGCCGTCCAGCGTCTCCAGCGGGCATTTGGTGCCCAGGGCCGCGGCCGTCATGGGGATGGTCACCGTGCAGTGCAGGTCGTCCCCGCGCCGCTGGAAGGTCGGGTGCGACAGCTCGTGGATCTCCACGTACAGGTCGCCGGCGGGGCCGCCGCCGGGGCCGACCTCGCCCTCGCCCGCGAGCTGGATCCGGGTGCCGTTCTCGACACCGGCCGGGATCTTGACCGTGAGGCTGCGGCGGGAGCGGACCCGGCCGTCGCCCGCGCACTCGGGGCACGGGGTCGGGACCACGGTGCCGAAGCCCTGGCACTGCGGGCAGGGGCGCGAGGTCATGACCTGGCCCAGGAAGGACCGGGTGACCTGCGACACCTCACCGCGACCACGGCACATGTCACACGTCTGCGCCGAGGTGCCGGGGGCTGCGCCCTCGCCGGAGCAGGTGGTGCAGACGACGGCCGTGTCGACCTGGATGTCCTTGGTCGTGCCGAAGGCGGCCTCGTCCAGCTCCAGGTCGAGGCGGATCATGGCGTCCTGGCCGCGGCGGGTCCGCGAGCGCGGGCCGCGCTGCGAGGCCTGGCCGAAGAAGGCGTCCATGATGTCGGAGAAGTTGCCGAAGCCACCCGCCCCGAATCCGCCCGCGCCACCGCCGCCGCCCGAGGAGGACAGCGGATCTCCGCCGAGGTCGTAGACCTGCTTCTTCTGCGGGTCCGAGAGCACCTCGTAGGCCGCGTTGATCTCCTTGAAGCGCTCCTGCGTCTTCGGATCCGGATTCACGTCCGGGTGGAGTTCCCGCGCGAGGCGGCGGAAGGCCTTCTTGATCTCGTCCTGAGATGCGTCGCGGCGTACGCCGAGAACGGCGTAGTAGTCCGTGGCCACTTACGACTCCGCCAGGATCTGTCCGACGTAACGTGCCACTGCGCGTACCGCTCCCATCGTTCCGGGGTAGTCCATGCGGGTCGGTCCGACCACGCCGAGTTTGGCGACAGTTTCGCCGCCCGAACCGTAGCCGACCGAGACGACGGACGTGGAGTTCAGTCCCTCGTAGGCATTCTCATGCCCGATCCGTACGGCCATTCCCGACTCATTGGCCTCGCCCAGCAGCTTGAGGAGCACGACCTGCTCCTCCAGCGCTTCGAGCACCGGCCTGATCGTCAGGGGAAAATCGTGTCCGAAGCGCGTGAGATTGGCGGTTCCGCCGATCATCAGCCGCTCCTCGGCCTCCTCGACCAGCGTCTCCAGCAGGGTCGCGAGCACAGTCGACACCGTGCCTCGGTCCTCCGGCTCGAACGACTCCGGCAGGTCCTGCACGAGCTGCGGCACGTCGGTGAACCGGCGGCCGACGACCCGGCTGTTGAGCCGCGCCCGCAGATCGGCGAGCGAGGTCTCGCCGAACGGCGTCTGGCAGTCGACGAGCCGCTGCTCGACCCGGCCCGTGTCGGTGATCAGCACGAGCATGAGCCGCGCCGGAGCCAGCGACAGCAGCTCGACGTGCCGGACCGTGGACCGGGTCAGGCTCGGGTACTGGACGACGGCGACCTGCCGGGTCAGCTGCGCGAGCAGCCGTACGGTCCGGCCCACGACGTCGTCGAGGTCGACGGCGCCGTCGAGGAAGTTCTGGATGGCCCGGCGCTCGGGCGTCGACAGCGGCTTGACCCCCGCCAGCTTGTCGACGAAGAGCCGGTAGCCCTTGTCCGTGGGGATCCGGCCGGCGCTGGTGTGGGGCTGGGCGATGTAGCCCTCCTCCTCCAGCACGGCCATGTCGTTGCGCACGGTGGCCGGCGAGACGCCGAGACGGTGCCGCTCGGTGAGCGCCTTGGAGCCGACCGGCTCCTCCGTCCCGACGTAGTCCTGGACGATGGCGCGCAGCACCTCGAGTCTGCGTTCGCTGAGCATCGCGCACACCTCCAGCTGGTCGTCGGCGCTTGTCGTGGTCGGTCACATCTGCTGCGTTGGCACTCCGGGCGTTCGAGTGCCAGAGATCCCCCGGCCAGTGTACGGCCGGGTAGTCAGCCCCTGGCAAGGGCGGCCCGCCAAGGTAGCGTCGCGGCATGGACGTGCATTGGGAAGAGGCGGGCTGGGAGCGGCTGACCGGGCGGACCGGCCGACGGCGGCTTCCGGTGTGGGACTGCACCGTGGGACTGGTGGTGGGGGACGAGTCGGTCCTCCTGATCGATCCGGGCTCGTGCGTACGGGAGGGCGCACAGCTGCGGGTCGAGGCGGAACGGCTGACCGGCCGGCGCGTGACGCATATCGCATTCACCCACGGACATTTCGATCACGTGCTGGGCGGGGCCGCGTTCGCCGGCGCCGAGGTGTTCGGGGCGGTCGGGCTGGACGCGGAGCTGTCGGCCGGCCGCGAGGAGCTGCGCGACGACGCGGTACGGCAGGGACTGGACGCGGCGGAGGCGGCCGAGGCGGCGGACCTGCTGGTGGTGCCGAGGCATCCGGTGTCCGGCGAGTGGACGCTGGAGCTGGGCGGGGTGCAGGTGCTGCTGGCGAACGTCGGGCCCGGGCACACCCGGCACGACTTGGCGGTGTGCGTGCCGGGCGAGCGCGAGGTGGTGTTCTGCGGGGACCTGGTGGAGGAGTCGGGCGAACCCCAGGCGGGCCCGGACGCGGTGCCGGCGCAGTGGCCGGCGGCCATCGGCCGGCTGCTCGCGCTGGGCGGGGACGACGCACTGTACGTGCCGGGTCACGGAGCGGTGGTCTCCGCGGCTTTCGTCCGTGCGCAACGGGACACACTGCGCGCGCAGTTCGGCGTGTCGGGCCTCTGAGGGCGCGCGCTCTTCTACTGTCGGCCGGATGCGTGAGTACTCCCCCGACCTGACCCCCCAGTGGAAGCGCGCCCAGCCCGTCCCGGAGGTGCCGGCCGAGCCCGACCTGGTGGTCGAGGTGGCGGGTACGGACTTCTGCGGCGCGGTGGTGGCCTGCGAGGCGGGCACGGTGACCCTGGAGGACCGCTTCGGCAAGCGGCGGGTGTTCCCGCTGGAGCCGCGGGGGTTCCTGCTGGAGGGCGCCGTGGTGACGCTGACCCGCCCCTCGCGGGCGCCGCAGGCGCCGCTGCGCACCGCGTCGGGCTCCGTGGCGGTCCCCGGGGCGCGCGCCCGCGTGGCCCGCGCCGGGCGGATCTACGTCGAGGGCCGGCACGACGCCGAGCTGGTGGAGCGGGTCTGGGGCGACGACCTGCGGATCGAGGGGGTGGTGGTGGAGTACCTGGAGGGCATCGACGACCTGCCCGCGATCGTGGCGGAGTTCGGCCCGGGCCCGGACGCCCGCCTGGGGATCCTGGTGGACCACCTGGTCCCGGGCTCGAAGGAGTCCCGTATCGCGGCGTCGGCGGCCTCCCCGGACGTCCTGATCGTCGGCCACCCTTACGTGGACGTCTGGCAGGCGGTGAAGCCGTCCGCGCTGGGCATCGGGGCGTGGCCGGTGGTCCCGCGGGGCCAGGACTGGAAGACGGGCGTCTGCCGGGCCCTGGGCTGGCCGCAGAACACCGGAGCCGCGTGGCAGCACATCCTGTCCCGCGTGACGTCCTACAAGGACCTGGAGCCGGTCCTGCTGGGCCGCGTCGAGGAGCTGATCGACTTCGTCACGGTCGGCGGTGCCGCTTGAACTTGGGCAGGGTGCCGAATTCGCCGGTGTCCAGCAACGACGGCAGCCTGTGGACGAGCGTGGACACCGGCCCCCCGGTTTCGCACGGATCCACTCCGCCGAGTGTTCAGTCCACCAGGTCGCGGACCACCGCGTCGGCGAGGAGCCTCCCGCGCAGGGTGAGGACGGCGCGGCCCGCCTCGTACGGGCCCGCCTCCAGCAGGCCGTCCGCCAGGGCGCGGCGCGACGCCGCAAGCCCGGCCGGGGCCAGGAGGGACAGCGGGGCGCCGTCCACCAGCCGCAGTTCCAGCAGGATCCGCTCCACGCGGCGGTCCTCCTCCGACAGGAGCTCGCGCCCCGCGCCCGGGGAGCGGCCCTCCGCCAGCGCCGCGGCGTACGCACCGGGGTGCTTCACGTTCCACCACCGCACGCCGCCCACGTGCGAGTGCGCCCCGGGCCCCGCCCCCCACCAGTCGGCCCCGCGCCAGTACAGCTCGTTGTGCAGGCAGCGGCCCGCCTCCGAGGTGGCCCAGTTCGAGACCTCGTACCAGGAGTACCCGGCCTCGGCCATCACCGAGTCCGCGATCAGGTACCGGTCCGCGTGCACGTCGTCGTCCGTCATCGGGACCTCGCCCCGGCGGATCCGCCGCGCCAGCTGCGTGCCCTCCTCGACGATCAGCGCGTAGGCGCTGATGTGGTCGGGTCCGGCCCCGAGCGCGGCCGCCAGGGACGCCCGCCAGTCCTCGTCCGACTCCCCCGGGGTGCCGTAGATCAGGTCCAGGTTGACGTGCTCGAAGCCCGCCGCGCGCGCTTCCGCGACGCACGCCTCGGGCCGGCCCGGCGTGTGCGTGCGGTCGAGCACCTTCAGGACGTGCTGCTTCGCGCTCTGCATGCCGAAGGAGATCCGGTTGAAGCCGCCGGCCCGCAGTTCGGCCAGGTACGCCGGGTCGACGGACTCCGGATTGGCCTCGGTGGTGATCTCGGCGTCCTCGGCCAGGCCGAATTCCTCGCGGATCGCCGCGAGCATCCGCACGAGGTCCGCGGCCGGCAGCAGCGTCGGCGTGCCGCCGCCCACGAACACGGTCCGCACGGCCCGCGGGTCGTCGCCGAGCACCTTGCGGGCGAGGCGGACCTCGTCGATCAGGGTGTCGGCGTAGTTCTCCCGGGAGGCGAGCACGCCGCCGGTGCCGCGCAGCTCGGTCGCGGTGTACGTGTTGAAGTCGCAGTACCCGCACCGCGTGGCGCAGTACGGGACGTGCAGGTAGAACCCGAGCGGCCGGTCCCCGGCACCCGCCAGGGCATGCGACGGCAGCGAACCGTCTTCGGGCATGGGTTCACCGTCGGGGAGTGCGGAAGGCATGCACCCATTGTCCCGCACCCCGGCCGGGGTGCGGGCCGTCCGGAAGACGCCCGGCGGCCGTGCGGCGGGCCGGCCGCCCCCGGGCCGCCGGCCCCGTACCGCCCGCAGCAGGCGCTACGCCTCGCGGGAGCCCTCGTACATCTCGTCGATCAGGTGCTTGAACTCACGCTCGACGGCCGGCCGCTTCAGCTTGAGGCTGGGCGTGAGGTCGCCGTGCTCCACGTCGAGGTCGCGGGGCAGGATCCGGAACTTCTTGATCGTCTGCCAGCGCTGGAGGCCCTCGTTCAGGGTCTGGACGTACGTCTCGATCAGCCGGTTCGTCTCGGCCGCGGCCAGGACCTCGGCGTACGTCTTGCCTTCGAGGCCGTTCTCGGCGGCCCAGCCCAGGATCGCGGGCTCGTCGAGCGCGACCAGGGCGGCGCAGAAGTTCCTGTCGGCGCCGTGCACCACGATGCTCGACACGTAGGGGCAGATCGCCTTGAACCGGCCCTCGATCTCGGCCGGGGCGACGTACTTGCCGTTCGAGGTCTTGATCAGGTCCTTCTTGCGGTCGGTGATGCGCAGGTACCCGTCGGGCGAGAGCTCGCCGATGTCACCCGTGTGCAGCCAGCCGTCCTCCTCCAGCACCTCGGCGGTCTTCTCGGGCTGGAGGTGGTAGCCCTGCATGATGCCGGGGCCGCGGAGCAGGATCTCGCCGTCGTCGGCGATCCGCACCTCGGTGCCGGGGAGCGGCTTGCCGACGGTGCCGGTGCGGTAGGCCTCGCCGGGGTTGACGAAGGAGGCCGCGCTGGACTCGGTGAGGCCGTAGCCCTCCAGGATGTTGATGCCGGCGCCGGCGAAGAAGTAGCCGATCTCGGGGGCCAGGGCGGAGGCTCCGGAGACGGCGGCGCGCAGCCGGCCGCCGAAGGCCTCGCGGAGCTTGGCGTAGACGAGCGTGTCGGCGATCTTGTGCTTGGTGGCGAGGCCGAAGGGGGCCGTGGCGTTGCCGGTGCGCCGGTAGTTGTCCTGGGTGACCTTGGCGTACTCGCGGGCCACGCCGACGGACCACTGGAAGATCTTGTACTTGGCGCCGCCGCCGGCCCGGGCCTTGGCCGCGACCCCGTTGTAGACCTTCTCGAAGATGCGCGGGACGGCCGCCATGTAGGTGGGCTGGACGACCGGCAGGTTCTCGATGATCTTGTCGATGCGGCCGTCGACGGCAGTGACGTGCCCGACCTCGATCTGGCCGGAGGTCAGGACCTTGCCGAAGACGTGCGCGAGCGGGAGCCACAGGTACTGGACGTCGTCGCTGGAGATCATGCCGGTGGCGACGGTGGCCTTGGCCATGTACGACCAGTTGTCGTGCGGGAGCCGTACGCCCTTGGGGCGGCCGGTGGTGCCCGAGGTGTAGATCAGCGTGGCGAGCTGGTCGGCCGTGATGGCCGCGATCCGCTCCTTGACCGCCGCGGGGTGCTGGACGAGGTACTCGTTGCCGCGCGCCTCCAGGTCGGCGAGGGAGAGCACCCAGCCCTCGGGGTCGCCCTCGGCCGGCACCGCGTCGGCGGCGTCGAGGACCACCACGTGGGCGAGCTCGGGCAGGTCGGCGCGCCGCTCGCGGGCCTTGGCCAGCTGGGACGCGTCCTCGGCGATCAGCACGCGGCTGGCCGAGTCGGAGAGGATGAACGCCGACTCCTCGGCGTTGGTGCTGGGGTAGATCGTGGTCACGGCGCCGCCGGCGCACATGACGCCCAGGTCGGCGAGGATCCACTCGACGCGGGTGTTGGAGGCGAGCGCGACCCGCTCCTCGGGCTGCAGGCCGAGGGTCAGCAGGCCCGCGGCGATGCCGAAGACCCGCTCGGCCGCCTGGCCCCAGCTCAGCGACTTCCAGTCGTCGGGACCGGTGCCGCCGGCCGCCGGCACCGGGAAGCGGTAGGCCTCGGCGTCCGGCGTGGCGGCGACACGCTCAAGGAAGAGTGCCGCCACGGTGGGCGGGCGGTTCTCGATCAAGGTCTGTGTGTCGCTCACGGACGTCCTCCGGACCACGCGGCAGGGCCTGTCATCCAAGGCGGTGAATGACGGCTTCCAACAGGGCTTGCAACCAGGGCTTGTAACTGGCGAGTAACCAAGGGGCAGTGATCAGACTAGGGGCCCTCCGCCTGGCGCGTAAGAGCCCTTGAGACGCCGATTCATAACGAAACAGGCCCCTGCGCCTCTGCGCGGGGGCCTGTTCCGTATGCGATCCACGGCAGTTCGAGGCCGTTCAAGCCAGGCGGGCTACTTCTTCTTGCCGCCGGACTCGTCGCTGGAGAGGACGGCGATGAAGGCCTCCTGGGGCACCTCCACCGAGCCGACCATCTTCATGCGCTTCTTGCCTTCCTTCTGCTTCTCCAGCAGCTTCCGCTTACGGGAGATGTCACCGCCGTAGCACTTGGCGAGGACGTCCTTGCGGATGGCGCGGATGGTCTCGCGGGCGATGACGCGCGAGCCGACGGCTGCCTGGATCGGCACCTCGAAGGCCTGCCTCGGGATGAGCTCGCGCAGCTTGGCGACGAGCCGCACGCCGTAGGCGTACGCGGCGTCCTTGTGGGTGACGGCAGAGAAGGCGTCGACCTTGTCGCCGTGCAGCAGGATGTCGACCTTGACGAGGCTGCCGGACTGCTCGCCGGTGGGCTCGTAGTCGAGGGACGCGTAACCGCGCGTCTTGGACTTCAGCTGGTCGAAGAAGTCGAAGACGATCTCCGCGAGGGGGAGGGTGTAGCGGATCTCGACCCGGTCCTCGGAGAGGTAGTCCATGCCGAGCAGCGTGCCGCGGCGGGTCTGGCAGAGCTCCATGATCGCGCCGATGAACTCGGTGGGCGCGAGCACGGTGGCCCGGACGACCGGCTCGAACACGTCCGAGATCTTGCCCTCGGGGAACTCGCTCGGGTTGGTGACCGTGACTTCCTTGCCGTCCTCCATGACGACGCGGTAGACCACGTTCGGCGCGGTGGCGATCAGGTCGAGGCCGAACTCGCGCTCAAGGCGCTCGCGGACCACGTCCAGGTGCAGCAGGCCGAGGAAGCCGACGCGGAAGCCGAAGCCCAGCGCCGCCGAGGTCTCCGGCTCGTAGACGAGCGCGGCGTCGTTGAGCTGGAGCTTGTCCAGGGCCTCGCGCAGGTCCGGGTACTCGGAGCCGTCGAGCGGGTAGAGGCCCGAGAAGACCATCGGCTTCGGGTCCTTGTAGCCGCCGAGGGCCTCGGTCGCGCCGTTGTGCAGGCTGGTGATCGTGTCACCGACCTTGGACTGACGGACGTCCTTCACGCCGGTGATGATGTAGCCCACCTCGCCGACGCCGATGCCGTCGGCCGGGGTCATCTCCGGGGAGGAGACACCGATCTCCAGCAGCTCGTGGGTGGCGCCGGTGGACATCATCCGGATGCGCTCGCGCTTGTTGAGCTGGCCGTCGACCACACGGACGTACGTCACGACACCGCGGTACGAGTCGTAGACCGAGTCGAAGATCATCGCGCGGGCGGGGGCGTCCTTGACGCCGACCGGGGCCGGGACGGTGGCGACGACCTTGTCGAGGAGGGCGTCGACGCCGAGGCCGGTCTTCGCCGAGACCCGCAGGACGTCCTCGGGCTGGCAGCCGACCAGGTTCGCGAGCTCCTCGGCGAACTTCTCCGGCTGGGCGGCCGGCAGGTCGATCTTGTTCAGGACGGGGACGATCGCGAGGTCGTTCTCCATCGCCAGGTACAGGTTGGCGAGGGTCTGGGCCTCGATGCCCTGGGCGGCGTCCACCAGGAGGATCGTGCCCTCGCAGGCGGCGAGGGAGCGCGAGACCTCGTAGGTGAAGTCGACGTGCCCGGGGGTGTCGATCATGTTGAGGATGTGCGTCTTGCCCACGTCCTCGCCCGTGGTGGGCGCCCAGGGCAGTCGGACCGCCTGGGACTTGATCGTGATGCCGCGCTCACGCTCGATGTCCATGCGGTCGAGGTACTGGGCGCGCATCTGCCGCTGGTCGACGACACCGGTGAGCTGGAGCATCCGGTCGGCAAGCGTCGACTTGCCGTGGTCGATGTGCGCGATGATGCAGAAGTTGCGGATCAGCGCCGGGTCGGTACGGCTCGGCTCGGGCACGTGGCTGGGGATCGCGGGCACGCAGTGTCCTGATTCTCGGGTCGCAGTCGGAAGCGTTGTCGGAGCGTCGGTCTGAGCGAAGTCCGGCTCTCGTCGGATCTGTACGCAGGCTCCCATGGTCCCATGGACGGGGCGATGCGCTCGGTTTGGGCCGGTCGGAGCGTGCCTGGTAGCCTGGGCAGCTGTGTCTCGTATGCCCTCTCAGCTGTCGGGACACAATCCGAAGATCAAACTCTGAACCTGAAAAGGCTCTTTCGTGGCGAACATCAAGTCCCAGATCAAGCGGAACAAGACGAACGAGAAGGCGCGCCTGCGCAACAAGGCCGTCAAGTCTTCGCTCAAGACCGCGATCCGCAAGGCCCGCGAGGCCGTGGCCGCCGGTGACGTCGAGAAGGCCACCGTGGCTTCTCGCGCCGCCTCGCGTGCGCTCGACAAGGCCGTCTCGAAGGGCGTCATCCACAAGAACGCCGCCGCCAACAAGAAGTCGGCGCTGGCCTCCAAGGTTGCCACCCTTCAGGGCTGAGCTCTGATGTGATCGCCGGAACGGATCCAGCGGGCCCTCTCTCCCGCTCCTGACCGGCCCCCCGCGCCGCACACGAAGCGTTCGCCACGCGGGTGCGGTGCAACCGAGCAGTGACCGAAGGCCCCGGCCACCCCCTTCCCCAGGGCGGTGGCCGGGGCCTTCGCCTTTCCGGGAACACGCCCCCGCCCCGGCGCGGTCGGCGCTCGGGGTCCGGGCGGCACCCCCGGCGCGGTCGGCGCTTGAGGTACGGGGTGCGGGCGCAGCCCCGGGTGGGGGCACCTCCCAGCGGTAGCCGGGGGAGGGCGAAGGGCGGGGAGGGGCCGGCCCGTGCAGCGGCGCCCCGCCCGGCTCCGGGCCTCGGCGACCGGTCGGGTTCACCGCAAGGTGCATCCAAGCCGGGGGCGGCTCAGCGGGCGAGCCGGCCCGGGCGGGCCCGGGGCGGCATGGGGAGCCCGGGGCAGCGCGGACTCGGCGGGGGCCCGAGGCCAGGGGCCTGGCCGGAGGAGCTAGGCCCTGTCATCAAAGTCCCTCCCCCAGCTACCGCTGGGAGGTGCCCCCAGGCCTGCGACGCCCGGTACCGCACCTCGTCCCCCAGCTACCGCTGGGAGGTGCCCCCAGCGTTGTCGGGGCACCCAAGTACGCCCAGTAATCGGGAGCCCCTCCGCCTTGCGATGCACGGCACCGGACGCCGCGGGCCTGACCGGCGCTACTTTGACGACAGGGCCTAGCGGCGTGCCGGGCGAGCCGCGCGGGCCACTGCCACGACGGCCTTCTCCAGCGCGTACTCGGGGTCGTCGCCCCCGCCCTTGACCCCCGCATCGGCCGCGGCCACGGCACGCAGGGCCTCCGAGACCCCGTCCGCCGACCAGCCCCGCATCTGCTGACGCACCCGGTCGATCTTCCACGGCGGCATGCCGAGATCCCGAGCCAGGTCTCCCGGCCGGGCCCCCCGCGGCGCGGAGGCGAGCTTGCCGATGGCCCGTACCGCCTGTGCCAGCGCGCTGGTGATCAGCACCGGGGCTACGCCGGTGGACAGCGACCAACGCAGGGCTTCGAGTGCCTCTGCGGCCCGGCCTTCGACCGCCCTGTCGGCGACCGTGAAGCTGGAGGCCTCGGCCCGGCCGGTGTAGTAGCGGCCGACCACGGCCTCGTCGATGGTGCCCTCGACGTCCGCGCACAGCTGCGCTGCCGCACTCGCCAGCTCCCGCAGATCGCTCCCGATCGCGTCGACGAGCGTCTGGCACGCCTCCGGGGTCGCCGACCGGCCCAGCGTCCGGAACTCGCCCCGGACGAACGCCAGCCGGTCCGCCGCCTTCGTCATCTTCGGGCAGGCGATCTCCCGGGCCCCGGCCTTGCGGGCCGCGTCCAGCAGCCCCTTGCCCTTGGCCCCGCCCGCGTGGAGGAGCACGAGGATGATCTCCTCGAACGGCGCCGCGAGGTACGCCTTGACCTCCTTGACCGTGTCTGCGGACAGGTCTTGCGCGTTGCGTACGACCAGCACCTTGCGCTCGGAGAAGAGCGAGGGGCTGGTCAGCTCGGCCAGCGTGCCGGGCTGCAGTTGCTCCGGGGCGAGGTCGCGCACGTCCGTGTCGGCGTCGGCGGCCCGGGCGGCCGCCACCACCTCCCGGACGGCGCGGTCGAGCAGCAGGTCCTCCTGCCCCACCGCGAGGGTGAGCGGGGCGAGCGGATCGTCGGTGGAGTTCTTCCTGGTGGCCATCGCGTCCAGCATCCCACGCCGCACTGACAGCCCCCCGCACCGCGGCCTCTCCCACCCCGTATCCGAGAATGGCCCGGTGAACGTGCGACATGTACTGGTGCTGCCCGACCGCGATGCCGCCGAGGAGGTGGCCCAGGAGGCGGTGGACCGCTTCGGCCTCCCCGAGGAGCCGCAGTTGGTCCGCGACGCCCTGGCCGGCGAGGACGACGCCGAGGACGCCCAGTGGCTGGTGGTCGTCGAGGATCCGCAGGAACGGCTCGACGCCACGCTGCTGGACGGCCTCGCCGCCGAGTACGAGGGCTGGCTGGAGTCCCCGTAACGCCCCGCGGGCCCGCTGCTCTAGGCCTTGTGCACGATCTGGATGTCCAGCGCCACTTCCACGCTCGAACCGATCGCCGCTATCCCCTGGGCCAGCACGGACTGCCAGTTCAGGGCGAAGTCCTCGCGGTGCAGCTCGGTGGTGGCCCGGCAGGCCGCGCGAGGTTCGCCTTCCAACCCGGTGCCGAGGCCCAGGTACTCGGTGTCCAGCGTCACCGAGCGGCCGACCCCGTGCAGGGTCAGGGCGCCCGCGACGGCCCAGCGGCTGCCGCTGCGGTGGATGAACCGCTCGCTGTAGAACTCGACCGTCGGATGCCGTGCCGCGTCCAGGAAGTCGGCCGACCGCAGGTGGTCGTCCCGCAGCCGCATCCCGGTGTCGATGCTCGCCGCGTCGATGATCACGTGCATGGAGGAGTCCTCCATGCGGTCGGCTATCCGCACCGCGCCGGCGAAGGTGTTGAAGCGGCCGCGGATCCGGGCGAAGCCGATGTGCTGGGCCGTGAAGCCGATGGACGAATGCGTCGGGTCGAGTTCCCAGTGGCCGGGAGCGGGCAGGAGCGGCGGCTCCACGGCGTCGAGGATGATCTCCCCGGTGCCGGGCTGCGCCGGGTCCCCCACCAGTGTCGCCCCGTGGAAGGGCGCATAGCCCTCGGCGGTGACGGAGAGCCGGTACTCCCCTTCCGGCACGGCCGCGGTGAACCCGCCGTACGGGTCGGTCTCGCCGCTGACGATGCGTCGGCCGATCGGGTCGGTCACCTCGAACTTGGCCTGTCGGACCGGCTGGTGGACCGTGTCGAGGACACGACAGCTGAGCAGGCGCGCCGTATGAGGCAGCGTCAGTGTCGCGGACGTGTGCGGAGCGGCACTTCCGGCCGTCTCCATCCCTCTTCGGCGACCGAACATGGTTGGTGCACCCCCGTGCTGTGTGGACTCGTACCGATCTGGCGAAGACGCATTCGATCATGCTGTCGGGTTGTGGGCAAACAGAAAGCCCGTGTCCGGTATACCCGTGTCGGCGCCGGCGCCGGTGCGAGGCGAACGCCCGCATCCGCGGGCCGCTCCCGGCCACGGCGATCGAGCCGTCGGTGTCGGTGCGCAGTACGGTCGCGCCCGTGGCCCGCAGTCGCGCGAGCGTGGCCGGCGCGGGGTGTCCGTAGCGGTTCCCCCGGCCGACCGGGACGATCGCGAGCCGGGGCCGGATCCGGTCCTGGAGGCCGGAGTCCTGGTGGGCCGAGCCGTGGTGGGCGACCTTGAGGACGTCGACCGGCCCCAGTTCCGGATGGGCCCTCAAGAGGGCCTGCTGCGAAGGCGGTTCGAGATCGCCGAGCAGCAGGAGGGTCAGCCCCGCGCCGCGGACCAGCAGGGCGACACTGGCGTCGTTGGGCCCCTCCGGCCGCGGTCCGTCGGGTGAGGGCCACAGCACCTGCCACTCCAGGGGTCCGGCCCGGCGCCGCTCGCCCGCCGAGGCGGGCATGACGGGTACGTGCGCGGCCGCCGCGGTCCGCCGGACGAACTCGGCCTGAGCCGCGGGCTCTTCCAGCGTGGTGGTCTGAATCACACCCACGGTCCGGTCCTGCAGCACCCCGGACAGGCCGCCGACGTGGTCGGCGTGAAAGTGCGTCAGCAGGAGCAGCGGGACCCGGCGCACCCCCAGGGCGCGCAGGCATTCGTCCACCGGGCCCGGCTGCGGACCGGCGTCGACCACGACGGCCGTGCCCGGGCCGACTGCGAGTACGGCGGCGTCGCCCTGACCCACCGCGCACTGGACGTAGCTCCAGTCGGGCGGCGGCCAGCGGGTGAGCGTACGGGTGAGCTGCGGCGGCCGCAGGACGGCCAGGAGCAGCAGCACGGCCAGTGCGGTGCACACCCACGGCCGGCGCCGGATCCGTGTGCCGATCCCCACGGCGACCAGGGTGGCGGTGGCCAGCAGCACTCCCCCGGTGAGCCCGCCCGGCCAGGCCAGCTCCGCGCCCGGCAGCCGTGCCCCGGCCCGTGCCACCGCGGCGATCCACCCGGCCGGCACCCCGGCGCACCGGGCGAGCAGCTCTGCGACGGGCATGCACAGCGGCGCCGCCGCGAGCGTCGCGAAGCCGAGCACGGTCGCCGGGCCCGCCGCGAGCTCGGCGAGCAGGTTGCAGGGCACCGCCACGAGACTCACCCGGGCCGAGAGCGCGGCGACCACCGGCGCACAGACCGCCTGCGCGGCCGCGGCGGCTCCCAGTGCCTCGGCGAGTCCGGGCCGCATCCCGCGCCGCCGCAGGGCTTCGCTCCAGCGCGGGCCGAGCGTGAGAAGCGACCCGGTGGCCAGGACCGAGAGCAGGAAGCCCGGGCTGCGGGCGAGCCACGGGTCGTGGAGGAGCAGCAGCAGGGCGGCGGCCGCGAGGGCGGGGAGCAGGGATCGGCGCCGCCCGGTGGCGAGGGCCAGCAGGGTGATCGCCCCGCAGGCCGCGGCCCGCAGCACGCTCGGCTCCGGCCGGCACACCACCACGAACGCCAGCGTCAGCGCCGTCCCGCACAGGGCCGTCGCCCGCAGGGACAGCCCGAGGCGGGGTGCGAGCCCGCCCCGCTCGGCGCGCTGTGCGGCGGCGGGCCGGCCGATGAGCAGGAACAGCACCACGGTCAGGTTGGCTCCGGACACGGCGAGCAGGTGCAGCAGGTCGGTGGCCCGGAACGCCTCGTCCAGGTCGGGCGGCACCCGGGAGGTGTCCCCGACCACCAGCCCCGGAAGCAGGGCCCGGGCATCCGGCGCGAGCCCCTCGGTGGCCTCCCGCAGCCCGGCCCGCAGTCTCCCGGCCAACCGCTGGACGGTGTCGGGGCCGCCGGTCACCCGCGGCGGGGTGTCCCCCGCGGGGCGGAACAGCGCCACGGCCCGCTCCCCGCCCCGGCCCGGGGCCAGCCGGGCGACGGCCGCGACGCGGGTGGAGGGCTGGAGCCGGGCCCACTGCGGATGCCCGGCCAGGACCCGTACAGGGGTCTCGACGCGGGTCTGCGTGCCGTCGGGTCCGGTCACCCGGGTCAGCACCGCGTCCAGGACCACCACGGGCGGGCCGTTCCCGCTGCGCGTGGTCCGCGGGTCGGAGCCGACGGTGAGCTCGGCGACAACCCGGGCGTGCTCCCCGGCCAGCCCCACGACCGGCCCGGCCCGCGCCTCGGCCCGCTGGAGGCCTGCCACCCCGGCCCCGGCGGCCGCGCAGAGCAGGACGGCGGCCGCGGCCGGGCCGACCCGCCACAGCGCCTGCGGACGCCGGCAGGCGGCCACGAGCAGCAGCCCCGCGCCGAGGACGGCGAGCCCGGCCCCGACGGCGGTCCTGCCGACCGGTGCGTCAAGGGCGAGGGCGGCCGCCGCCCAGGCGGCCAGCACCGGTACCGCGAGGCGCAGATCCAGCGGGCCCGGGCCCTCGGGGCGCTTCACGGCCGGACCAGTTTGCGCAGATCGGCGAACCGCCGTTCACCGATGCCGTCGACCTGCCGGAGCTCCTCCACCGAGCGGAAGCCGCCGCGGGCGGTGCGGAACTCCACGATGTGCTGCGCCAGCACCGGGCCGACCCCGGGCAGGCCGTCCAGCTGTTCCACCGTGGCCGTGCCGAGGCTCAGCGGGCCGGGGCTGCCGCCTGCACCGCCCCCGGCGCCGGCTCCCGGCCCGGCCGGGGCGGGCTGCACCGGGGCGCCGACCACCACCTGCTCTCCGTCGACCAGCACCCGGGCCCGGTTGAGCCCGGTGGTGTCCGTACCGGGCCGCACTCCCCCGGCGGCGGCCAGGGCGTCCTCGACCCGGGAGCCGGCGGGCAGCCGTCGCACTCCGGGATCGCGGACCTTGCCGCTGACGTCCACGACGATCCGCGGGACGGCGCCTCCACCGGCGGCCGGGGGCCCCGGACTCGGCACCGGAGCCGGAGCCGCCGCCGGAGCCGCCGCCGGGGCGACCACGGAGGGCGCGGCCACCGGCTGCGGCCGGGCGGCCCAGTACTGCTGTGCCCCGACGCCGACCGCGGCGACCAGCACCACCGCCACGGCGGCCACCGTGCGGGGCTCCAGCGCGCACCGGGCCTGCAGCCACACTGGCAGCCGCTCCCGCACGGCGAGCCGGAGCGCGGCTCCGCCGGACAGTCGGGTCACCTCGGACAGCGGGGTCCCCCCTGAGGGCGGGATCCCCTCGGGCGGTCGATCGGCCACGGACCGGATCGCGGGCCCCTGGTCCGCCGCCGCCTCCGGTGGCGGGGCCGGCGGCGGGTGGCTGCCGCCGAGCAGGGCTTCGGCCCGGCGGCGCACCGCGGCGGGCTCGGGATGGTGCGGGTGGGGACGGCCCCGGCGGTGGCGCAGCCGCCCGTCGGAGAGACGGGGACGGCCGGCGCCGCCGGTGGCTCCGTAGGGGTGCGAGGTGCGTGTGCGAAGAGTCATGCAACGAAGGTAGGGACGATTCCCGACCTCAGTTCGGATTTATCAATTCCGGTGGATATCCCGGTTCTTGTGGAAAACCCCGCCACTCGTTCCGGTGATCAGCGGGGCGAGACGACCGCCGCCAGCAGCCCCGGTCCCGTGTGCGCTCCGATCACCGCGCCGACCTCGCTGACGTGCAGCTCGACCAGACCGGGGACGCGTTCGCGCAGCCTCTGCGCCAGCTTCTCCGCCCGCTCGGGGGCCGCGAGGTGGTGCACCGCCACGTCGACACTGCCCGCCCCGGCCCGTTCGACGGCCAGCTCCTCCAGGCGGGCGATGGCCTTGGACGCCGTACGCACCTTCTCCAGCATCTCGATCCGCCCGCCCTCCAGCGTGAGCAGCGGTTTGACGGCGAGGGCCGAGCCGAGGAGGGCCTGGGCGGCCCCGATACGGCCGCCGCGGCGCAGGTAGTCGAGGGTGTCGACGTAGAAGTACGCCGACATGTTCGCGGCCCGCTTCTCGGCGGCGGCCACGGCTTCGTCGACGGAGCCGCCCGCCTCGGCCGCCTCGGCTGCGGCGAGGGCGCAGAACCCGAGGGCCATCGCGACCATGCCGGTGTCGACGACGCGGACGGGAACCGGGGCGGTCCTGGCGGCGACCACGGCGGCGTCGTAGGTGCCCGAGAACTCGGCGGACAGGTGCAGGCTGACGATGCCGGCCGCGCCGGCCTCAGCGGCCGCCTGGTAGGCCCGTACGAACTCCTCCGGGCTGGGGCGGGAGGTGGTGACCGGGCGGCGCTTCTGCAGAGCCAGGGCGAGGCTGCGGGCCGAGATCTCGGTGCCCTCCTCAAGGGCCTCGTCGCCGAGGACCACCGTCAGCGGGACGGAGGTGATTCCGTGCCGCGTCATGGCCGGTTGGGGCAGGTAGGCCGTGGAATCGGTGACGATCGCGACATGGCGGGACATGAGCCGGAGGTTACCGCCAGTGGGGGTGGGACGGCAGCCCGACCCCTGGCCGGGGAGGGGTGGCGGCTTCGCGGCCGGCCGCGTCGTCCGCCTGCCGGCGGTGGCCCCGCCGCGTCGGGCGGCACTCGGCACCGGGCTGCCCGCCGCGTGTCGGCGCGCCACCGGGTCGACAGCCCGCTGACCTCAGCGCGCCACCGGTCGGCTGCCCGACTGCCCACTGCACGCCGCAGGCAGCCGGGCAGCACGGTCTGCCGGCAGGCCGGTCCGCACGTCGGCCGGTAGGCCGTCGGCACGGCCACACGTCGCCGGTAGGCCGGCCGACCCTGGCGTCAAACGCTCAGGTCGTCGTCCTGGGGCGCGCAGCCTTCCGCCGCGGGCGGCGCATCCGCGGGGCCGACGGGTTCAGTGCCGTCGGCGCAGGGCCCGCGGTACCCCTGACTCACTGGCACGCCCGCCGGCCCGTCCGCGCGGGGCCTCCGGCGGGGGGGGGGGGGCACGCGGTGCGCCCTGCGTCCCGCCGGGCGCTCCGCGCCGCCCGGCCGGCCATCGCGTCAGCCGCTCAGGTCGTCGTCTCCGGACGCGGGGCCTTCTGCCACGGGTGGCGCGTCGGCGGGGCCGACGGGTTCAGGGCCGCCGGCGCAGGGCCCGCGGTACGCCCCGGGGGCTCCGGCGCCCGCCCGGCGGACCCGGCCGAGGGCGACTGCTGGGCGTCCCACGCCGCTGCCGCCGCCGCGAGGTCGTCCGCCGGTTCCCGGGACCAGTCCCGCAGCGCCCCCGATTCGACCTCGATCTGCGCCGACAGCGTCGAAAGGTCGTCCTCGGCGAAGCGCCGGGCGCGGTCACGGGCGGCCCACCGCAGCGAATCCGCCGCCTGCGTGATCTTGACGGTGCGTTCCTTCAGGTCGGGCAGCATCCCGGCGATCCGACCCCGGTCCGGCTCCTGCTCCAGCCGCTTCAGCTCGTCGTCCAGCTCGTGCCCGTGGGCGCTCAGCCGCTCGAAGAGCCCCAGCGACTCCTTCAGCGAGGCGTCCGTACGGGCGCCCTCGGTCAGCGCCTGCTGCGTGGCCCGCATCGATGTGCGCAGGTCCAGGCGCAGCTGTGCCAGCGACCCGGCGACCCCGACCTGCCCGAGGCTCTTCGCCCTCAGCGCGGTGTCCTCCACGGTCCGGCGGGCCTGCGTGATCGTACGGTCCACCCCGCGCTTCGCCGCGCCGACGACCTTCGCCGTGGCCCACACGCCGAGCCCCAGGAGGGCGAACAGCACCACCAGGAAGATCATGATGACCAACGCGCCTGCGTCCATGAGGGCCCCTTCCCCTGCCTTTTCCGTCCCCTCCCACCGTAAACGCCACGGGCAGGCCAGGGGTTCCAAACGAACCCCCAACCTGCCCGTACGGGAATACCCCTAGATCAGGGGCACGACGCCTCAGACGACGATGTTCACCAGCTTCGGCGCACGGACGATCACCTTGCGGATCTCGGCCCCGCCCAGCGCCGCCACGACCGCCTCGTCGGCCAGCGCCAGCTGCTCCAGGTCACCCTCGGAGATCGTCGGCGGCACCTCCAGGCGGGCCTTGACCTTGCCCTTGATCTGGACGACGCAGGTCACGCTCTCGTCCACGACGTACGCCGGGTCCGCGACCGGGAAGTCCTGGTGGACCACCGAGCCGGTGTGGCCCAGGCGGTGCCACAGCTCCTCCGCGATGTGCGGGGCCAGCGGGGCGATCAGCAGCACCAGCCGCTCCGCGACCGAGCGCTCCAGCGGGCGGCCGGCCTTGGTCAGCGCGTTGTTCAGCTCGGTGATCTTCGCGATGGCGGTGTTGAAGCGCAGCCCCGCCATGTCCGCGCCGGCCCCGTCGATCGCCTTGTGCAGCGCGCGCAGGGTGTCCTCGCCCGGCTCGCCGTCCACGACGGTGACCGCGCCGGACTCCTCGTCCACGATGTTGCGCCACAGGCGCTGCAGCAGCCGGTACTGGCCCACCACGGCCCGGGTGTCCCACGGGCGCGAGACGTCCAGCGGGCCCATCGCCATCTCGTACAGGCGCAGGGTGTCGGCGCCGTACTCCTCGCAGATCTCGTCCGGCGTGACGGCGTTCTTCAGGGACTTGCCCATCTTGCCGTGCTCACGCTTGACCTGCTTGCCCTCGAAGAACCAGGCCCCGTCGCGCTCCTCGACCTCGGCCGCCGGGACGTACACACCGCGCTCGTCGGTGTAGGCGTACGCCTGGATCATGCCCTGGTTGAACAGCTTGTGGAACGGCTCGGCGGAGGAGACGTGGCCCAGGTCGAACAGCACCTTCGACCAGAAACGGGCGTACAGCAGGTGCAGCACCGCGTGCTCGGCGCCGCCCACGTACAGGTCGACGCCGCCGTGCGGCGCGCCCTCGCGCGGTCCCATCCAGTACTTCTCGATCTCCGGGTCGACCAGTGCGTCCCCGTTGTCCGGGTCCAGGTAGCGCAGCTCGTACCAGCAGGAGCCGGCCCAGTTGGGCATGGTGTTGGTCTCGCGGCGGAAGGAGCGCACGCCGCGCCCGTCGCCCAGGTCCAGCTCGACGTTGACCCAGGCCTCGTTGCGCGACAGCGGGGTCTCCGGCTTCGACGCCGCGTCGTCCGGCTCGAACGTGCGCGGCGAGTAGTCCTCGACCTCGGGCAGTTCCAGCGGCAGCATCGACTCGGGCAGCGGGTGCGCGACGCCGTCCTCGTCGTAGACGATCGGGAAGGGCTCGCCCCAGTAGCGCTGGCGGCTGAACAGCCAGTCACGCAGACGGAAGTTGACCGTCCCCTCGCCGATGCCCTGCTCGGCCAGCCATGCCGTGATGGCGGCCTTCGCCTCGACGACGCCCAGGCCGTCCAGCGAGACGCCCTCGCCCGTCGAGTTCACGATGGTGCCGTCGTACGAGGAGAACGCACCGTCCCACTCGGCCGGGTCGGCGTCGCGGTCGTCCGAGGGCTCCACGACGCAGCGCATCGGCAGCTCGAAGGCGCGCGCGAACTCGAAGTCGCGGCTGTCGTGCGCCGGGACGGCCATGATCGCGCCGGTGCCGTAGCCCATCAGCACGTAGTCGGCGATGAAGACGGGGACCAGGTCGCCGCTGACCGGGTTGGTCGCGTACGCGCCGGTGAAGACACCGGTCTTGTCCTTGGCCTCGGCCTGCCGCTCGACGTCCGACTTCCCGGCGGCCTGCTTGCGGTACGCGTCGACGGCCTCGCCGGGGGTCGCGGCGCCGCCGGTCCACACCTGGTGCGTGCCCTCGGGCCACTCGGCCGGGACGATCTTGCCGACCAGCTCGTGCTCGGGCGCCAGCACCATGTAGGTGGCGCCGAACAGGGTGTCGGGACGCGTGGTGAACACCGTGATGGCGTCGTCGCCGACCGCGAAGTCGACGCGCGCGCCCTCGCTGCGGCCGATCCAGTTCCGCTGCTGCAGCTTGATGGCCTCGGGCCAGTCCAGCGCGTCCAGGTCGTCCAGCAGCCGGTCGGCGTACGCGGTGATCCGCATGTTCCACTGGCTCAGCTTGGCCTTGAAGACCGGGAAGTTGCCGCGCTCGGAGCGGCCGTCCGCGGTGACCTCCTCGTTGGCCAGTACGGTGCCCAGCCCGGGGCACCAGTTCACGGGCGC
This sequence comes from Streptomyces sp. NPDC097981, assembly GCF_040302565.1. NCBI lineage: Bacteria > Bacillati > Actinomycetota > Actinomycetes > Kitasatosporales > Streptomycetaceae > Streptomyces > Streptomyces sp. NPDC097981. Next base: position 120,740 of record NZ_JBEORW010000019.1, read on the forward strand.
GTCCGAGGCGTACGCCAGCCGGTACCCGTTGAGTACGTCGGCCCGCTCGCCCGCGGTCAGCGCGGCCCAGGAGCGGCCCCCGGGGACCTCGCGGGAGCCGTCCTCGAAGGCGGCGACCAGCTCGGCGATCGGGCGGGCCTTGGCCGCGTCCGCGTCGTACCAGGAGTTGTAGATCTGCAGGAAGATCCACTGGGTCCACTTGTAGTAGCCCGGGTCGATCGTCGCGAACGAGCGGCGCTTGTCGTGGCCCAGGCCCAGGCGGCGCAGCTGGACCTTCATGTTCTCGATGTTCGCCTCGGTGGACACGCGCGGGTGCGTGCCGGTCTGCACGGCGTACTGCTCGGCCGGCAGGCCGAAGGCGTCGAAGCCCAGGGTGTGCAGGACGTTGTGGCCGGTCATCCGCTGGTGGCGGGCGAAGACGTCGGTGGCGATGTACCCCAGCGGGTGACCGACGTGCAGGCCCGCACCGGACGGGTACGGGAACATGTCCATGATGAACTTCTTGGGCCGCGCGACGACCGCCGGGTCCCCGGCCAGGTCACCGGACGGGCTCGGGGCCTCGTAGGTGCCCTGCGCGTCCCATACGTCCTGCCAGCGTGCCTCGATGTCGGCGGCCACGGCAGCCGTGTAACGGTGCGCCTCGGCCGCCTCGGGGGCCGGGGTGTTCGTCTCGCTCATGATTCCTGAAGCTCCATCGATCGTCTCTGCCGTCTCTGCCTGCCCAAACGAAAAAACCCCTCGCACAGGAGGGGGCGCCGCGCCGATGCCGACCGTTCGAGGGTCGGCACTGATCAGCGCGGCTCGGTAAGCAGAAGGCGTACGGCACGCATGGCGTCAGGGTACCGCAGCGGTCCCGGCGGCCGCTCGGCCGTTCCGAGGCACGGACACGACGAGAAGCAGGCCACCCGATCCGGGTGGCCCGCTTCTCTTCTGTGGAGCTAAGGAGAATTGAACTCCTGACCTCCTGCATGCCATGCAGGCGCTCTACCAACTGAGCTATAGCCCCTTGTTTCTCTGCCGCCGGGCCCCTGCCCGGTTTCCCTTGCCGGTTCCCCCTGGCGACATCGAGAACATTACACGGTCATGGCCCAGGTCCAAAAATCGGTTTCCGGGCGCTCCGGCTTGCCCGGTTCATCCCGTTCCGTGCTGCGGCTCTACGCCCTGGCGAACTGGTAGAACCGCTTGAGCGTGCAGTGCTCGTCGAGCAGCCGGCCGTAGATCGGCTCCCCTTCCAGCTCGCGGTACGTCTCGATCGGGTCGCCTTTTATGATCAGCGCCCGCGCGCATTCCTCGCACCAGTACTGGTAGTCGGGGTTGACCGGGTCCATGTCCCGCACGATCGGCGTGCCGTTGTTGCACCAGTCGCACCGCCGCCGGTGTGCACCCATCCGTCAGCGACTCCCTCCCGCGTCGGGCCGTCGACTCCCCCTCCGGCGGTCCGATTCTGCCACGCGGGTACGGGGCAGGTCAGCAAGCACCGAAGGACAAACGGAAGGATCCCGCCCCCTGTTGGGGACGGGATCCTGATTGTGGAGCTAAGGAGAATTGAACTCCTGACCTCCTGCATGCCATGCAGGCGCTCTACCAACTGAGCTATAGCCCCGCTCTCCGCTGCGCTTCCCTCCGTTTCCGGTGTTCTGCGCTGCGAACAAGAAGAACTCTAGCCTGTGACCAGCCGGAAAGTGAAATCCGGGCCGGAGCCGCCCTGAGGCGGGCTCAGTCGTCGTCGCCGAGCACCGGTTCCGGCAGCGTGCCGGCGTTGTGCTCCATCAGGCGCCAGCCGCGCGCGCCCTCGCCGAGGACGGACCAGCAGCAGTTGGAGAGCCCGCCCAGGCCCTCCCAGTAGTACGCCTCCAGGCCCAGCAGCCGGCCGATGGTCGTACGGATGGTCCCGCCGTGGCTGACCACGACGAGCGTGCCGCCCTCCGGCAGCCGGCCGGCGTGCTCCAGCACCACCGGCGCCGCCCGGTCGGCGACCTCGGTCTCCAGCTCGCCGCCGCCGCGGCGCACGGGCTCGCCGCGCTTCCACGCGGCGTACTCCTCGCCGTACTTCCCGAGGATCTCGTCGTGCGTCAGGCCCTGCCACACACCCGCGTACGTCTCGCGCAGAGCGGCGTCGTGCGCCACGGGCAGGCCCGTCACCGCGGCCAGCTCGGCGGCCGTGGCGGAGGCCCGCCGCAGGTCGGAGGCCACGATGGCGTCGGGCTTCAGCGAGGCGAGCAGCCGGGCGGAGCGGCGCGCCTGCGCCACACCCGTCTCGGTCAGCTCGATGTCCGTGGATCCCTGGAAGCGCCGCTCCAGGTTCCACGAGGTCTGGCCGTGCCGCCAGAGGACGATCTTCCGCCCGGTCTTCCCGGTGGCCGTCGTGCTCAGAACAGATCACCGTCCAGGTCGTCGTCGCCCGCGGCCTCGCGCAGCTTGGCGTGCTCCTCCGCCTTGCCCTTGGTGAGCTTGGCGTCCTCGGGCAGCTCGATCTCGGGGCAGTCCTTCCACAGGCGCTCCAGCGCGTAGAAGACCCGCTCCTCGCTGTGCTGCACGTGGACGACGATGTCGATGTAGTCGAGCAGGATCCAGCGGGCGTCGCGGTCGCCCTCGCGGCGCACCGGCTTGGCGCCGAGCTCCTTGAGCAGGCGCTCCTCGATCTCGTCGACGATCGACTTGACCTGGCGGTCGTTGGGCGCCGAGGCGAGCAGGAAGGCGTCGGTGATCGACAGCACGTCGCTGACGTCGTACGCGATGATGTCGTGCGCGAGCCGGTCGGCCGCGGCCTGGGCGGCGGCGGTGATGAGCTCGATGGAGCGGTCCGTGGCGGTCACTGGCCATGCTTTCGGGTTGGCGGGCAGATCCTTACAAGGGTCTCATGTACCGCCGACCCCGCCCGCGCGGAAGGTCCCGCGCGGGCGGCGGCCCCGCTCGCCGCCCGGTCAGGACGGTTTGTAGTCCTTGCCCAGAATCACCACGACGTCGGCGTTCACGGCGTTCTCGCCCTTCTTCACGGCGGTCTCCGGCAGCCCCAGCGTCTTGGCGACCTCGACCGCCTTCGCCCGCTGGGCGTCGTCCTGGTACGTGATCTGCGTGGCCGGCTGGGTCTTGTCGGCCTTGCCGCCGTCCACGAAGGCGTAGCCGCCGTTCAGCAGCGCCGCCTTGGCCGCGGTCTGCGTCTTGTCGTCACCGGTGGCGTCCTTGAGGCCGACGCGCGCGGCGGTGCCGGCCTGGGCCGCCGTGGTGCTGCCGCCGAGCACCTCCTTGACGACGTTCTTGTTGGCGTCGTCGGTGAGCGTGCCGTCCGGCTTCACGGCGAGGACGTCCGTGCGGTACGCACCTTCCTTGGCGTGCTCGCCCAGCCTGGCCAGCAGGGCGCCGAGGGTCTGGGCGTTCAGGGAGGGGTCGAGGATCTGGCCCATGCTCTCGACCGTGACGGTCGCCGACTTCGGGTCGCCGGGGACCTTGCGCAGCACCCCGTAGAGCACCTTGCCGAAGCGGTCCAGCTGCTTGGCCTCGGGCTCGCCCTGGGCGCGGTGGGTGGCGTACGCGACGGCCATCGCACCGCTGAGGTGCTGCTTCGGGCCCTGCCCCACGGCCGGGATCTTCGCGGCGTCGTCCGCGGGAACCGCGGTGTCGGTGTCGACCTCGATGCCGCCGACCAGCTCGACCAGGTTCTCCAGGAAGGGGGTGTCCAGGCGCCAGGTGCCGCCGATGTGGGTGCCGAGCACCGAGTCGAGGGAGTCCCGTACGCCCAGACCGCCGTCCTCGACCGCCTTGCCGAGGGCCGTGCCGGTGCCGTCGTCCTTCGGGACGCCCATCGTGTTCGGCAGCAGGACGGTGGCGCCCTTCTTGGTGGTGACGTTGTCGACGAGCAGCGCCGTGGAGGTGCCGCCCTTCTTGGTGTTGTGCAGGTGGACGACGATCATGTCGCGCTTCTGCGGTCCGGCGGCGGCCGCGGCGTCCTGCTTCTGCCCGGGGCCGTCGAGGAACGGCAGCCTGCCCGTGTACCAGAGATAGCCGGCACCGCCGACGACGAAGAGGGCGAGGACCACGATGAGGGCGACCACCCGGTTGCGGCCGCGGCGGCGGGCCTCCTCCCGGCGCTCGGTCCGGCTCTCGGTGAACTTGAGCCAGTCGATGACGTCCTCGGAGTCCTCGTCCGGCTGGTCGATGAAGGCGAACTGCTCGGTGCGGTAGTCCGGGGCCGGCTGCCCGTCCTCGGCCCGGCGCGGCTGGGGGACCTGGGCGAGGCGCGGCGGCCGGGGATCCGCGGGGGCCGGGGCGGGGGGCTCGGGGGTGGCCTGCTGCGGGATCCACTGGCGGGTCTGCTGCGTGTCGTACCCGTAGGCGGGGGCCTGCGGGTAGTCCTGCCGGCCGTACTCGGGGGCGGCGGGCTGCTGCGGCTGCTGCGGGTAGTACGCCTGCTGCTGCCCGCCGTGGCCCTGGTGGTCGTAGCCGTACTGCTGCTCGTACTGCTGTTGGTACTGCTGCCCGGCGGCGGGCTGCGCGGGCGCCTGGCCGTACACCGGCCGCCCGTACGCGTCGTAGCCGATGAGCTGCTGCTCCTGGGCTGCGTGCGGATGGTGCCGGTCGTACGGATCCTGTCGGTCGTTCACCGCGGGCCCCTTTCTCCGGAAGCTCAGGCTCCCCGGTACAGCTCACGCTTGTCGATGTAGCGCACCACACCGTCGGGCACCAAATACCAGACAGGATCCCCCTGGGCGACCCGTGTGCGGCAGTCCGTGGAGGAGATCGCCAGCGCGGGCACCTGCACCAGGGAGACGCCGTCCTCGGGGAGCCCGTCGTCGGTGAGCACGTGGCCCGGCCGGGTCACTCCGATGAAGTGGGCGAGCGAGAAGAGCTCGTCGGCGTTCCGCCAGGTCAGGATCTGGGCGAGGGCGTCGGCACCGGTGATGAAGAACAGGTCGGCGTCTTCGTTCAGCGCGCTCAGATCACGCAGGGTGTCGATCGTGTACGTCGGCCCGCCGCGGTCGATGTCGATGCGGCTCACCGAGAACTGGGGGTTCGAGGCCGTCGCGATGACCGTCATCAAATAGCGGTCCTCGGCGGGGGACACGGCGCGCTGCGACTTCTGCCACGGCTGGCCGGTCGGTACGAACACCACCTCGTCGAGGTGGAACAGGGCGGCCACTTCGCTGGCGGCCACCAGGTGTCCGTGGTGGATCGGGTCGAATGTCCCGCCCATCACTCCGAGCCGGCGCTTGACCGGGCCGGTAGGCATCTCCTGCTCTCCCATGAGCGCAGAGCCTACTGGCCCGGCGGAGCGGCGCGGACCCGCGTTCGAGCGTGCGAGCGAGCGACGGCAGCGTCAGCGGTCGCGGTTCAGGCGCGTGGTCACCCAGAGCATCAGGAGCAGGACGCACAGCGCGCCGCCACCGGTCAGGAACGGGTTCAGGCTGTCGTGGTTGCCGCCCTGCTGCTCGGCGCCCTCCGACGCGAGAACGACCAGGTTGTGGGCGGTGGTGGAGAGGCTCATCAGGCAGATACCTATCGAGTCGGGGAGCGAGCGGAGACTTCGCTCACATCGTATGCGGGGGCCTGGGGCACGCTCACGCCGACTCAGGCGTTGGAGAGGATAGACGCAGATGTACTCAGGCCGACCGAGGGGGAGGGCGTTATGACGGAGACCGGGTTCGAGAAGGTGCCGGCGCGGGACCGCAGGAGGTTCCCCGGCATTTCCTCGCGCGCGTACGAGCACCCGGCGGACCGCTCGGCGCTGGTGGCGCTGCGCAAGCTGAGCGGGTTCGACACCGTGTTCAAGGCCCTGAGCGGACTGCTTCCGGAGCGGAGCCTGCGCCTGCTGTTCCTGTCCGACTCCGTCCGGGTGGGCGAGACGCAGTTCCCGCACCTGTACGCCATGCTCCGCGACGCCTGCTACATCCTGGACCTGGAGCGGGTCCCGCAGATGTACGTGCAGCAGGACCCGAGGCCGAACGCCATGTGCATCGGCCTGGACGAGCCGATCATCGTGGTGACCACGGCCCTGGTCGAGCTGCTCGACGAGGAGGAGATGCGGGCGGTCGTGGGCCATGAGGTGGGCCACGCGCTGTCGGGGCACTCCGTGTACCGCACGGTGCTGCTGTTCCTCACGAACCTGGCGCTGAAGGTGGCGTGGATCCCGCTGGGCAACGTGGCGATCACGGCGATCGTGACCGCGCTGCGCGAGTGGTTCCGCAAGTCGGAGCTCTCGGCGGACCGGGCGGGGCTGCTGGTGGGGCAGGACGTGCACGCCTCGATGCGGGGCCTGATGAAGCTCGCGGGCGGCAACCACCTCCACGAGATGAACGTGGACTCCTTCCTGGCCCAGGCCGAGGAGTACGAGGCGGGCGGCGATCTGCGCGACTCCGTGCTGAAGATCCTCAACATGCTGCCTCGGACGCACCCGTTCACCACCGTGCGGGCGGCCGAGCTGAAGAAGTGGTCGCAGAGCCGGGACTACCAGCGGATCATGGACGGCCACTATCCGCACCGGGAGGACGACAAGGACGCGTCGGTGACGGATTCCTTCCGGGAGTCGGCCACGCACTACGCGGACGCGGTGCGCACCAGCAAGGACCCGCTGTTCAAGCTGGTCGGCGACATCGCGGGCGGCGCGGCCGACGTCGGCGGCAAGCTGCGCGACAAGTTCACCGGGGCGGCCGGCGGCTCGGGCAAGGGAGCTACGGAGCAGGACTGACGGGGGCGGTCCCGCCGGCCGGGGCGGTCGGGGCGGTCCCGTCGGCCGTGGGCGGCGCGAGCACGCCGCACAGCCCGGCGGTGCGCCTCGGGGTGCCGCTGGCGTACGGATCGCTCGCGGCCGGGCCGACCGTGGTCGGCCCGGCCCCGGCCAGGACCGGGCGGAAGCCTTCGGCGGGCTCGGTGGAGCAGTCCTGCGGACCGGCCATCACATAGGCCGAGACCAGCTCCGCCCGCCGGGCTGCCAGGTCTTCCCGGTCGAAGCGCAGCCGCAGCTCGCGCCGGACGGCGAAGAGCGAGGCGCCGTCGGCGGCGGCCGGGGATCCGGTGGCGGGGCGCACGGCGTACACGAAGGTGTGGTCGGTGTTCACCTCCAGCACGTCCGCGGAGAGCTCCTCGAAGGCCAGGGCCCCGTTCACCCGGACCCGGGTGTCGGCCACGACGGCCGTGCGCGGGTCGAAGCGGACCAGCCAGCCGGTGGCCGCGTGCCGCCCGTCTCCGGAGGGCGCGCTCATGCTGAGGTCGAACTGCGCCAGCTGGTCGGGATCGAGCAGGACCCGCACGGGCCGGGTGGCCGCGCCGGCCAGTACGTCCGGGTCCAGCGAGGACTGCACCAGGTAGTCCTTGGCGACGGACAGCGCCGTCAGGACCTGCCCCTCGGTGAAGTGCCCGGTGCGGCGCACGGCGGGCAGGGTGATCCCGGCCGCGCCGACGCGGTACTCGGCCGCCGGGCTCTTCGCGTACAGGTCGGCGGGCAGCCCGCCGGGCACGGGGACGGCGGGCGCGAGGGGCACGACCGTGCTGCTCAGCGGACCCGTCCGGACCGCGGACGGAGGTACGGCCGGATTGCGCAGGCCCATGTAGACGGCCATGGCGAAGGCCACGGCTATGAGGAGCACGAGGAGCATGCCCTGTCGGGCGCCTCGGCCGGGGGTGCTGGTCCGGGACCGCGAGGGGCCGCTGCCGGACCAGATGGACCGGCTGCGTACGGCCCGTGCGTGTGCGCCCATGCGCTCCTGGGCGGAGAACTCCTGGAGCCGGGCAGCGCGGACGAAGTCCTCGTCGAACACCACCGAGCGGTACTCGTCCGACCGGTAATCGTCCGAGCGGAACTCCTCGTCGCCCCCGCCGATGCCGTCGGGGTTGCCGTCGGGTGGATCTCCTGGCACGGCCATTGCTTCTCCCCGCTGTCCCCGCTTCAGAGAAGCCCCCAGCTCCGGCGAACGCGAGTGGGGTCGTACCTTCAGGGTTGGCGGCCGACGGGGTACATAAACGCCCCGGCGCCGCTGACTTCCGTCAGCGGGGTGCTGGCGGGCGCGGGAGCGTGGTCCGCGTCGCCGGACGCGCTGCGGTAGACGGCGCTGAAGGCGAGGGCGACCATGCCGAGGCCCATCACGAAGGCGAGTACCCAGGCGACGGGGCGCAGCCAGGGCGAGCGGCCCCGGTAGGGGCGCAGGACGCCGCCGTAGGCCCCGTACGGGCCTTCTGCGTAGGCGGGGCCGTGTTCCCAGCCGGGTTCGTCGATGCCGTAGCCGTCGGGGCGGCCGTAGCCGTATCCGTCGTAGTCGTCGTCGGAGGTCCAGCCTCCGGCGACTGCGCGGGCTGCTTCCGCCTCCGCGCGTGCCCGGTCGGCGGCACGCTGGCGCTCTGCGGCGCTCGGTTCATGGATCTCGGCGTTCCGGACGAAGTCCTCGTCGAACACCACGGAGGCGAAGTCCTGATCCGCGCCTCCGCGGTCGTCGTTGTCGGGGTCCCCGTCGTCCGGGAACTTGCCCCCCACGTCGTCCGGCACAGCAACAGCGTAGACCTGGGGGGCCGCTTTGGGCAGCGTCTTCGGCGAATTCCGGCCACCCGGTGTTCGGTGTCCGACTACCGAACGTGACCGTCGCCGGTGACGATGTACTTGGTCGAGGTCAGCTCCGGAAGGCCCATCGGGCCCCGGGCGTGCAGCTTCTGGGTGGAGATTCCGATCTCGGCGCCGAAGCCGAACTGGCCACCGTCCGTGAACCGGGTGGAGGCATTCACGGCGACCGTGGTCGAGTCGACCAGCTGGGTGAAGCGGCGGGCGGCGGCCTGCGAGGTGGTGACGATCGCCTCGGTGTGGCCGGAGGTCCAGCGGCGGATGTGGGCGACGGCGTCGTCGAGGGAGTCCACGACGCCGGCGGCGATGTCGTAGGAGAGGTACTCGGCGGCCCAGTCCTCGTCGGTGGCGGGGAGCACGGTGGCCTTGGAGTCCGCGCCGGCGGCGAGGACCCGGTCGTCGCCGTGCACGGTGACGCCGGCGTCGGCGAGGGCGTCGAGGGCGCGGGGCAGGAAGGCGCCGGCAATGTCGCGGTGCACGAGGAGGGTCTCGGCGGAGTTGCAGACGGAGGGCCGCTGGGCCTTGGAGTTGACGAGGATGTCCACGGCCATGTCGAGGTCGGCCTGGGCGTCGACGTAGACGTGGCAGTTGCCGGTACCGGTCTCGATGACCGGGACGATGGACTCCTCGACGACGGTCTTGATGAGGGAGGCGCCGCCGCGCGGGATGAGGACGTCGACAAGGCCGCGGGCGCGCATCAGCTCGCGGACGGAGTCGCGGGACTCGCCGGGGACCAGCTGGATCGCGTCGGCGGGCAGGCCGGCGCTCTCGACGGCGTCGCGGAGGATGGCGACGAGTGCGGTGTTGGAGGCGTAGGCGGAGGAGCTGCCGCGCAGGAGGACCGCGTTGCCGGACTTGAGGCAGAGGGCGGCGGCGTCGACGGTCACGTTGGGGCGGGCCTCGTAAATGATGCCGACGACGCCGAGCGGGACGCGGATCTGGCGGAGGTCGATCCCGTTGGGGAGGGTGGAGCCGCGGACGACCTCGCCGACGGGGTCGGGGAGGGCGGCGACGTCCCGGACGTCGGAGGCGATGGCCGCGACGCGCTCCGGGGTGAGGGTGAGGCGGTCGATGACGGTCTCGCTGGTGCCGGCGGCGCGCGCCTTGTCGGTGTCGACGGCGTTGGCGGCGACGATCTCGGCGGTGCGGGCCTCCAGGGCGTCCGCGATGGCCAGGAGCGCGGTGTCCTTGGCGGACCGCGGGAGGGGGGCGATGGCCGCGGCGGCCGTACGGGCCGCTTGCGCGGTGGCGATCACGGGCGAGACGGTGGCGTCGAGCGAGGTCATGCCGCCCAGGGTAGTCCCCGGCCCGGCACGGCCCGGCGGGGTTCCATCCCGCGAGACGGTCACGGCCGGGCCGTGGGCACCGGGGCGTGGCCATGGACGGGCGCCGCTGCACGGGGCTCTCCCCCACCCCGCCCTTTCTCCGTATCCCGGGCTCCGCCCGGACCCGCTCCTGGGGGCTCCGCTCCGGCCGAGCCGCGCGAGGCGCGGGTTCAGTAAGGATGCACGCCCACCGGGTGGGCCGGGGGTGGGCCGTAGCCCTCGGCGACACGCAGGTGGTAGGTGGCGCGGTCGATGACCTCCAGGCCGACGATCTCCCACGGCGGGAGCTGCGCCGAGGAGCGGTGTTCGCCCCACAGGCGCAGGGCGACGGCCGCGGCGTCGTGGAGGTCGCGGGCCTCCTCCCAGTACCGGATCTCCGCGTGGTCGTCGGCGTATCTGCTGGTCAGCAGGAAGGGGTGGTCATGGGCCAGCTGTTCCAGCCCGCGCCGGACCTCGGACAGGGGCGCCGGCTTGCCCGAGACGCTCAGGGTGACGTGCCAGAGGCGGGAGACGTCGTCGCCGCGTTCGTCCCCGCCGCCGCTGATGCTGGTCAGCGCTCGTCTCACCAGCCGCCTCCTGTCTGCGCCATGCCTGTCCGCCCTTCACAGTTGACCAGTCCCCGGCCCGCCGCGCGGCGGTTTTACCGAACCTCAGCCCTCCAGCAGGACCAGATCGTCGCGGTGTACGACCTCGCGCTCGTACTCCGGGCCGAGTTCCCTGGCCAGCTCCCGCGTGGAGCGGCCGAGGAGCTGCGGGAGTTCCTTGGCGTCGAAGTTGACCAGCCCGCGGGCCACCGCGCGGCCGTCGGGGGCGCGCAGTTCCACCGGGTCTCCGGCGACGAAATCGCCCTCGACGGCGGCGATCCCGGCGGGCAGCAGGGAGCTGCCGCGCTCGGTCACCGCGCGTACGGCGCCCTCGTCCAGGACCAGGTGCCCCTGCGGGGTCGAGGCGTGCTGGAGCCAGAGCAGCCGGTCCGCCGATCGGCGTCCCGTGGCGTGGAAGTGTGTGCCGGTCGGCCGCCCGGCCAGGGCGTCGGCCGCCCGGCTCGCCGAGGTGAGGACGACCGGGATGCCGGCCGCCGCCGCGATCCGGGCCGCCTCGACCTTGGTGACCATGCCGCCGGTGCCCACGCCCGCCTTGCCGGCGCTGCCGATCGAGACGTGCGCGATGTCCTCGGGGCCGCGCACCTCGTCGATGCGGGTGGTGCCGGGCAGGGACGGGTCGCCGTCGTACAGGCCGTCCACGTCGGACAGGAGTACGAGGAGGTCGGCGCGGACCAGGTGGGCGACGAGGGCCGCGAGCCGGTCGTTGTCGCCGAAGCGGATCTCGTCCGTGGCGACGGTGTCGTTCTCGTTGACCACCGGCAGGGCACCCATGGCCAGGAGCTGGTCCAGGGTCCGGTACGCGTTGCGGTAGTGGGCGCGGCGGCTGGTGTCGTCGCTGGTCAGCAGCACCTGGCCGACGCGGACCCCGTACCGGGCGAAGGAGGCGGTGTACCGGGCGACCAGCAGCCCCTGCCCGACGCTGGCGGCGGCCTGCTGCCGGGCCAGGTCGGTGGGGCGGCGGCGCAGGCCGAGCGGGGAGAGTCCGGCGGCGATGGCTCCGCTGGAGACGAGGACGATCTCCTTCTCGCCGCCGCTGCGGGCCTTGGCGAGTACGTCGACCAGGGCGTCCACCCGGTCCGCGTCGAGTCCGCCGGCCGCGGTGGTCAGGGAGGAGGATCCGACCTTGACCACGATCCTGCGGGCGTCCACGACACCTTGCCTAGCCGCTGACACGTCTGTCCCCTTGCCCCTTGCCGGTACGTCTGCCACCTCAATCTACGGGGTGGCGTGCGCCGCCCGCGCAGGGGTTTCAGACCGTGGACTCAGCCGGCGGAGCCGCTGCGCGCCGGCTCCGGCTCCCCGGCCCGCGCGGCGGCGCCCGGGACCAGGATCTTGCGGGACAGCAGGTAGGTGAACGGGATGGCCACGACGGCGGCGACGAGAGGGGCGATCCGGGTGTCGAGCCCGGCCCAGGTCACCAGCGCGTAGAGCCCGGCGGACTGGATCACGTAGTTCGTGATGTTCGTCAGCGGGAAGAGGAGGAACTTCTTCCAGGTGGGCCTGGTCCGGTAGGTGAAGTAGGTGTTCATGAAGAACGAGCCGACCATCGCCAGCAGGAAGGCGAGTGTGTAGGCGAGGAAGTACGGCATCCACGGGTGCAGGAGCAGGTAGATGGCGAAGAAGGTGCCGGTGTTGACGGCGCCGACGAGGCCGAAGCGGAAAATCTGGCCGAGCTGGCTTCGCATGGCTCAGCGCACCTCGCGCTCGGCGGAGACGGTCTCGGGCGAGGCGGACAGGCCGCCGCGTTCCCGTTCCGTGCGGGGTGCCGCGTCGGCGCCGGGCCGGGCCTGCGGGTCCGCGCCGTGCGCCTCCTTCACCAGGAAGTGCGGGCGGCGCTTGGTCTCGTAGTAGATGCGCCCGATGTACTCGCCGATCAGACCCAGCATGATCATCTGGACGCCGCCGATGCCGACGATGATCGCCACGAGGGTGACGTAGCCCGGCGCGTCGACCCCGTTGGTCATGGCCATGATGGCGATGTACAGGGCGTACAGGGCGGTCAGCGCCACCAGCGACACACCGGCCCAGATGCCGATGCGCAGCGGCCGGTTGTTGAAGGAGATCAGCCCGTCCATGGCGTAGTTCAGCAGGGAGCCGAACTTCCACTTCGTCTCGCCGGCCTCGCGCTGGGCGTTGCGGTAGTCGAAGTGGACGGTGTCGAAGCCGATCCAGGAGAAGAGGCCCTTGGAGAAGCGGTTGTACTCCGGCAGCGACAGCAGTGCGTCCACGGCCGGCCGGGACAGCATGCGGAAGTCGCCGACGCCGTCGGTGAGCTCCACGTCGACCCAGCGGTTGACGCCCCGGTAGTAGAGGCGGCTGAGCGCGGAGCGGACCTTCTTGTCGCCCTCGCGCGTGCGGCGGGCGATGATCTGGTCGTGGCCCTGCCGGTGGTAGTCGAGCATGGTCGCGATGAGCTCCGGCGGGTGCTGGAGGTCGGCGTCCATGATCACGACCGCGTCGCCGGTGGTCTCGCGCAGGCCGGCGAGCATGCCGGCCTCCTTGCCGAAGTTGCGGCTGAAGGAGACGTACCGGGTGCGGTCGCCGTGCTCCGCGGCGATCTTGCGGAGCTTGGCGAGGGTTCCGTCGCGGCTGCCGTCGTCGACGTAACAGACCTCGTACTCGACGGGCAGGGAGTCCAGGACCCTGCGGATCTCCACGTCGAAGCTGTCGATCACGGCTTCTTCGTTGTAGCAAGGGACGACTACGGACAGCTTCGTCATGAACACTTCCTGCTGGGTCCGAACGGGTGATTGTCGGCGACCGGACCCGCCACACACCTCTTCCTTAGAAGTATGCACGCCGGGGGTCGGCCTGCCGGATCCGAGCGCGGCACACGGTAGCTTTGACGGGTTAAGCGGAATGGAACAAAGGGATCGAGGTGCACGTGCCTGACGTCTCCGTGGTCGTCATCGTCTACAACGACGCAGAGCGTCTGCCGACAGCCGTCCAGTCGGTTTTGGACCAGACCCTGCACGGGGTCGAAGTCGTGATCGTCGACGACTGCAGCAAGGACCGGTCGTATGCAGTCGCCCAGGAACTGGAAGCCGCGCACCCGGGGAGAGTGCGCGCCTTCAGGCTGCCTGAGAACAGCGGCGGCTGCGGCGCCCCGCGCAACCACGGCGTCCGGCAGGCGACCGGCGCGTACGTCATGTTCCTGGACAGCGACGACGTGCTGGAACGGAACGCCTGCCGGAACATGCTGGCCGCCGCCGAGCGGACCGGTTCCGACCTGGTGTCCGGCATGTGCGTCCGCGTGCACCTCGACAACCGGTGGGGCAAGACCACCGAGTGGTATCCGTGGATCTACTCCCGCACCCGCACGCTGGAGTCGATCACCGAGGACCCCGACCTGCTGGTCTACGACACCCTCTCCACGAACAAGTGCTACCGGCGCGCGTTCCTGCTGGAGCAGGGTCTGGAGTTCCCGGTCGGCATCCACTACGAGGACCTGCTGTTCTCCGCGCAGGCCTACGTCGCCGCGCGCCGCATCACGCTGATCCCGAACCACGTCTACTACTGGAACGTGGTCGAGGGGGCCTCGGCGAAGTCGATCAGCAACCGGCGCCACGAGATCGCGAACTTCGTCCACCGGATGGAGATCCACCGCCGCGTCGACGAGCTGCTGGCCGCCAAGGGGCACACGGACATCAAGTCCGCGAAGGACGCCAAGTTCCTCAAGCACGACCTGGTGCTGCACCTGCGCGACCTGCCCCTGCTGGGCGACACGTACCGCCAGGAGTTCGCCCGCCTGGCGAACGGCTACCTGGCCGGCATCGACCCGGCCGCGTACGAGCAGGTCACCCCCCTCCAGGCGATCTGCGCCTACCTGCTGGGCAAGGAGGACTGGGACAACCTGCTCCCCGCCGCCGACGCCATGACCAACAAGGGCCGGCTGACTTCGCCGCTCGCCGAGCGCGACGGGCGCATCTACTGGTGCGCGCAGCACATCGACGACCCCGCCGACGGCGCCGAGGCCCGCCGGATACTGGACGTCACCGATCAGGGCTTCCAGACCGCCCCGCTCGGCTCCCTCGCCCTGGGCAACCGCCTCACCTCGTACGAGGACGACGGGCGCGGCACCGTCACGCTCTCTGGCGCCGTGGTCAACCCGCTGGGCCGCATCAGCCCGGAAGCGGAACTGGGTGCCACGCTTGAGTTCCGGGCCCGCCGGCAGATCGGCGTGCGCTCTTTCAGCTTCCCGGTGACAACCGTCCGGCACGCCGGTGACACGATCGAATGGAGCACCACCGCCGACGTCGGCAGCACCGTCCGCCCCCTCGGCATCATCGACGCCGTCTGGGACGTCCGCCTGAAGCTGACCGCCGGCGGCGACCGCGTCACCACCCGCGTCTCCGTCGGCGGGGTCGATCTGGAGTCGGCGGCCCGCCTGCGCGTGCGCCCGCGGCTGACCCGGCTGGTCTCCGACCGCTTCGAGCCGGAGGTCACCAAGAAGGGGAACCTCTCCTACGTCCTGACCGCCGAGGGCGCCGCCGCCGTCCGCACCCAGACGCTGATCAACAGCGCCATGCACGGCAAGGCCGCCGGCGTGGTCAAGCGGGGCCTGCGCAAGGCCCTGCGGGCCCGCCGCAACATCGGCTCGGGCGAGCAGAAGGTGAAGGTCTACCACGAGGTCTTCTCGAAGCTGCCGATCAAGAAGGGCACGGTCGTCTTCGAGAGCCACATGGGCAAGCAGTACAGCGACAGCCCGAAGGCGATCTACGAGGAGATGGTCCGCCAGGGCGTCCCGTTCGAGGCGATCTGGTCGTACGCGGGCGGCAAGCCCACCGGCTTCCCCAAGGAGGCCACCCTGGTGCGCCGCTGGAGCTGGCCGTACCTGCGCGCGCTGGCGCAGGCCGAGTTCTGGGTCGACAACCAGGGCTTCCCCCTCGCCCTGACCAAGCGCGAGGGAACCACGTACATCCAGACCTGGCACGGATCCGCGCTCAAGCGGATGGGCTTCCACGAGCCCCGCACCAAGGCGCAGGGCAAGGCCGGCCAGGACCGCTTCCAGGCCGCCGTCGACCGCTTCGACCACTTCCTGATCCGCTCCGAGCACGACACCCGCACCCTCGCCAAGGGCTTCCGGCTGCGCGACGAGGTGCTGCTGCGCACCGGCTACCCGCGCAACGACGCCCTGGTCGAGGCGCACCGCGCCGAAGCGCAGAGCGGGGAGCGGGTGCGCGGACCGCTCGCCGCCGAGCTGGGCATCGACCCGGACAAGAAGGTGCTGCTGTACGCGCCGACCTTCCGGGCGAACGCGGAGGGCGCGGTCGAGGGCTTCGAGTTCCCCTTCGACGTGGAGGAGTTCGCCGAGAAGCTCGGCGACCGCTTCACGCTGCTGGTGCGCACCCACTACCTCAACAGCGTCTCGCTGCCGCCGTCGGTCGCGGGCCGGGTCGTCGACGTGTCCCGCCACCACGACATCACCCCGCTGCTGGCCCTCGCCGACGCGCTGATCACCGACTACTCGTCCGTGATGTTCGACTACGCGGTCCTGGACCGGCCGATGCTGTTCTTCGCGTACGACTACGAGAAGTACGCGACCGACATCCGCGGCACGTACTTCGACCTGAAGGAGAAGGCCCCCGGTCCGGTGGTGTCCACGGCCGACGAACTCCTCCAGGCCCTCTCCGCGTTCGACGAGGCGGACGCCAAGTACGCCGAGGCGCGGCAGCGTTTCCTCACCGAGTTCGGCGAGTACGACCGCGGGGACGCGGCCCGCCAGATCGTCGAGAAGTTCTTCACCAGGAGCGGCAAGTGAGCCAGCAGACCGCCGAGTCCGGCGCGCGCATCGAAGAGCCTGGCGGCCGTGACATCTTCATCGTCTCCAACAGCGTCGACGAGCTCGGCGGCGTGACGACGTGGTCGCACCAGATGGCCCGGCTGTTCACCGACCGCGGGCACCGGGTGCACATCGTCGGCATCGCGCCGGTCGCCGAGGAGATCCGGCAGAAGCTGCCGCAGGACCTGCCGTACGGAATGACCACCCTGTACGAGACCCACCCGCCGAAGGCCCGCCGCCTGCGCGGGATCAAGGGCCGGCTGAACGCGCCGGAGCGGCGCCGCCAGGCGGCCCGGCGGGCGAAGATGCGGGCCAAGGCCGAGAAGCTGAACGAGCTGTTCCGCTCGGCCCGCCCCGGGGCCGTCGTGATCGTCACGCAGGTCTGGGCGATGGAGTGGGTGGCGCTCGCCGACACCAAGGGACTCACCCTCATCGGCATGAGCCACGAGTCGTTCGAGGCCAGCCAGAAGTCCACCCGCGGCAACCGGGTCCGCCGCCACTACTCCGAGGTCGACCGGCTGCTGGTGCTGACCCCCGAGGACGCGGACCTGTGGATCCATGCGGGCATGGAGAACGTGGGCAGCATGCCGAACCCGCTGCCGTTCATGCCGGACTCCCCCGCCCCCCGCACGGAGAAGGTCGTCGCGAGCGTCGGCCGCCTCGCCTTCGAGAAGGGCATGGACCTGCTGCTCGACGCGTGGGCCGACGCCGCCCCGCACCACCCCGACTGGGTCCTGCGGATCTACGGGGCGGGCGTCGAGGAGCCGACGCTGCGCGCGCACGCGGCCACGCTCGGGCTGGACGACTCCGTGGAGTGGATGGGCAGTACCGACGACGTGCTGGGCGCGCTGCGCGGGGCCTCGGTCTTCGCACAGGCCTCGCGGGCCGAGGGCTTCCCGATCACCCTGCTGGAGGCGATGGCCGCGGGCGTGCCGGTGGCCGCGTTCGACTGCGCGCCCGGCGTGCGGGAGATTGTGGAGCACGGCGAGGACGGGCTGCTGGCCCGGCTGGGCAACACGATGGAGCTGGCCGCACACCTCGACGCGCTGATGTCGGACCGTGAACTGCGCGACCGCCTCGGCGACAGCGCCTTCCGCAACGTGCAGCGCTACTCCAGCACCGAGATCACCGACCGCTGGGAAGAGCTGTTCGGCTTCCTGGAGCGCTGAGCCCCGGGCCGCTTCCCTGCGTACGAAAGCCGCCCGCCCCGGAACACGTCCGGGGCGGGCGGCTTCGTGCGTACGGGCTCAGCGCTCGACGTGGGGCAGTTCGCCCTTGCGGTTGGCCTCCCAGCCCGCCCAGGCCGAGGTGATCATCTCGCGGACGTCGTGCTTGGCCTTCCAGCCCAGCTCCGCGGCGATCTTGTCGGCCGAGGCCACGACCTTCGCCGGGTCACCGGGGCGCCGCGGGACGACGACGGGCTCGTGGGTGTGCCCGGTGCCCTCGTTCAGCAGCTCCGCCATCTCCCGTACGGAGACGCCCTCGCCGCGGCCGATGTTGACGGTGAGGTCCTTGTAGTCGCCGGTCGCGCCCCACTCGACGAGCTTGCGCGCCGCCACCACGTGGGCCTCGGCGAGGTCCTCGACGTGGATGTAGTCGCGGATGCAGGTGCCGTCCGGGGTCGGGTAGTCGTCGCCGAAGATACGGGCGCCCTCACCCTTGTCGAAACGCTCGAAGACCATCGGGACCAGGTTGAAGACCCCGGTGTCCGCGAGCTCGGGGGCGGCCGCGCCCGCCACGTTGAAGTAGCGCAGGCAGGCGGTGGAGATGCCGTGCGCCTTGCCCGCGGCGCGGACCAGCCACTCGCCGGCCAGCTTGGTCTCGCCGTACGGGCTCAGCGGCGCGCACGGGGTCTCCTCGGTGACGAGCTCCACGTCGGGCATGCCGTACACGGAGGCGGAGGAGGAGAAGAGGAAGTTGCGGACGCCGGCGGCGGCCACCGCCCCCAGCAGGACCTGAAGGCCCTCCACGTTCTCGTGGTAGTAGTACAGCGGCTTCTCGACGGACTCGCCGACCTGCTTCTTGCCGGCCAGGTGCACCACACCGGTGATCTTGTACCGGCGGATGGTCTCGTCCAGGTTCAGCCGGTCCAGGACCGAGCCGATCACCAGCGGGACGCCCTCCGGGACACGGTCCTCGTTGCCCGTGGAGAGGTCGTCGAAGACGACGACCTCCTCACCTGCGGCGATCATCGCGCGGACGACGTGGGAGCCGATGTAGCCGGCGCCACCAGTGATCAGAAAAGTCATGCGTATCTCCCTGAGGTCCCCGGCCGAGGTCCGGGACTCTGTCCGAAAATCTCCGGCGACCTGACGATCGCCAGCTGTCATCACTGCGGTCCGCGGCCCGCCCGGGCCCGGTGGAGACGGTTGCGTACGAGGCTCAGCGCGCCCGCGGCACCCGGCGCGAGCCGCAGGGCCAGCGATCCCCCGCCCGTGCGGAACGGCTGTGCCAGCAGAACACCGTACCTGCTGCTCGGGAGCGCCCGCCGGTGGAGCAGGGAGTCGACGGGGCGCGGGGAAGTGACCAGGGAGCTCCCGTCGGCGAACTCCACGCCCACCTGGACCCCCCATGCCTGCATTCCGCGGCGGCCCTGGCGGCGCCCGGCGGAGGCCACGCCGGTGAGGCGGAAGGGCAGCTCGGCGGTCCAGCCGTCCCCGTCGGCGGCGGGGCGCAGCTCCACGGGCCTGTCCAGGACCGGCTCCCCGCCCGAACGGGGTACGAAGCGCAGCCGGGCGGTGCGCGGTCCGGCCTCGGCGAGGCGCCCGTACAGGTCGCGCACCCGGATCCGGAGCCGGCCGGCGCCGACCGGTTCGGCGTCGGTGCTGACGGGCAGTTCGGCCACCGGCAGCTCGGCCAGCCGGTCCAGGACGACCGGCAGGGCCTCGCTCCACACGGGCAGCCCGCCCGGGCCGGTCGCGTACGGGGGCAGCAGCCGCGGCGGCTCGGCGGCGAAGCGGGTGAGCCGCTCCACGTCGGCGGGCGGAGCCGGGGCGGCCAGCAGCAGCCGGACGATCCAGCGGGCGTGCGCCCCGGCGGCCTCGATCGCGGCCTCGTCGAACCCGGCGAGGTAGTCGCGGGTCAGCGTCCACCAGGCGGCCTGGTACTCGGGGTCCTTGCCGAGCTCGCGCAGGTACATGCGCAGGTCGTACTCCAGGAACTTCACCTGGCAGGCGAGGCCCAGCTCCGGGGAGGAGCCGGTGATGATCCGGCAGGCCGTGCGGTGGGCCTCGATCCGGGAGCGCCAGTTGCCCACGTCCTTGCGGTCCAGGGAGATCGACACCTGGGCGGCACTGCGGCGCACGTGCCAGACGTAGACGAGGTCGCCGATGACGGCGATGCGGGGCGCGGCGGCCAGCACGCGCGCGGTGAAGACGAAGTCCTCGTAGATGAACCGGCCGTCGGGAAAGCGGATCGCGTGCTTGTCCAGGAAGCTGCGGTCGTACAGCTTGTTGACGCAGAGGGTGTCCCGGACCAGCTCGGGCCGGTCCGCGGGCCGCTCGATCACATCGCCCGCGGTGTAGAGCCCGGGCATCCAGGGCACGTCGTGGTACTGCGGCAGCTCGCGCCGGACGCAGGCGCCGACGGTCACCGGCGCGCGGTGCTCCTCGGCGGCGCGCACGAGGGCCTCGACCGCCCCCGGGGGCAGGACGTCGTCGCTGTCGAGGAAGAGGACGTACGGCGAGGTCGCGAGGGCGATCCCGTCGTTGCGCGGGGTACCGCACCCGCCGCTGTTCTCCGTGCGGTGCACGGCCTTGAGGCGGGGATGGACGGCGGCCAGCTCGTCCAGCA
Organism: Streptomyces sp. NPDC097981; assembly: GCF_040302565.1. NCBI lineage: Bacteria > Bacillati > Actinomycetota > Actinomycetes > Kitasatosporales > Streptomycetaceae > Streptomyces > Streptomyces sp. NPDC097981. The sequence continues at coordinate 140,786 of NZ_JBEORW010000019.1, forward strand.
CCCGCGCGGTGCCGTCGGCCGAGGCGTCGTTCACGGCGATCACCTCGGCGACGACCGGGCCCTGGGCGAGAGCCGAGGCAACGGCCTCGCCCACGAGCACGGCGTCGTTGTACGCGATCACCACGACGGAAACGCTGGGAGTGTTGGTGCTGCTCACCCGTGGATCCTAGGCGACCGGGGTAAACATCACCTCAACTCCTCCGTTCGAGGGAGAAGAACGGCAAAGCAGCAGATCAGAAGGGCCGGAATTCGTCGTACTCCTGCTGCGCCGCGTCCCCGCGCCGCGCTTCCTTCTCCTTGCGGCGCTGGGTGGCCGGGCGCGGGGCCTCCATGCGGTGGTCCTCACCGCGGCGGCCCAGCATCTCGGCGCCGGCCATCATGGTCGGCTCCCAGTCGAAGACGACCGCGTTCGCGTCGGAGCCGATGGCGACGCCGTCGCCGGCGCGGGCGCCGGCCTTCTTCAGCGCATCCTCGACACCGAGGCGGTTGAGGCGGTCGGCCAGGTAGCCCACGGCCTCGTCGTTGTTGAAGTCGGTCTGGCGGACCCAGCGCTCCGGCTTCTCGCCGCGCACCTGGTAGACGTCCTCGACCTCGTCGTACGTGACGGTGAAGCCGGCGTCGTCCACGGCCTTCGGGCGGATGACGATACGGGTCGCCTCCTGCTTCGGCTTGCGGGCGCGGGCCTTGGCGATGCCCTCGGCGAGGAAGTAGGAGAGCTCCTTCAGACCCGTGCGGGCGACCGCCGAGACCTCGAAGACCTTGTAGCCGCGGGCCTCCAGGTCCGGACGGACCATGTCGGCGAGCTCCTGGCCGTCCGGGATGTCGACCTTGTTGAGGACGACGAGGCGCGGGCGCTTCTCCAGGCCGCCGCCGTAGAGCTTGAGCTCCTCCTCGATGACGTCGAGGTCGGCGATCGGGTCGCGGTCGGACTCCAGAGTGGCGGTGTCCAAGACGTGCACGAGCACCGAGCAGCGCTCGACGTGGCGCAGGAACTCCAGGCCGAGACCCTTGCCCTGGCTCGCGCCCGGGATCAGGCCGGGAACGTCGGCGATCGTGTAGACGGTCGAGCCGGCGGTGACGACGCCCAGGTTCGGGACGAGGGTGGTGAAGGGGTAGTCCGCGATCTTCGGCTTGGCGGAGGAGAGCACCGAGATCAGCGAGGACTTGCCGGCGCTCGGGAAGCCGACCAGGGCCACGTCGGCAACGGTCTTGAGCTCCAGGACGATGTCGCCCGTGGTGCCGGGGACGCCGAGGAGCGCGAAACCGGGCGCCTTGCGGCGGGCGGAGGAGAGCGCGGCGTTGCCGAGGCCGCCGCGGCCGCCCTCTGCGGCCACGTAGGTGGTGCCCTGGCCGACGAGGTCGGCGAGGACGTTGCCCTCCTTGTCGAGGACCACGGTGCCGTCCGGCACGGGGAGGACCAGGTCCTGGCCGTCCTTGCCGGAGCGGTTGCCGCCCTCGCCGGGCTTGCCGTTGGTGGCCTTGCGGTGCGGGCTGTGGTGGTAGTCCAGCAGGGTGGTGATCGCCTGCTCCACCACCAGGATCACGTCGCCGCCGCGGCCGCCGTTGCCGCCGTCGGGGCCGCCCAGCGGCTTGAACTTCTCCCGGTGAACGGAGGCGCAGCCGTGGCCCCCGTTACCCGCGGCGACATGCAGCTCGACGCGGTCCACGAAGGTGGTCATGGTTGTTCCTCCAGATACATACGGGAATGTCCCGGGCAGGCCTTGCTGCCCATCAAACGTGTCTCTGTACCAACGCGCCGAGGGCGGACCTCTCTTCCCGGCTTGCGCCGGGAAGAGCTGAGATCCGCCCTCGGGAAGTTACGTACCGCTGATCAGCAGAGCTGGATCAGGCGGCCGGAACGATGTTGACGACCTTGCGGCCACGGTGCGTGCCGAACTGCACGGCACCCGCCTGCAGCGCGAACAGCGTGTCGTCGCCGCCACGGCCGACGCCCGCGCCCGGGTGGAAGTGCGTGCCGCGCTGGCGGACGAGGATCTCACCAGCGGAAACGACCTGACCGCCGAAGCGCTTCACGCCGAGCCGCTGGGCATTGGAATCGCGCCCGTTCCGGGTGGACGATGCGCCCTTCTTGTGTGCCATGTCTCAGTCCCTCTTACTTCGCAGCCGTGGGGATACCGGTGACCTTGATCGCCGTGTACTGCTGGCGGTGACCCTGGCGACGGCGGTAGCCGGTCTTGTTCTTGTAGCGCAGGATGTCGATCTTGGCACCCTTGTGGTGGTCCACGACCTCGGCCTGGACCTTGATCCCGGCCAGCACCCACGGGTCGCTGGTCACGGCGTCGCCGTCGACAACGAGCAGGGTCGAGAGCTCGACCGTGTCGCCAACCTTGGCAGTGGAAATCTTGTCAACCTCAACGATGTCACCAACAGCAACCTTGTGCTGGCGACCACCGCTGCGCACGATGGCGTACACGCGGATCTCTCTCTCACTCGAGTTCGGAACCCCTGAAGCCAGCCGGCCCCGCAGAAACCCGCAGGCCGGCCTCCCCCGCACCGCGAGGCGGCACGGGAGGTGAGGTGCTCAGTGGATGGCGTGCACACAGACACGCCGACGTCCCAGGTTACGGGCCCCGGTCCGATGAATCAAACCGGGGCCCGCGGACTGCTACGGGCAGCCCGGCCGCCAGGCCTCCAGGTCCAGCGCCGCCGTCACGAAGTCACCGTCGATGACTGAGACGACGTCCTCCGGTTCGTCAATCCGGTCGGCGAACTCGCGCGCAGGCACCTCGTCGAGCAGGAAGACGAAATGTTCGATCACCACTGGCCTGTAGCGCGGCTCACCTTCGAGGTCGAGCTCGGTGTTGGCCCGGTCGGCAGCGAGACACAAGGTGCCGACCAAGTCCCTGAGGTGCTCGGCATCGAGAAGGGCGTCGGCGCCGTGAATGAAACATGCGATTCCCACCCCACCCGTGACATGACCGTGCAGGTCGTCGAGGCAGTCGACCAGGGCCGGCCAGTTCCGCCCGAAATATCCCGGGAAACTCAGCTTCTCGGCGAACTGGTCACAGACCCCTGCCAGGTCCGAAATAGCGCCAGCCTCGAGGTGGTAGACCCGACCACCTTTTGCCTCCAGCGCTGCCGCCTGGTCACCGAAGGCCGGCGCACCCTTGGGGCCGAAGATGACCCAAGGGGCAACCGGGCGGGTGATGTCGAACGGCACCTCGCTGTGCATCATTTCTTATACTCACCGACGTAGTGGAGGGTTCCGTAATGGTTTGCAGTGTAATAGGCGGGACCATCCACCTTCATCGGTGTAACCAATCGCTCCTCACCTCTGATGACATTTGTGCACCCGTCGAAACTGCAGACCGGGTTGTCGGCGATCGCGTTTACATCCCACTCTTTGTACTTCGAATCGACGCCCTTCATGGCTCCGACTCGGTCCTTGTAGCCGCTGCCGCCTTCGTACCCCGGGATCTTTCCCTTGCCCTGCCCGTTGGCTCCCGGAGCCCTGTTGTTCAGCTTCTCCAGCATTTCATAGGCACTGTTAGGCGAAGGGCCCTCAACGATCCCCGGGCCGTCCGGGCTGCCCCCGCCGCCACCGTGCAGATGACAGAGATCATCATTGTGCACGAGCAGCGGAGTCCCACCAGCGAACACGTAGTAGGCGTGAATGCCGGTGATGGTGAGGTCGTGCGTCTTCTGGCGCTGTTCGAAGAACCTCATGCCCTTGAGCGGGACGGTCTTGCCCTCGGGCGTCCGCAGGAGCATGCCCGGCGAGAGCTCGCCCGCGTCGACGAAGCGCCCCTCGTTCTCCACCCAGAAGGGGTGGGTCACCGTACTGACCAGAGCGGCATCGCCCGAAGCAGTGGCCACCGTGAGATCGACGAAGTCCTTGTCGTCCTCGGTGACGATCGTGCCCGCCACGTCTCGCGTGGTGGTCTCGCCCGTGGTGGGATCCGTCGTGGTGATCTTGTCGCCGGGCTTGACCTCCTCGATCTCCTTCGTGGAACCGTCACTGAGGAGGACCTTGGTTCCGGGAAGGAAGCTGTGGCAGCCGGATCCCTTGAGGCGGGCCTTGGCCGCCTCAAGGGCACCCTTGGCCTTCTTGACCTTCTCCGAGGCGTTGTACCAGGTCTTGACGCCGTCGATCAGGTCGCCCGCGAGTCCGGCGACGCGCTTGAGTAGCTTGGCGGCCTTCTCCCATTTCAGCGGGTTGCCGTACTTGGCCAGAATCTTGCCCGCGATACCGCCCGCGAAGCTGCCCGCGATGTTGAGGGCCGTTTCGCCACAAGCGCCAAGGTCGCCGCTGGAGAAGCAGTCCAGGGCCGCCGTCACACCAAGCTCGTCCATGAGGATCTTGGTGAGCTGCTTGACCGCGTTCTTGATCTTTCCCTTGGCGCTGTTGAGGTTGCTCTCGGCCTGGTCCAGATCGTCCTGGGCGTTGTTGACCTCGGTGTCGTCCGGGGGCTTGTTCGGCGTGTACCGGCCATTCGTGCAGGCTGGGTTGTGCTGGCAGAACGCCCGCTCGTCCGGGTCGTACAGGCCCGTCGGGTCGCTCGCCGAGATGGGCCGGTTGTGGGCGTACGCGTACGCGTTGAGCTGCTGGGCGTCGGCGTTGTCGACGACTGGGTCCGGGGTGATGAACTTGCCCAGGAACGGGTCGTACTCGCGGGCGCCGATCGTCGTCAGACCGGTCGACGCGTCGATCGTGCCGCCGACGAAGCCCTTCTCCCCCGGCCAGGTGCCCTGCGGGGTGCCGCGCTTGTTGCCGTACGGGTCCATCCGGCGCTGGGTGACCGCGCCGGTCGTCGAGTCGATCGCCAGCTCGCCCGTGCCGTGGTGGTCCGAGGCGAGGAAGGAGAGCTTGTTGTCCGGGGTGCGGATCGCGATGCTCTGACCCGCGAATGCGTAGTACCTCGTCGCCTTCGCCGCGGTCGCGCCGGCGTCGAGCCGCAGCTCCATACCCGGCAGGTACACCGTGGTGCCGGTGCCGTCCTTGCGCTGGATCCGGTCTCCGTCGGCCCCGTAGAGGAACGTCGTCTCCGACGCCTCGTTCTTGCCCGGGGTGGTGACGTCGTCCGGCTGGCTGTTGCGGGTCACCTTCCCGAAGGCGTCGTACTCCAGGTTCTGGGTGTTGCCTCCGATCGTGCGGGTCGTGGTGTTGCCCGTGGCGTCGTAGCCGTAGGAGTACTGGCGGTCGCCGGTCGGGGTGTTCTCCACGACCTTCTCGACCTGGTGGGTCCCCGCCTTGTACGTGAAGGTGCGCTTGACGTCCTTCGACGCGTTCAGGCCGGTGTCGTGCGCCGTCTCCGAAAGGCGGTTGCCGACCGTGTCGAAGGTGTACGAGTTCCAGTACGGCGCCGGACCGCCCAGGGCGGCCGAGCCGGGGGCCTGGTTGCAGGCGGCCGGACCCGAGCCCGAGACCGGGACCTGGCTGCCGACCGTGCCGGAAGCCGCGGCCGCGGTCTTCGTGCTCGCCGGGGTCCAGGACTCCGTCATCCGGTTCTGGTAGTCGTACGCGAAGCACTGGAGGTCAGGCGTGCCCGAGCCCGCCGTGTCCGCGATCGACTTCACATTGCCGATCTGGTCGTACGAGTAGTTCGACTCCTTGGCCGGACCGGTGGTCGAGCCGTAGATGTCCACCGTCGACTTCTTCAGCCGGTCGGTGCCCGTCTCGTACTGGAAGGTCTGCCAGGTCTTCTTCCCGCCGGTGTTCAGCTCGAGCTGCTGGAGCAGGGTCCGGCCCGACCAGATGGTGTTGGTGACGTACGACGTTGCGCCCGTCATCGTCTTCAGGCGCTGCAGGTCGTCATAGCCGTAGGCCAGCGTCTCGGCGGTGAGACCGCCGGCCGCCGGGAGCGAGTCGCTCTGCTTGGTGCCGTCGCGGTTGAAGGCGCTGCCGAAGACGTAGGTGCCGGCCAGACCCGTGCCCGAAGAGGCGGGGACGGTGTAGGCCGTCTTCAGCGGCTGGTAGAACTCGTCCATCGCCTGGACGATCGTGGCGAAGTACTCCGTCGCGTTGATGTAGCGCAGCGACGCCCATTCCTTGCCGAGCCAGCCCGCCTTGTCGTAGCGCTGCTCGGTGAGCTTGGTACCGGTGTTGGCCGGACCGTCCCACGTGGTCACGGGGCGGCTGAGCTTGTCGTAAACGGTGGAGACCGTCTTGCCGCGGGCGTCCGTGGTGGACACCTGCCGGTCGAGCTCGTCGTACGTGGCGGTCCGCTTGCCCGAGTCCGGGTCGACCGCCTCCGTCATCCGGCCGAGCTGGTCGTACTTGTACGTCCAGGTGTTGTTCGCGGCGTCGGTGAGCTGGGACAGCTTGCCCGCCGGCGTGTAGCTGTACTTGGTGGTGTCGTAGCCGGTGGTCGGACCGTTGGGGACCGGAGATGCGCCCTTGTAGTGGCGGATCTCAGTGGTGCGGTCCTGCGCGTCGGTCAGCGTGGTCGTCGGCGTGCCGCCGACCGGCGGGTCGATGTGCGTGCGGTCGCCACCGTGGACGTACGTCGTACGCCACTGCTCGCCGCCCGCCACCGCGAAGATCTCGGCGGTGGTCCGGCCCAGGCCGTCGTACTCGTACTGGGTCTGCGCGCCGACGTCACCGTTGCGGACGATCAGCAGCTCGTCCGACTGGGCACCCGCCGCGTTGTACGTGGCGTTGACCTTGGCGATCTTGCCCGTGGGTGTGTAGAAGGTGTCGGCCACCATGCGGGTGCCGGCCGGGCCTTCGGTCTGCTTCTGCCGGGGGCGCAGGAGGCTGTCGTACAGCTGGTACTCGGCGCCGTACGAACCGTCGATCTCGATCTTCTCCGTCTTGACGGAGACCGGCTTGTCGGTGCGGAAGTTGTAGCTGTACTTGATGCTCGGCGTCTGGCTCGCGGATTTGGAGCGGTCCGGCATCCAGACCGACGTGATGCGGCCGAGCGGGTCGAAGGTGAAGTCGCTGCGCTTGCCGTTCGGGTCCGTCTGGCCGCTCGACTGGCCCCAGGCCGGGGCGTAGTCGGTGGTGGTGACGTGGTCGAGGGCGTTGGTGACCCGGACCTGTGAGATGAGGCCGTTGACGTCGGTGTACGCCGTCTTGGTCGTGGCACCCGAGGCGTCCGTCTGGGACGTCGGACGACCGAAGCCGTCGTAGGTCGTGGTGCCGGTCACCTGGTAGGTGGCGGTGGTCCCGTTGTGGGAGGTCATCCGCTCGGTCTTCGTCGCGTTGCCCGTGGTGGGCGCGGCGCCGAAGGCCAGGTCGTCGTAGGACGTGCGCTCGTCGGAGAGCACCTGGGTCTTGCGGTCGGGCGTCGTCGCGCACTTGACCGAGACGGTCTCGACCTGCGAGGGCACGCTCAGGATGTTCGCGCCCGCGTTGTCCGCGTACGTGGTACGGGTGCAGGTGTCGTCAGCCGTGGTGGAGAGGTCGCCGAGGTCCTCGGAGGTGAGGACCCGGCCGGTGCCGTTGGCCAGGTCGTACGTGGTGTTCGACTCGGTCTCGCGGCGGCCGTCGCCGCCCTCGGTCACCGTGTAGCCGCGCGTCTTGACGGTCTTGGTGAGCGAGGCGTGGCTGGTGCCCCAGGTGTTGGTGTCCGTCGCGGTGTAGTACCGCATCGGGGTCTTGATGACCTTGGAGACGAGCTTGTCGCCGTCGTACGTGGCGGCCTCCAGCTCGTGGCCGGTGAACTCCTTGTAGTCGGTGTAGGTGCCACCTTCGGAGTCGCCGGCGGTGACGGAGCGGGTGGTGCCGTCCGGCAGCTTGTCGCCGTCCATGCCCTGGAGGTACGTGTAGTCGATCCGGGTCGGCTGCGCACTACGGCCGCCGGTGGTGACCTTGACCTTGCCGTAGCCCTGCCAGCCGCCCCACGTGAGGTACTTGTCCTCGGTCAGGCCGTCGGCCTCGGCCTTACGCCATGCCGCCGGGCCCTGGTACTCGTACTGGGTGACCTGGTCCGGCGCGCCGCCGGTCCGGTCGGTCTCGATGACCTGCGAGACCACGTACTTGTGGAACCAGTCCGTGATCGGGTCGAGGAAGCCCGGCGGAGACCAGACGACCGGGTAGCAGCGCTTGGTCGACTCGCCCGGCTTGGGCAGGGCGTCCTTCGTGCACTCCGCCGGGGCGTAGTTGATGTCCAACTGCGAGCCGGTCTCGCTCAGGACGGTGGAGAGGCGGAACCGGTAGAACGGGGCGATGGACTCGTTCAGGCCGTCCACCCGGTTGGCCAGCTGCGTACCCATGAGCTCGACCGAGGGGACCTTGGCGCTGCCGCCCTTGAGCCCCTCGTGGTCGATCTTGGAGAGCCACAGGGTCTTCGACTGGTCGCCGTTGTCAGTGAACTGGTGGGTGAAGGTCCACGCCTCCACGTCCTCGTAGGCCGCGGCGTCCTTGCGGATCTGGGTGGTGACGCCGGTCAGACGCTGGCGGGTCCAGAAGGACGCGGCGACCTGGGTGGCGGTGCACTTGGTGTTCACCGCGCAGTACCGGTCCATCGGGACGTCCGGCCAGTAGGCGGCGTTCTCCTTCTTGAAGTCGGCCGGCAGGCACTTGAAGGTGTCGGTCGGCAGGCAGCGCTCCTGCGTCGTGAAGACGACGCGGGCCGGGGCCTTGGCCGAGTAGACGGAGGCCTCGCGCTGGCCGTAGTCGATGCGCTTGAGGTAGCCGCCCGCCGTGTACGCGGTGCCGTTGACGTCCGTCTTGCCGTTCAGGGCGTAGGAGTTGGTCTCCTTGCCGTAGAAGTACGACATGACGTTGCCCTGGCGGTCCTTGACGTAGTCGAGGTTCCAGCGCCACGCCTGCTGGCAGGAGGCGTTCGCGAAGGTGGCGTTGTAGCAGGGCTCACCCGTGTTGTTGCCGAACACCGGGGTGGTCCAGACGGAGGAGGTCTCCTCGTTGCCGTTCGCCCAGCCCGGGAGGCGGTTGCGTCCGAACCAGTACTCCGTGCCGTCGGTCGTGGTGATCTTCCAGTACTCGCCGTCGTTGTCGCCGTTGACGGCGCCGGTGGCCTGCTCGATCTTCGATCCGTCGTCGGCGGCCATCCGCCACTTGCCGTCCGCGTCGCCCTTGATCAGCTCGGTGGACGAGCCGTTGAGCATCACGGTGGCGTTGTCGAAGGCCCAGCACTGCTCCGCGGACCCGCTCTGGCCGTCCTTCGCGCAGGGCTTGTAGTGGCGCTCGATGTACCCGGGCTCGTACGAGAAGCCCTCGCCGAGCCAGGAGCCCTGGTTGTTGGTGTCGGCGGTGCGGCCGTCCGCGGACTGCGAGGAGTAGCCCAGGCCGACCGTCGGCATCAGACCGCCGGGTGCTGGCGGGGTGCGCAGCGGGTACGACCAGGAGAAGCCGCCCGAGGAGGTGGCCACGTTCCACTTTGCCGAGGGGGACAGCGGGGTCGCCGCGTAATTGCCCTGCGAGGAGGAGTCACCGGCCGCGAGGGCGACCATGGAGCCGCCTGCGGCCGGGTCGGCCGCCATCACGGACATCCCCGCCGTGCGCGCCGTGGCGGTGATGTCGGCGGAGACGGTCTTCGTCTTCGGGTTGTTGACCGTCTTGAGCGGCTTCGGGAGCTCGGGGCAGGCTGCGGTGCCGGGGTCGGCGACCGTCGCGCAGGCCGGGAGCTCGACGAGCCGGAGGCGGGAGCCGTAGCTGCCGCCGAAGCCGTCGGCGAAGGCCGAGTAGTCGATGTTGACCCGGACCTGGGCGCTACTGGCAGCCTGGTCGGCCCGCTGGACGCGCAGCAGCGCGCCGACACCGAGCTTTGCGGCGCGCTCGGGGGCCACCACGTCGACCTGGACCTTGCCGGGCTGCTTGGCTCCGGCGACGGCGGCCGACCGGAAAGAAGCGGCGGCCGACGCCGGAGCCGCGGTGTCCTTCGGCTTGGTGATGGTGACGGGCAGACCGCCCACCTTCACCTGGGCTGCGGTGGTGTTCGCGCCGGTCGGCACGGGCAGCTCGGCATTGCCGCTGCCGGGCCACACGGGCTTGGCCAGTTTCTTGACGGCCGCCTTCGCCGTGGCGTTCGCCGGGCGGCCCTTGGACTTCGCCTTCGTCCCCTTGACGGGGTCGCCGAAGTTCTGGACTCCGGGCCGCTTGGTGCCACCGGGGGCGGCCTCCAGGGCATGGACTGAGGAGGCGGACAGAGCCAGGCTCAGTCCGAGGACGACGGACCCGAGTGTCCGCCGTGACATGCGCCGATTGAGCAATCGGCCGCGTAGAGACATCAATGCACTCCACAAGAAGGGGCAGGAAGGTACTGCATGGGCGAACAGGCGTGCCCGCCCTGCCTTCGCGAACGGCTCCGGCTCCAGGTCGGACCACTTCAGCGGCTTCGCCGGGTCGTACCC
>NZ_JBEORW010000020.1:0-148867 GCF_040302565.1 Streptomyces sp. NPDC097981
GAATACACATCGCGTGAATACCGCACGTTGATACGGGAGTTGAAGCTGAGGCAGAGCATGGGGAGAACGGGCTCGTGTTATGATAACGCCGTAGCCGAAAGCTTTTTCGGATTGCTGAAAGCGGAGATCGGGACCACCGTCTGGGAGTCCCGTGAAGCCGCTCGCGCCGACGTCTTTCGTTTCATCGAGGTCGAGTACAACCGCACCCGCCTGCGCAAGCACCCGGTCTACGGCTACGTCACCCCGATCGAAACCCGGGCCCTGACGACCCAAGACGTCACCCCCGCAGCGTAACCACCCGCTGTCCACGGCCACGGGGGAACTTCAACTGGCCCGACCTGCCGACCTGGCAGCAAGAGACCGATGCCGACATCTTCGAGGCCATCGAGAAGGCCGTCAGCTGACACGAGTGCCCTGCGCAGCGGGGCAGGCCGAACAACGTTCTCGGAAGGCCGGTCAAGATGCCCAGGCGTGACTACGAGGACGAACCGAACGCACCCAAGGCGAACAGCCTGGTGCCGGCTGCTTCGGCCGTCGTCGGCGACGGCGACGGCGAGGTACGACAGGAATTCTCGATCTGCCTTCTCGCCCGACCCGTCAGCGGGCACCCTCCGCACCTCGGACGAGTCGCTGGAAGTCGCATGGTTCGCACCGCACGAAGTGGATGCCCTCCCCATGGTCCCCGGTATCCGCAAGCGGCTCAACGACTGGCGGACCGGACAAGGCCCCGTCGTCCGCTGAAGTTCGCTGCTGCCCGGCCCCAGACGGCCGCCGGACGCCGTGCCGGCCGAAGCGCGTAGCGATCTGCCGCGCCCCGGGCCAACCGAAACCCCATGGGCAGCTGCACGCTGCCCGCTCCGGCTTGACCCCGCCCCGGCCCGGGACGACTGACGATGGGCCCTCGGCGGAGCCGTCCCCTCCCCGCGCCGCATCCGGGCCGGGCTCGGTGGTACCGGTGGGCGGGCTCCGGATGACAGGGGCCGCCAGCCGGGATCTACCCTCGCAGCCGCCAGGGGGCCGGGTGGGCAACACCGGCCGGGCCCGGCACCGCTCGGGGGTGGGAGCGGCCCGCGCTACGCAGCTCGCCCCCACCCCCTACTCCCCAACCCCTACTCTCCCGGGCCCTGCCCCGTGGACCCCCGCACCACCAGTTCCGGCTGGAACACGTACTCCGTCCGCTGGACCGGGGTGCCGCCGACCGCCTCCAGGAGGGCGCCGACCGCCGCCGTGGCCATGGCGCGGACCGGCTGGCGGATCGTCGTCAGCGGCGGGTCCGTGAACGCGATCAGCGGCGAGTCGTCGAAGCCGACCACCGAGACGTCCTCCGGCACCCGCAGCCCCCGTTCCCGCACCGCCCGGATCACGCCGAGCGCCATCGGGTCGCTGCCGCACACGATGCCGGTGCAGCCGCGGTCCAGCAGGGCGCCGCCCGCGGCGTGGCCGCCCTCCACCGTGAACAGGGTGCGCTGGATCAGCCCCTCCTCCTCGGCCCCCGGCACGGCGGCGACGAACCCCTGCTCCTTGCGGGCGGACGGCACGTACCGCGTCGGCCCGATGGCCAGTCCGATCCGCCGGTGGCCGAGGTCCTCCAGGTGCCGGACGGCCATGTCGGCGGCCGCCCGGTCGTCCGGGGAGATGAACGGGGCGTTCACGTGCTCGTTGAACCCGTTGATCATCACGAACGGCAGGCCCCGCGCGGAGAGCCGCTGGTAGCGCGCGGGGTCCACCGTCGAGTCGGAGTGCAGGCCGGACAGGAAGACGATCCCGGTGACCCCCCGCTCCTCCAGCTGCTCCACCAGCTCGTCCTCGGTGGCCCCGCCCGGCGTCTGCGTGCACAGCACCGGCGTGTACCCGTGGCCGGCCAGCGCCTGCTCTATGACCTGCGCGAACGCTGGGAAGATGGGGTTGGTCAGCTCCGGGATCAGGAGCCCCACCAGGCCGTTGCTGCGTCGGCGCAGCCGCGTGGGCCGCTCGTAGCCGAGCAGGTCCATGGCGGCCAGCACCTTGTGCCGGGTGCCGGCCGCCACGCCCGCCTTGCCGTTGAGCACACGGCTGACCGTCGCCTCGCTGACCTGGGCCTGCGCGGCGATGTCCGTCAGCCGGAGCGGGGAGGTCACACCTGCCACCACACCGCCGTGTCGGCGGGCAGCGTGCCCGGGTCGGTCAGTTCCCCGCTGGCGAGCAGGACCGTGCCCTGCGCCGGTACGGAGACCGGCGACGCCGTCGTGTTCACCGTGCAGACGAACTCGCCGCGGCGGAACGCCAGGACGCCCTCGGGCGCCTCCAGCCACTCCACTGCGTCGCCCGCACCCAGATCGGCCCGCTCCCGGCGGATCCGCAGCGCGGCCCGGTACAGCTCCAGCGTCGAAGCCGGGTCGCCGGTCTGGGCAGCCACGCTCAGGCCCGCCCACTCCGCCGGCTGGGGCAGCCAGCTGCCGCCGGTCCCGAAGCCGTACGGGGCTTGGTCGCCCGACCACGGCATCGGCACGCGGCAGCCGTCGCGCAGTCCGTCCTGGCCGTTCTCCTTGAAGAAGGAGGGGTCCTGGCGCACCTCGTCCGGCAGGTCGGTCACCTCCGGCAGACCGAGCTCCTCGCCCTGGTAGACGTACGCCGAGCCGGGCAGCGCCAGCATCAGCAGGGCGGCGGCCCGGGCCCGGCGCAGGCCGAGTGCCGGGTCGCCGTCGGAGAAGCGGGTGGCGTGCCGGACCACGTCGTGGTTGGACAGCACCCAGGTGCTGGGGGCGCCGACGGGGCGCATCGCGTCGAGCGAGTCGTCGATGGTGGCGCGCAGGGCTTCCGCGTCCCAGCCCGTGGTCAGGTAGTGGAAGTTGAACGCCTGGTGCAGCTCGTCGTGGCGCACGTAGAGGGCGGTGCGGTCGGTGCTGGGGGTCCAGGCCTCGGCGACGCCGATGCGGTCCCCGGCGTACTCGTCGAGGACCTTGCGCCAGGCGCGGTAGATCTCGTGGACGCCGTCCTGGTCGAAGAAGGGCAGCACCTGGTTGCCGAGCAGCTTGAGCTGCTCGTCGCGGCCGAGGTCGGGCAGGCCGGGCGCCTTGACGAGCCCGTGGGCGACGTCGATGCGGAAGCCGTCGACACCCAGATCCAGCCAGAACCTAAGGACCGACCGGAACTCGTCCTGGACGGCCGGGTGTTCCCAGTTGAAGTCGGGCTGTTCGGGCGCGAAGAGGTGCAGGTACCACTCCCCGTCGGCGACCCGCGTCCATGCCGGTCCGCCGAAGATGGACTCCCAGTCGTTCGGGGGCTCGGAGCCGTCGGCGCCCCGCCCCGGGCGGAAGTGGAAGCGCTCGCGCAGCGGCGTCCCCGGCCCCTCCCTCAGTGCCTGCTTGAACCATTCGTGCTGGTCGGAGCAGTGGTTCGGGACGAGGTCCACGATGATCCGCAAGCCGAGCCCGTGTGCTTCGCGGATCACGGCGTCGGCGTCGTGCAGGGTGCCGAACATGGGGTCGATGGCCCGGTAGTCGGCGACGTCGTAGCCGGCGTCGGCCTGCGGGGAGGCGTAGAAGGGGCTGAGCCAGACGGCGTCGACCCCCAGCTCCTTGAGGTAGGGCAGTCGGCTCCGGATGCCTTCGAGGTCCCCCATGCCGTCCCCGTTGGAGTCGGCGAAGCTGCGCGGATAGACCTGGTAGATCACCGCTTCTCTCCACCAACCGGGCAGGGTGCTGCCGGCCTGGGTGGGGATCGTTTCGGCGAGGTGCTGGGTCATGTCGTCCTTGAAGAGATCGGGCCGGGGGTGTGTGGGGGCAGGCGCCGGGTGGTCAGCCCGTGGTCGCGAGGGCGTCAGCCCTTGGTCGCGCCTGCCGTCATCCCGGCGACGAGGTGACGCTGGGCGAAGAGGAAGAAGACTGCGGCGGGGATGGCGATGAGGACGGAAGCGGCACTCATCGCACCCCAGTTGGAGGTGTACTGCGTGACGAAGGTCTGCAGGCCTCCGGCGAGGGTGAGGTGTTCGTCGCCGACCATGAAGGCGGAGGCGTACGCGACCTCGCCCCAGGCGGTGATGAAGGAGTAGAAGCCGGTGACGGCGAGGCCGGGCTTGGCCAGCGGGAGGATGAGGCGCCAGAAGGTGCCGAAGGGGTTGAGCCCGTCGACGCGGCCGGATTCGTCGATCTCGACCGGGATGGTGTCGAAGAAGCCCTTCATCATCCAGGCGCAGAACGGCACCGCGATGGTGAGGTACGTGATGATCAGGCCGAGCGGCTGGTTGAGCAGCCCCAGCTGTCCCATGAGGTTGTAGAGCGGGACGATGAGGATGGCCATGGGGAACATCTGCGTGATGAGCAGGGTCCACATCAGCGGCTTCATGCCGGGGAACTTGAACCGGCTGACCGCGTAGCCCGTGGTGGCGGCGATGAACACGCCGAGCACGGTGGTGACGCCGGCGACGAGCACGGAGTTGCCGAACCAGGTGAGGAAGGAGGTCGACTCCAGCAGGTACCGGTAGTTGTCGAAGGTCGGTTCCTTCACGAAGTCCGTGGAGATGGCGTGCTTCGCGGGCTTGAGCGAGGTCAGCAGGACCCACAGCACCGGGAAGACGGCGATCACGGACGCGACGATCAGGGTGGCGTGCAGGCCGGTGGAGGCGAGCGGGGAGCGCTGCCCCCTGATGCGCGGGGTCGGGGTCGTCACGGTCACCACACCTCTCCCTGCTTGCGCAGCGAGCGCCGGTAGACCAGCGCGAAGATCATGAGCAGCGCGAGGATGAGCACGCCCCACGTGGCGGAGCCGGCGAAGTCGCGCGGGCTGGCCACGAAGGCCTCGCGGAAGGCCTGGGTCACCAGGATCTCGGTGGAGTCGCCGGGTCCGCCCCGCGTGAGCAGGAAGATCACCGGGAACATGTTGAAGGTCCAGATGGTGGAGAGCAGGATCACGGTCATGCTCACCGTGCGCAGTCCGGGCAGGGTGATGTGCCGGAACCGCTGCCAGGCCGTGGCACCGTCCATCTCGGCGGCCTCGTAGAGCTCGGCGGGGATGGACTGCAGACCGCCGAGCAGGGCGACCATCATGAAGGGGATGCCGAGCCAGACGTTGACGGCGACGACGGAGAACTTCGCCCAGGTGGGGTCGTCGAGCCACGGAATCGCCGAGATGCCGCCACCGTCGAGGATCTTGTTGAGGATCCCGCTGTCGCGGTTGAAGAGGAACCGCCAGGCGAAGACGGAGACGAAGCCGGGGACGGCCCAGGGCAGGATGAGCGCCATCCGGTAGGCGGCGCGGCCCCGGAAGTCCCGGTTGAGCATGTTGGCCAGGGCCAGTCCGAGCGTGAAGGTGATCGACACGCACAGGACGGTCCAGGCGATCGTCCAGGCCAGTCGCTGGAGGAACACCGGGTCCCCGAGGACGGCCGTGTAGTTGTCGAGCCCGACGAACTTGTACGTCGCGTCGATGTGGCGGACGCCGATGATACGGGCGACGTTGCGCTCGTTGGCGTCGGTCAGCGACAGGTAGATGCCGCGGACGAGCGGCCAGCCGATGATCACGCCGAGGACGAGCACCACCGGGGCGACCATGGCCCAGGCGTACCAGTGGGTGGCGAGGGCGCGCCTCAGTCCACCGCTGTTCCCGGTCTTCGCGCTGTCAGTCCTGCGGCTCCGGCCGCGGGCGGCGACGGTGTCCTGCCCGTCGCTGCCCGCGGCCTTCGCCACCGACTGGCTGGTGTGAGCAGCCATCGTCTTGTTTACTTCCAGCCCTTGAGGATCTTGCGGAACTCGACGCCGGCCGCCTTGGCCGCGTCCTCCGGGCTGGAGGCCCCGGTGATCGCCTTGGTGTACTCGACCTTCAGCGGCTCGAAGAGGGAGCCGTTCTCCGGGATCCAGGCGCGCTCGACGGCCTTGTCCACGGCCGGCTTGAAGAACTGGACCATCTCGCTGGACTTGACGTCCGGCTGCTCGTAGGCGGCGGTCCGCGTCGGCAGCAGGCTCAGCTCCTTGGCGGACTGGACCTGCACCTCCTGGGAGGTCATGTACTCGACGAAGGCGTGCGACGCGGCGCGGTTCTTGGAACCGGCGAAGACGGCGAGGTCGTGGCCGCCCTGCGGGGAGCCGGCCTTGACGGAACCGGCCGGGACGGCGGCGATGCCGAGGTTCGCCTTGTCCTTGAACTGGTCGCCGGCGTAGGTGTCGGCGACGGCCCACGGACCGTTGATCATCATCGCGGCTTCGCCGGTCTTGAAGGCGGTCTGCATGTTGACGTAGCCGTCGGTGGCGTTGGTGATCGCCGCGCCGGAGGTGACCAGGTCGCGGGCGGTCTTGAACGCGCTGACGCCGGCCGGGTTGTCGACGGTGACCGTCTTGTTCTTCGCGTCGACCAGGTCGCCGCCCTCGCCGTAGATGAGGGGCAGGAACCAGTACGAGTCGTCGCCGCGCAGGTAGAGGCCGGCCTTGCCGGTCTTCGCCTTGATCGAGGCGGCGGCGGTCTTCAGCTCCTCCAGGGTCTTGGGGGGCTGGACGCCGGCGTCCGCGAGCATCTTCTTGTTGTAGAAGAGGCCGAGGGTGTCGATGACCTGCGGGACGGCGTAGGTCTTGCCCTCGAACTTGCCGCTGGCCGCGGCCTGGGGCAGGAACTCGGTGTCGACCTTCTTGGCCGTGTCGGCCGGGACCTCGTCGAGGTAGCCGAGCGAGGCGAAGTCGGCGACCCAGCCGACGTCGGCGCGGATGACGTCGGGGGCTTCGGAACCGCTGCTGAAGGCGTTCTTGACCTTGTTCTGGGCGTCACCGTACGGGACGTTGACGTACTTGACGGTGACCTTCGGGTGCTTCGCGGTGAACGCCTCGGCGATCTTCTGGAAGCTGGCCTTCTCCGCGTCGTTCGAGGTGTCCCACCAGGTGACCGTGCCGGAGAGCTCCCCGCCGGCCTTGGTGTCGCCGCCGTCGTCCTTGGTGTCCCCACCGCAAGCCGTCGCCGCGAGCGCCAGGGTCGCGACCAGCGCGGTGGCCGCTATGCCACGCCGCATATGAACTCCTTCGATGATCCCGGCCGCGCCCTCGCGGTCCCGAGTTGCAGGGAACGTAACAAGCCTGAAAGCCGACGGAAAGAGCTTGCGGCAATTTTCTGCAAGACGGGCCGATCGTTACATCCGTGTGTCCTGACGGTTGCCGCGGCTTGCTGGTTGTTCGAACTCCCTTCGGGTCGTCAGGCCCGCAACCAGGGGGCATGTCGCCGCGTTGACCCCGGTATGACCCATGAGCTGACCGCCTCCCGGCTTGCAAGCGCTTCCAGCAAGGCGACCGAAAGCGTCGGCTGGTGGCGCGATGCCGTCATCTACCAGGTGTACGTACGGTCCTTCGCGGACAGTGACGGCGACGGCATCGGCGACCTCCGCGGGGTGCGCACGCGCCTGCCCCATCTGGCCCGGCTCGGGGTGGACGCCGTCTGGCTCACCCCCTTCTACGTCTCCCCGCAGGCCGACGGCGGCTACGACGTCGCCGACTACCGGGCCGTCGATCCGCTCTTCGGCGACCTCTCCGACGCCGACGAGCTCGTCCAAGCCGCCCACGCCCTCGGGCTGCGGGTCATCGTGGACGTGGTGCCCAACCACACCTCCGACCGGCACGCCTGGTTCCGGGAGGCCCTCGCCGACCCCGCCGCCCGGGCCCGGTACCACTTCCACACCGGGCGCGGACCCGCCGGGGAGCGGCCGCCCAACGACTGGGAGTCCGTCTTCGGCGGCCCCGCCTGGACCCGGACCCCGGACGGCGCCTGGTACCTGCACCTCTTCGCCCCCGAGCAGCCCGACCTGAACTGGGAGCACCCCGAGGTCGCGGAGGAGTTCGCCTCCGTCCTGCGCTTCTGGCTCGACCTCGGCGTCGACGGGTTCCGCATCGACGTCGCCCACGGGATGGTCAAGGCCCCCGGCCTGCCCGACATCGGCCGCGGCGCCCAGGCCACCCTCATCGGCACCGAGCCGCTCCCCTTCTTCGACCAGGACGGCGTCCACGAGATCCACCGCTCCTGGCGGCGGCTGCTCGACTCCTACGAAGGCCCGCGCATCGGCGTCGCCGAGGCCTGGGCGCCGACCTCCGAGCGGCTCGCCCTGTACGTCCGGCCCGACGAGCTGCACCAGGCCTTCAATTTCCGCTTCCTGAACTGCCCGTGGGACACCCGTGCCGTGCGGACCGTGATCGACGAGTCACTGGCCGCCACCGCCTCCGTCGGTGCACCCACCACCTGGGTGCTGTCCAACCACGACGTCGTACGCCACGTCACCCGCTACGGCGGCGGCCCGCAGGGCCTGGCCCGGGCCCGGGCCGCCGTGCTGCTGATGCTCGCCCTGCCCGGGTCGGCGTACCTCTACCAGGGCGAGGAGCTCGGCCTGCCCGAGGTCGCCGACCTCCCCGACGCCGTGCGCCAGGACCCCGCCTTCCTCCGCACCGCCGGGCAGGACGGACTGCGCGACGGCTGCCGGATCCCGCTCCCCTGGTCCGGCGAGGAGCCCCCGTACGGTTTCGGGCCGGCCGGCAGCTGGCTCCCGCAGCCCGCCGACTGGGCCCCGCTCAGCGTCGCCGCGCAGACCGGCGACCCGCACTCCACCCTGGAGCTGTACCGCGCCGCCCTGGAACTGCGCCGCGCACTGCCCGGCCTCGGATCCCCCGACGCGGGCCCGCTGACCTGGCTGTCCGCCCCCGAGGGCGTCCTCCTCTTCACCCGGCCCGGCTTCGCGTGCACCCTCAACAGCCGGCCCGAGGCCGTCGAACTCGCCTCGCCGGGACGCCCCGTACTCTCCAGCACCCCGGTCGAGACGGACGGCCGGACCGTCCTCCTTCCCCCGGATTCGTGCACGTGGTGGGCTTTGTGAGGTGGGAGCCGGTACAGTCCAATCCCGTGACCGCACGGCTAGCCGACATCGCAGCCCAGGCGGGGGTCAGCGAAGCCACAGTCAGCCGCGTGCTCAACGGCAAGCCGGGTGTGGCCGCAGGCACCCGCGAATCCGTGCTGGCCGCGCTCGACGTCCTCGGCTACGAGCGTCCCGTCAAACTGCGCCAGCGCAGCGCGGGGCTCGTCGGCCTGATAACCCCCGAGCTGGACAACCCCATCTTCCCGGCGCTCGCCCAGGTCATCGGCCAGGCACTGACCCGGCAGGGGTACACGCCGGTACTGGCCACGCAGACGCCCGGCGGGTCCACCGAGGACGAGCTCACCGAGATGCTGGTCGACCGCGGGGTCTCCGGCATCATCTTCGTCTCCGGGCTGCACGCCGACACCACCGCCGACATGGGCCGCTACGACCAACTCCGCGGGCAGGGCGTCCCGTACGTCCTCATCAACGGGTTCTCCGACAAGGTCCAGGCCCCCTTCGTCTCCCCCGACGACCGGGCCGCGATGCAGCTCGCCGTGACCCACCTGACCGCGCTCGGGCACACCCGGATCGGGCTCGCGGTCGGACCCAAGCGGTTCGTGCCCGTCCTGCGCAAGATCGAGGGCTTCCGGCTCGGGATGAAGGAACGGCTCGACCTCGACGAGGCCGAGGTCGAGGAACTCATCCAGCACTCCCTGTACACGCTTGAGGGCGGGCAGGCCGCCGCCACGGCGCTCATCACGCGCGGCTGCACGGCGATCGTGTGCGCGAGCGACATGATGGCGCTCGGGGCGATCCGGGCGGCCCGGCAGCAGGGGCTGCGGGTGCCGCAGGACGTCTCGGTCGTCGGCTTCGACGACTCCCCGCTCATAGCGTTCACCGATCCGCCGCTGACCACGATCCGGCAGCCCGTGCAGGCCATGGGCCAGGCGGCCGTCCGCACGCTCCTGGAGGAGATCGCCGGTACGCCGGCCCCGCACAGCGAGTTCGTCTTCCTGCCCGAACTGGTGGTCCGCGGATCCACCGCGTCCGGTCCGCAGCTGGGGGCACCTCCCGGCCGAAGGCCGGGGGAGTAGGGGGGTAGGGGACCGTCTCGTCCTCAGGGGTGAGCGGCTGCGCCGCAGACCGTCCCGAGGGATGATCGGAGGCGAGAACGCATCTGGCAGACTCTGTCCCCATGGGTGAATCGAGCGTGAAGACACTGGAAACCCGGACGGAAGTCTCGTCACCCCACGTGACCGAGAGCGAGACCCGCCCGGGAGATCAGCGCGCCCTGCTCTCCCGACTGCGCACCCCGCGCCGGCCCCGGATCTGGTTCGAGATCCTGCTCATCGGGGTGAGTTACTGGACGTACTCGCTCATCCGCAACTCGGTGCCCGAGCAGAAGGCGGACGCCCTCGCGAACGCCGACTGGCTGTGGAACCTCGAACACACCCTCGGCATCGCCGTGGAGCAGTCGGTCAACCACGCCGTCAACGCGGTGACGTGGCTGGTGGTCGGCATGAACTACTACTACGCCACGCTCCACTTCGTCGTGACCATCGGCGTCCTGGTGTGGATCTACCGTTTCCATCCGGGGCGTTACGCGGCCACGCGCATGGTCCTCTTCGCGACCACGGGCGTCGCCCTCGTCGGCTACTACTTCTTCCCGCTGGCGCCACCCCGGCTGATGAACGGCGGGCACTTCGTCGACACCGTGCTGGTCCACCACACCTGGGGCTCCATGGCCTCCGGCAACCTCAAGCACATGTCGAACCAGTACGCGGCCATGCCCTCCATGCACATAGGGTGGTCGCTCTGGTGCGGGCTGACGATCTTCGCGGTGGCCTCCGCCCCCTGGGCCCGGATCCTGGGCCTGCTCTACCCGGTGGCCACCCTCGTGGTGATCGTGGCCACCGCCAACCACTTCTGGCTGGACGCCGCGGGCGGCATGATCTGCCTCGCGTTCGGCTACACGGTCTCGCGCAGCTGGTACGGGTCCCTCCCCCACCACCTGCCGCGCCACCCCGAGACCGCCGACCCGCACCCGGCGACGGCAGCCCTGCTGAACCGCTTCCGCAAGGTCTAGACAACGCCACCGATATTCCGTGGCCGGGGCCGGTGTCCGGACCGTAGCCTCGGCGTCAGCGGGTGCGCGCGTACCCGCAGGGGGCAGGACCGTGGCAGAGCGGTCTATTGCGCCGGCGGCTCCGGGAGGTTCCCCGGGGCCGCCGTTTGGGGCGAGTGGACGGGCCTGTCCGCCAATGCCCCTCACGGGTTCGAATCCCGTCGGTCCTGCCCCCGGACTGCTCACGTCCGCCGTTCTCCTCGCCCGCATCGGCATGGTGCACTCGCTGGGCGCGCCGGCCTTCCGCCTGGTCGGCCGCGTGTCGGGCCGATTCCTGCCTCAAGCCAAGTGGCGAGGCCCTGCCCGGAGGAGTGAACTGGACGTGAAGGCGCATAAAGGATGTAACGGAGGAGAGTCATGCGTTGCTCACCCCTGCTTGCCTTAGCCGGACTTGCACTCTCGGCCTCCCTTGCCCTCGCACCGGGCGCCGTCGCAGCGGAACCCCGGTCCGGCCAGGTCTCCATCGTGCCGAACACGACACTCTGCAGGCTGGACGGCACGGTCTGGGACTACAGCACGGGACGTCTTTCCACGAATCAAAACGCCGTGGCCTACTGCGAGGGGCTCAGACAAGGCGAAGCCCGTGGGGCGGACGACGGCATGCATTGCCGCCAGAAGAACTATCCGTTGTGGTGGCCCAATCCCAGCGATGCGCAGCGTGCCCGGGACCGCGGCTTCAAGACCGGGTATGACAGGTCCTATCAACGCGAATGGAACGCCAACTCCTGCCAGAACCAGCCGCAACCCGAGCCCTACTATCCTCCGGTGCATTAGCCTCTGAAGACCTGCAGCTGGAGCACTACGCCCCGTAGAACAGGTCGTCCACGACCGCGCGCGCCCGGCGTGTGATGCGGCGGTAGTCGTCGAGCAGCTCGCCGACCGTGCCCTCCGCGTAGCCGAGGTAGCGGCCGACCGCCGCCAGTTCGCGGGCCTCCGACGGGAAGGTGTCCCCGGCCCGTCCGCGGACCAGCATCACCGCGTTGCGGACCCGGGTGGCGAGCACCCAGGCCTCGTCCAGGATCTGCGCCTCCTCGGTCGGGATCAGCCCGGCGGCATGGGCGGCGGCCAGGGCCTCGCGGGTCCGTGTGGTGCGCAGGCCGGGCTCCGACCAGGCGTGCCGCATCTGGATCAGCTGGACGGTCCACTCGACGTCGCTGAGTCCGCCGCGGCCGAGCTTCGTGTGCAGGGTCGGGTCGGCGCCGCGCGGGAGGCGTTCGGACTCCATGCGGGCCTTCAGCCGGCGGATCTCGCGGACCGCGTCCTCGCCGAGGCCCTCCGCCGGATAACGGAGCGGGTCGATCAGCTCGATGAACCGGGCACCGAGGTCGGCGTCCCCGGCGACCGGCTCGGCGCGCAGCAGGGCCTGGCTCTCCCAGGTCAGGGACCACCGCCGGTAGTACGCGGCGTACGAGGAGAGGGTGCGCACGAGCGGGCCGGAGCGGCCCTCGGGGCGCAGGTCGGCGTCGATGAGCAGCGGCGGGTCGGCGGTGGGGAGCTGGAGCAGTCGGCGCATTTCGGCGATGACGGTCTGGGCGGCCTTCGCTGCCTCCTGTTCGTCGACGCCCTCGCGGGGTTCGTGGACGAACAGGACGTCGGCGTCGGATCCGTAGCCGAGCTCGTGGCCGCCGAAGCGGCCGACGCCGATGATCGCGAAGCGGGTGGGCAGGGTCTCGCCCCATTGGTCGCGGACGGCGGCGCGCAGGGCTCCGGCGACGGTGGCGGCGGTGAGGTCGGAGACGGCGTTGCCGACCCGGTCGACGAGGGCTCCGGGGTCCTCCTCGGCCGGGCTGTCCTCCGTACCGTACGAGCGGATGATGTCGGCGGCGGTGGTGCGGAACAGCTCGCGGCGGCGGACCCCGCGGGCGGCGGCGACGCCCGCCTCGGCGCTGTCGGCGCGGCCGACGGCGGCGAGCACCTCCTGCTCCAGGGCCTCGTGCGTACGGGGCTGGAGCCCTTCGGGGTCGCCGAGCAGGGCGACGGCCTCGGGGGCCCGCATGAGCAGGTCGGGGGCCAGCCGGCCGGCGGACAGGACGCGGGCCAGGTTCTCGGCGGCGGCGCCCTCGTCGCGCAGCAGCCGCAGGTACCAGGGGGTCTTGCCGAGGGCGTCGGACACCTTGCGGAAGTTCAGCAGGCCGGCGTCCGGGTCGGCGGAGTCGGCGAACCAGCCGAGCATGACCGGGAGCAGGGTGCGCTGGATGGCGGCCTTGCGGGTGACGCCGGAGGCGAGGGCTTCGAGGTGGCGCAGGGCCGAGGCCGGGTCGGCGTAGCCGAGGGCTTCGAGCCGCTGCCCGGCGGCGCGCGGGGAGAGCCGGGTCTCGCCGGGGGTGAGCTGGGCGACGGCGTCGAGCAGCGGCCGGTAGAAGAGTTTCTCGTGCAGGCGCCGGACCACGGAGGCGTGCCGCCGCCAGGCCTTGTTGAGTTCGGCGACGGGTTCGGTGCGCAGGCCGAGGGAGCGGCCGAGGCGGCGCAGGTCGGCCTCGTCCTCGGGGACGAGGTGGGTGCGGCGCAGCCGGTAGAGCTGGATGCGGTGCTCCATGGCGCGCAGGAACCGGTACGCGTCGTTCAGCTGGGCGGCGTCGGCGCGGCCGACGTAGCCGCCGGCGGCGAGGGCGTGCAGGGCGTCGAGGGTGGTGCCGGAGTGCAGGCTGGCGTCGCTGCGGCCGTGGACGAGCTGGAGCAGCTGGACGGCGAACTCGACGTCGCGCAGACCGCCGGGGCCGAGCTTGAGCTCGCGGTCGACCTGGGAGGCGGGGATGTTGTCGACGACGCGGCGGCGCATCTTCTGCACGTCGGCGACGAAGTTCTCGCGTTCGGCGGCCTGCCAGACGAGGGGTGTTATGGCGTCGACGTACTGGGCGCCGAGGTCCCGGTCGCCGGCCACGGCGCGGGCCTTGAGCAGGGCCTGGAACTCCCAGGTCTTGGCCCAGCGCTGGTAGTAGGCGAGGTGGGAGGCGAGAGTGCGGACGAGGGGGCCGTTGCGGCCCTCGGGGCGCAGGTTCGCGTCGACGGGCCAGATGGTGCCCTCGATGGTGGTCTCGGAGCAGATCCGCATGAGGTGGGAGGCGAGACGGGTGGCGGCCTGGAGCGCCTTGCCCTCGTCCGTGCCGTTGGCCGCGTCGCCGACGAAGATCACGTCCACGTCGGACACGTAGTTGAGCTCGTTGCCGCCGCACTTGCCCATGGCGATGACGGCGAGCCGGCACGCGGCGGCGTCATCGGGCGCGGCGGCGGACGCGATGCGCAGGGCGGCACGGAGGGTGGCGGTGGCGAGGTCGGCGAGCTCGGCGGCGGTCTGGGCGACGTCGATGGTGCCGCAGACGTCGCGGGCTGCGATGGAGAGCAGACAGCGGCGGTAGGCCACGCGCAGGGCGACGGGGTCGTGCGCCTGGGCTAGCCCCTGCTCGAACTCGGCGAGGCCGGGGTGCAGGTCGGCGGCCTCGTAGGTGACGAGGGCGTGCCAGTCGCGGGGGTGGCGGGCGAGGTGGTCGGCGAGCGCCTCGGACGCGCCGAGCACGCCTAGGAGGCGGTCGCGCAGCGGTTTGGCACTGACGAGGGTGTCGAGGAGCACGGGCCGTTCGTCATTGCTCTGCGCCTCGGCGAGCCGGACGAGCCCGAGGAGGGCGAGGTCGGGATCGGCGGTGGCCCCGAGGGCGTCGAGGAGCACCGGATCGGTGCGTACGGAAGCCAGCGCGTCGGAGTCGAGCAGCCGCGCGGCGGCCGAGGGGTCGGTGAAGCCGCTGCGCAGCAGCCGGATGAAGGTACTGCTCCTGCGTCCCGGGACTGTCATCCCGCCGCCTCCCGCGTGCGTCGCCACCACTGCCCATGCGTGCCTGAAGGGAGCCTATCCGGAGCAGGCGTTCGACTCACCGGCGTGGGCGGGCACATATCATGACGCAGATTGTCGGATTATCTGGATACTTATTCCGAACGCGTGTCCTTCTTCGGGCCGCTCCCCGCCCGAACCGGCCGCAAGGACCCCATATGCCCGACGGACACCCTGCCCCGGGCCCCTGGCACCCCGCCGGAGCCGGGCACGGTGGACCGTCGCGGAACGAGCCGACGGGCAACCCTTCTTGGACCCCTCCCCCGCCCCCGCCGGTCGGACACTGGGACCCGTCAGGCCTTGTGCACGACGGGACTTGGGACCCGCCGAACCCCGCCCAGCCCGGAACCTGGGACCCGTCGGGGCCTGCGCAGCCCGGAACCTGGGACCCGTCGAGCTCTCCGCACACTGGACCGTGGGGCCCGCCGAACCCCGCCCAGCCCGGAACTTGGGACCCGTCGAGCCTCGCCCAGGCCGGGACTTGGGACCCGCCGAACCCCGCCCAGGCCGGGACTTGGGACCCGTCGGGGCCTGCGCAGCCCGGAACTTGGGACCCGTCGACCTTTCCCCACACCGGACCGTGGGACCCGTCCAACCCCGCCCAGCCCGGAACTTGGGACCCGTCGAACCCTGCCCCGTCTGAGACTCGGGACCGCTCGAACCTTGTGCAGCCCGGGGCTTGGGACCCGGCGGGCTCTGCACAGGCCGGGACTTGGGACCCGTCAGGCCTTCCGCAGCCCGGACCCTTGGCCCCCTCGGGCCTTGCGCAGCCCGGGCCTCAGAACGCGTCGCCCCTTCCGCAGGCCGGCCCCTGGGACCCGGCGCAGCCGCCGGCGGGCGGAACGGCGCACGCCTCGGCGGGATCGGAGTGGGACCCGGCGGGCGGACCGGCCGGGCCCGCCCGGGGCCCGGCGCGGCCCGAGCAGTTCCCTCCCGGCGCGGGTGCGGCGGCACCTGACGGCCCGTCCGCCCTGTCCGGCAACGACTCCCGGCAGGGTGCGCCCGTGCATGCCGACCGGCCGACGACCCGTACCACCGCCGGCGGCAATCGCGGCGGCCGCCGCACCGCACGGCGGGGGGCCCGGTTCGTCAAGGTCGTGGCCTTCTGCGCCGCCACCGCCGCCTGCACCATGCTCGTACTCCGCGGCAACGCCGCGCTCGGCGGCCTCGGCCACCGCACGGCGGCCGCCCCGCCTGCCGCCGCCGACGCGCCCGACCCCGGCCGCGTACTGCAGGTCGTCGCCCACCCCGACGACGACCTGTACTTCATGAACCCCGACCTCCAGTACTCCATAACCGCCGGACACCCCGTCACCACGGTCTACCTCACCGCCGGCGAGGCCGACGGCATCAACGCCACCGAGGGCAAGCAGGCCTCCACCCCGCCCAACAAGCCCGCCTACGCCGAGGCCCGCCAGAACGGCATACGCGCCGCCTACGCCAAGATGGCCACCGGCAACCGCAGCAGCGCCTGGAAGCGCACCGTCGTCCCCACCAAGGGCGGCGGCCACGCCGAGGTCGACGTCCTCGTCGCCAAACCCGAGGTCAACCTCGTCTGGCTGCAGATGCGCGAGGCCGGCACCGTCTACGACAGCGCCCCCGACAGCCTGCACGGCCTGTGGGACGGCAAAGTGGCACGGCTGGAGTCGGTGCTCGCCTCCGCCACCCCCGTCAAGCAGCGCTTCTCGTACTCGAAGGAGCAGGTCGTCCAGACCCTCGTCGGCGTCCTGGAGCAGTACAAGCCGACCACCGTCCGCGCCCAGGACCCCACCCCCGGCCGTTTTCCCGACACCAAGCGGTACACCGACCACCAGGACCACTTCTACGGGGCCCGCTTCGTGCAGGCCGCCCTGGCCGCGTACGCGAAGGACGTGAAGGAGCGCCCGCACTTCGCGGTGCAGAACTACCTCGGCTACTTCAACGGCTCCCTGCCCAGCGCCCTGGACCCGGACGAGGCCAAGGAGAAACTGGACATCCTGGACACCTACGCCTGGCTCGACAAGCAGAACCACTGCGGCAGCGACGCCGGCTGCGGAGACCTCAAGGTCGCCGACCACCCCGCCGGCAACGGCTGGACCTCGACCGTCAACTACGCCCGCGGCACCAGCACCTCCTGGCTGGTCTCCGACAAGAAGCACGGCCTGTGGGCTTTCAAGGTGCTCGACGGCCAGGTCGCCCTGTGGCACCGCTCCGGTCCGATCGGCGCCTGGAGCGGTCCACGCCTGCTGCCCGGCACCGGCATGGACCCTGGCGTGTCGACCGCCACCCTGCCCGACGGGCGGATCGCCGCCTTCGGCACCCGCACCTCCTTCGGCGCGCGGCCCGCGGACTACCGGCGCGAGGTGGTGTACGCGGTCCAGAAGGGCCAGGACACGGAGGAGTTCGGGGACTGGCAGTCACTGGGCACGCCCGAGACCGCCGACGAGAACTGGACCTCCGACATCAGCGCCCCCGCCGTCTCGGTCGACGGCACCGGGCAGTTGGCGGTGTTCGTCCGCGACGGCGCGTCCACGCTGCGCGGGCGGGTGCAGCCGGCGAACGGCGGTTGGGGGCCGTGGGCCCAGTACGGCGGAGCCGATCTGCACGGCACCCCGGCCACCGCCACGGACGGCGCCGGGCGGCGCATGGTGTTCGCGGCCACCACCAAGTCGGTGCTCGGCTGGGCGCAGTCCGGGCCGGGTGCGCCGCTGGGGACGGCCGCCCCCACGGGGCTGCCGGACACGACGCTCCCGCTCACCGCGGAGGGGCGCGAGGGCGGGGTGCGGCTGTGGTTCCGCAAGCCGGGCTCGGGCAATGTCCGCACCGCCCTGGTGACGGGTGACGGCGGGTTGAAGACGAACGGCCTCACCGACCTCGGCGGGCTCCGGGGCTTCGGCCCGGTGACGGCGAGCGGGCACGTGCTGGCCGGCCGTGCGGCGGGCGGTCAACTGGGGTCGGACCTCGGGTCCGGGCGGCCGTGGGAGCGGTCGGCGCTGATGTTCGTCGGGGCCCCTTCGTCCACGATGACGGGCAGTAACCTGGTCAACCTGGCGGTGGTGGGGCTCGACGCCCGGCTGTACGTGACCTCGTCGGCGGACGGTGCGGACGCACATCTGGCGCCGTGGCTGCCGGTGGGTCCGCGCAACACCGGCCGCTAGAGGCGTACGCACGGCGCGAACGGGGGCGAACGGTACGAACGGGGCGGCCCAAGTGCGTCCACATGCGGGGCGCTTACCGGGAGCGGAAACACACAGGGCACAATCACTTCCGGTCGTTTTCGGAAAGCAGGAGTCATCGATCGCATCGGCGAACCAAGTACCCCGATTTGGCCTCTCACTGACTGCACTGCATGAACCGACTGCACTGACCGCTCGGCGGTTCTTCCCGCCCGGAACGACCCCAAGGCGTGACCGATGCCGATGACCCGTCGCCGCTTCCTTCTTGCCGCCATCCTTCCCGTACTCACCGTCGGCGCCACCGGCGTGCTCGCCGTCGCCACCGGCCAGCAGACGTCGGCAGAGGCCACCCAGGAGCACAACCAGGCGTTCGCGCTCCCGGCGAGCACCACCGCCGGATCGGTCGTGCAGGTCGTCGCCCACCCCGACGACGACCTGTTCTTCATGAACCCGGACCTCAGCCGGTCGCTGACGGCCGGCCTCCAGCTCACCACCGTCTACCTGACCTCCGGCGAGGCCGACGGCCGCAACGAGGCCAACGGGGCCGGCGCCAAGGACCCGGAGCAGCCCGCCGACCGCGCCCACTACGCGGAGGCCCGGCAGAACGGCATCCGCTCCGCGTACGCCCAGATGGCCACCGGGGACCGCACCAGCCCGTGGAAGCGCACGGTCATACCCACCGCGGGCGGCGGCCAGGCCGAGCTCGACGTCCTGATCGCACGGCCGAAGGTCAACCTGGTCTGGCTGCAGCTGCGCGAGGCCCGCAACCCCACCGCGGAGAACCCGGACAGCCTGCGCGGCCTGTGGAACGGCAAGATACCCGCGCTCGGCGCCCAGCTGGCCTCCGGAACCCCGGTCAAGCAGCCGTATGCGTACACCAAGGACCAGGTGGTCCAGGCGATAGCCGGGCTGCTCGCGCAGTACAAGCCGACGACGATACGCATGCAGGACCCGACGCCGGGCCGGTACCAGGACACCGGCAAGTACACCGACCACCAGGACCACATGTACGGCGCCCGCTTCGTGCAGGCCGCCACCGTCGCGTACGCCGCCCAGGTCGCCGACCGCCCGCGGTTCTCGGTGCAGAACTACCTCGGCTACCACAACGGCGCCCTCCCGCACGCCCTGGACCCGCAGACGGCCGAGACGAAGATCGGCTACCTCAAGACGTACGCCTGGCTCGACCACGAGGACTACTGCGGCAGCCCCTCGGGCTGCGGCGACCGCAAGGTGGCGGGCAGCCCCACCGGCCGCAACTGGGCCCAGTCGCTGCGCTACGCCCGCGCCGACAGCACCTCGTGGATGGCGGCGGGCACCCCCGGCCGGCTCTACGCCTTCGCAGCGCTGGACGGGCAGATGGCCGTCTGGACCCGGCAGAGCGGCACGGCCGGCTGGACCGGCCCGGCCCTGCTCCCCGGCACCGGCATCGACCCGGGCGCGAGCACCGCCCGCCTCCCCGACGGCCGCATCGCGGTCCTCGCCACCCGGACGAGCTTCGGCCCGGTGCCGGCGGACTACCGGCGCGAGATCGTGTACGCCGTCCAGTCCGCGCCGGACGGCCCGTTCGGGCCGTGGCAGCCGCTCGGCACCCCCGAGGGCGCCGACGAGGACGGCACCTCCTCGATCAGCGCCCCCTCGGCGGCCGTGGCCCCGGACGGCCGGCTGACCGTCTACGTCCGCGACTCGCACCGCACCCTGCGCGCCCGCGATCAGCAGCCGGACGGCACCTTCGGCCCTTGGCAGCGCCTGGGCGGCGAGGACCTCCAGAGCGACCCGGTGACGGCGGTCGATGCCGCCGGGCGGCGGCAGGTGTACGCCACCACCAGCAAGTCGGTCCTGGCCTGGACCCAGCCCGTCCCGGGCGCCCCGCTCGAAGGACCCTTCCCGACGGGCCTGCCGGCGACCACGGTCCCGCTCTCGGCGGCTCCGGAGGGCGCGGGCATCCGGCTCTACTTCCGCCGCCCCGACTCGGGCGTCGTCCGTACGGCCCTGGTCACGGCGGGCTCCGGCAAGCCCCAGGTGTCGAGCGTCTCGGAGGCCGGCGGCCGGGCGGGCTACGGCGCGATCAGCGTCGCGGGCCGCCTCCTGTCGGGCCGCGCGGACACGGGCACGATCAGCACGACGGGCCTCGGCGGACCGCCGGCGTGGACGGAGTCGCAGATGCTCTACACGGGCGCCCCGGCCGGCATCCTCGAACCGGCGGGCGCGACGACGACGGCGGTCCTGGGCCTGGACGCGGAACTCCACATCACCACGACCCCACCCGCTTCCCCGGACCCCACCCGCCCCGCCCGCACCACCTGGCACCGAGCGGTCCGCCCGGCCTGACCCGCGCCCCACGAACAAGGGCCTTCCGACGGCCCGTGTCCGCGTCCCGGACCTCGGCGCGGCAGACGACTCCGGGCCGGTGGTCGATGACCACCGGCCCGGAGTGTCCTGCGCACCTCGGAAGGGCTCTGACCTGGGGTTAGAGCACCGGGAGGTTCTTGCGGAGTTCGAAGGCCGTGACCTCCGAGCGGTACTCCTCCCACTCCTGCTTCTTGTTGCGCAGGAAGAAGTCGAAGACGTGCTCGCCGAGGGTTTCGGCGACCAGTTCGCTCCGTTCCATCAGGGAGATGGCCTCGCCGAGGTTCTGCGGGAGGGGTTCGATGCCCATCGCGCGGCGTTCGGCGTCGGAGAGGGCCCAGACGTCGTCGTCGGCGCCCGCCGGGAGTTCGTAGCCCTCCTCGATGCCCTTGAGGCCGGCGGCCAGCAGGACGGCGTAGGTGAGGTACGGGTTGGCCCCGGAGTCGATCGAGCGGACCTCGACGCGGGAGGAGCCCGTCTTGCCCGGCTTGTACATCGGGACGCGGATCAGGGCCGAGCGGTTGTTGTGGCCCCAGCAGATGTACGAGGGGGCCTCGCCGCCGGAGCCGGCCGTGCGGGAGGAGCCGCCCCAGATGCGCTTGTACGAGTTGACCCACTGGTTGGTGACCGCCGCCGTCTCCGCCGCGTGGCGCAGGAGGCCTGCGATGAAGGAGCGGCCCACCTTCGAGAGCTGGTACTCGGCACCCGACTCGTAGAAGGCGTTGCGGTCCCCCTCGAAGAGGGAGAGGTGGGTGTGCATGCCCGAGCCGGGGTACTCCGAGAAGGGCTTCGGCATGAAGGTGGCCTGGACGCCCTGTTCGAGCGCGACCTGCTTCATGACGAGGCGGAAGGTCATGATGTTGTCCGCCGTGGAGAGCGCGTCCGCGTAGCGGAGGTCGATCTCCTGCTGCCCCGGCGCGCCCTCGTGGTGGCTGAACTCGACCGAGATGCCCATGGATTCGAGCATGGTGATCGCCTGGCGGCGGAAGTCCATGCCGACGTTCTGCGGAGTGTGGTCGAAATAGCCGGAGTTGTCCGCCGGTACCGGGCGGGTCCCGTCCAGCGGCTTGTCCTTCAGCAGGAAGAACTCGATCTCGGGGTGGGTGTAGAAGGTGAAGCCGAGGTCGGAGGTCTTGTTCAGGATGCGCTTGAGCACATACCGCGGGTCCGCGAAGGAGGGGGAGCCGTCCGGCATCAGGATGTCGCAGAACATCCGGGCGGTCCCGGGCGCCTCTGCACGCCACGGCAGTATCTGGAACGTGCTGGGGTCCGGCTTGGCGATCATGTCGGACTCGTAGACCCGGGCGAAGCCCTCGATGGCCGATCCGTCGAAGCCGATGCCCTCGTCGAAGGCCTGCTCCAGCTCGGCGGGAGCGACCGCGACGGACTTCAGGAAGCCCAGTACGTCGGTGAACCACAGGCGCACGAACCGGATGTCGCGCTCCTCAAGCGTCCGGAGGACGAATTCCTGCTGCTTGTCCATGCCTTCATCCTCGCAGTTCAGACGGCCTGTGTACCACCTCCCCCGAGGGCGGGGGCACGGTCGGGCGGGTCCAGTATCGCCAGCCGCGGTTTCCGCCACATTACGCACCTCTGAAAGCTCGTGGCACCCCCGCACTGACCTCGGGCCCGTCATGAGCATTACCATCTGCGCCCATGGGGGGCTGGGAGCACATGCGGCACGGGCGCATCGGGCGTCACGTGCCTCGGCGTGCCGTCATCGCGGTGGCCCTTTCCGTGCTGCTCGGAGCGCTGTTCCTGTGTGCACGGCCGGGCGAGCCGCACGCCGCCGCGGCCTCCGTACACGTCCACCCGCACGGGGCGCATGCCGTCTGCGTGTCCCCCGACGAGCTGCCCGGCTGCTCCCCCTTCTCCCACGTGGCCCCCGGCGTGCTGCCCGCCCCGCCGCCCGCGGCGACCGTGGCGGGCCCCGCCCCGGATCCCGTCGTGCATCCCGCCGGCGGCGGCCCGGCCCGGCCGCACGGGACGCTCGCCCGCGCCCCCGACCTCCATGCCCTGCAAGTGCTGCGGACCTGACCGGTCCGGGCGCCGTACCGCGCTCCACCGGATCCCCCCACCCCCCTCAGCAGAAGGATTCAGGGCACATGGCCAGCAGCACCTCCCCCGACAACAGCTCCCGTCAGGCGCGCATAGCCGAGATGCGCCGCGCCGAGCGGTCCCGTGACCGGCGCAACAAGGCCGTCGCGATCACCGCCTCCACGGCGGTCGTCGCGGGGCTCGTCGGATTCGGCGCGTGGGTGATGATCGACCAGAAGGAGAAGAAGGACGCCGCGGCCGCGGCGGTCCGCAAGGCCGAGGCAGCCGCGGCGGAGGCCCGCAAGACCCCGGTGGCCGGCGAGCAGACGTGGGACGCGAAGAGCCTGGGCCGCAACCACGTCGAGACCCCGGTGAAGTACCCGATGAACCCGCCGGTCGGCGGCGACCACAGCCCCCGCTGGATGAACTGCAACGGCGACGTCTACAAGAACCCCGTCCCCGAGGTGAACGCCGTCCACTCGATGGAGCACGGCGCGGTCTGGGTGACGTACAACGAGAAGGCGGCCAAGGCCGACCTCGACACGCTCGCCGGGAAGGTGTCCAAGACCCCGTACACGCTGATGAGCCCGGACAAGGAGCAGGCCGGCACCATCATGCTGAGCGCCTGGGGCAAGCAGCTGACCGTGGACAAGGCGGATGACCCCCGGGTCGCGCAGTTCCTCACCAAGTACGTGCAGGGCGAGCAGACCCCCGAGCCGGGCGCGGCCTGCACCAACGGGCTGGCCGAGAAGTGACCCGTACGTACTGGGCGGCCGGGACCGCCGTCCTGCTCGCACTGGTGTTCGCGGTGGCGGCCACGGTCGGCGCCGCGAGCGGCGGCGACGGCCAGGGCGGCGGGTCCGCTGCGGCCGCCCGCGCACCGGGCCTCTACTCGGCGGACGCGGGCTTCGCCCGGGACATGGCTGTGCACCACCAGCAGGCGGTGGAGATGTCGTTCATCGTGCGGGACCACACCAAGGACGAGCCGGTACGCGGGCTCGCGTACGACATCGCCAACACCCAGGCCAACCAGCGGGGCATGCTGCTGGGCTGGCTGGACCTGTGGGGGCTGCCGAAGGTGGTGGCCGACGAGCCGCCGATGTCCTGGATGGGGTCGGACGGCGGGCACGGCGGCGGCCACGCCGGGCACGGCACGGGGGACATGAGCGGGCACGGCGCGGGCGACATGAGCGGGCACGACATGGGCGACATGGGTGACATGGCCGGGCACGACATGGGCGGCGCCGCCGCCAAGCCCGGCGCGCTGATGCCCGGCATGGCCACCAAGGAGGAGCTCGCGCAGCTCGGCAACGCCGAGGGCAGGGACGCGGAGGTGCTCTACCTCCAGCTGATGACCGACCACCACAAGGGCGGCGTCGCGATGGCCCGGGGCTGTGCGGCGCAGTGCGCGACCCCCGCCGAGCGGGCGCTGGCCCAGGGCATGGTCGAGGCGCAGCAGTCGGAGCTCACCCTGATGGCGGACATGCTGAAACAGCGCGGAGCTGCGCCGCGCGGGTGACGGGCAGCGCCCGTACGGTGGTGGGAGGCGCCCTCATCAGGCCCTCCCCCCACCGGCCTCCCGAGGGTGCCGGGCGGGCGCAGCCGCGCCCGGCCGCATCGGCGTCAAGGGAGGACAGCCAATGACCACCGCGGCAGACATCATGCACCCCGGGGCCCAGTGGATCCCCGCCACCGCGACTCTGGACAAGGCCGCTCAGCTGATGAGCCGGCTCAATGTGGGCGCACTGCCCATCAGCGATGCCGCCGAGCGGCTGTGCGGCATCATCACCGACCGCGACATCGTCGTGAACTGTGTGGCCCAGGGTCTGAACCCGACCGAGCTGACCTGCGGTGACATGGCCCAGGGCACCCCGCGCTGGATCGACGCGGGCGCGGACGTCTCCGACGTCCTGGGCGAGATGGAGAGCCACCGCATCAAGCGGCTCCCGGTCATCAAGGACAAGAAGCTGGTCGGCATGATCAGCGAGGCCGACCTGGCCCAGCACCTCGACGAACACCAGCTGGCGGGCTTCGTCGAGAAGGTCTACGCGAGGCGCTGACCCGGCTCCCGCACCCCAGCCTCCAGGACCGCCCGTGCCACCCGGCCCGGGCGGTCCAGCATGACCAGGCGCCCCGCCGGTTCGACGACCTCGCATCGGGCGCCGAGCCGGTCGGCCGGCGCCGCCTGGCGTTCCAGCCACCGCAGGGCCGACCGCCCGGCCGAGCCGTCGTACCCGGCGAGGACGGTGGCGGGCGCGGCCGGCGGGCACGGCCGGCGGGCGCCCGGTCCGCAGCGCCTCAACACGGCGGAGCCGGTCCTACGATCGGGTACCCGCCCGGGGTAGGGTTCCGCCCATGACGCGCCCTGCCCTGCGCACCGCCCAGCGAGCCGCCCGGTGGCCCCGGCTGCTGCTGCTCGCTGCGCTGCTCCTGGGCATCGTCACCATGCACACCCTGGGCCATCCGAGTCGGTCCCACACCATGGAGGACGCGGCCCCGCTCGCCGCCGTTGCCTCAGCCGGGCGTGCCGCCGACCACATGACGGGCCCCGCCCCGGACCACGGCACCGGCCTCGCGAAGGGACACGGTGCCGCCGCGCCGACGGGCACGGCTCAGGCGTCCGGGGACCGGCGGCCCGCCGCCGAGGCCCCGCCGCACGGCACCGGCATGGACCCCATGTCGGTGTGTCTGGCCGTGCTGGGCGGACTCACCCTGCTGATCCTGGGCGCCGGACCGGCCGGCCTCCGCGACACCGCGCCGCTCGGGGGCGCGGCCCGCGCGCCGGGCCGGTCCGGCGGGCCGGATCCGCCCTCTCCCCGCGAACTCCTCACCCGGCTGGCGGTACTGCGCGTATAGCGACGGGCCCGCTGCCGCCCCCGCATGCCCGCGGCGCGCCTGCGCGAAGGGCCGGAGCGGCGGCAGCAGACGGCGCCCACCCGCTCGTACGACCACACCACGAGGTGCTTCCATGCGCTCTCTTCCCACCCGCCGCGCCGTTCTCGGCGCCTCCGCCGCCCTCGCCGGTTCGGGGCTGCTCGCCGCCTGCTCCGACGGTTCCGGCACCGCCGGCATGGACCACGGCTCCATGGACCACGGCTCCATGAACCACGGCGGCCCCTCCGCCGCCGCCACACCGGGCGGCTACGTCGACCCCGCCGGGCCCGAGGTCCGGGCCGCCGAGGCGGCCCGCAAGGCCGCCGGACCGGTCTCCGAGGTCAAGCTGACCGCCACCGCGACCCCGCTCGACCTCGGCGGCGGGCTCACCGTCCGCTCCTGGGCGTACGGGGATGGGCTGCCCGGCCGGGAGGTCCGCGTCGCCGCGGGCGGCACCCTGGCCCTGACCCTGGCCAACAACC
This sequence comes from Streptomyces sp. NPDC097981, assembly GCF_040302565.1. Classification (NCBI taxonomy): domain Bacteria; kingdom Bacillati; phylum Actinomycetota; class Actinomycetes; order Kitasatosporales; family Streptomycetaceae; genus Streptomyces; species Streptomyces sp. NPDC097981. Next base: position 25,637 of record NZ_JBEORW010000020.1, read on the forward strand.
TCCCGGAGGCCACCTCCCTGCACTGCCACGGCATCGCCCTGCGCAACGACATGGACGGGGTCCCGGGCCTGACCCAGCGGGACATCGCGCCGGGCGGGTCCTTCACGTACCGGTTCGCCGTCCCGCACCCGGGGACGTACTGGTTCCACCCGCACACGGGCGCCCAGCAGGACCGCGGCCTGTACGCCCCGCTCATCGTCGAGGACCCGAGGGAGCCCCTCTCCTACGACAAGGAGTGGGTGGTGGTCCTGGACGACTGGATGGACGGGGTGGACGGCTCCACCCCGGACGCGGTCCTGGCCGAACTCCGCAAGGGCATGGGCACGGGGTCCGGCCAGGCATCCGGGGCGGGCGGGCACGCGGGCCACGGCGGCGCCACCGCCCCGCAGACCCCGGCCGTCGGCGGCGGGCCCTCGCGGATGCTCATGGGCGGGGACAGCAACGTCCTCGGCAAGGACCCGGGTGATGTCGCGTACCCGCACTACCTGGTCAACGGCCGGACGGCACAGGACCCGTCGGTCTTCACCGCCAAGCCCGGAGACCGGATCCGGCTGCGGATCGTGAACGCGGGGGCGGACACCGCCTTCCGGATCGCCCTCGGCGGCCACGAACTGACGGTCACCCACACCGACGGCTACCCGGTGACGCACACGAAGACCGGCTCCCTGCTGCTCGGCATGGGCGAGCGGTACGACGTCCTGGTCACCGCGCAGGACGGGGTGTTCCCGCTCACCGCGCTCGCCGAGGGCAAGGGCGCGTCGGCATCGGCGCTCGCCCTGCTGCGCACCGGGGCGGGAACGGCGCCCACCGCCGAGACCCGGCCCGCCGAACTGGCCGCGACGCCGCTGACGGCGGACGGGCTGCGCGCCGCGGAGCCCGTCCGGCTGGCGGGCCGCAAGCCGGACCGCACCATCACCCTCACGCTGACCGGGGGGATGGAGAAGTACGACTGGGCCTTCGACGGCAAGCCGTACACGGCGGACCAGCGGCATCCGGTGCAGGCGGGCGAACGGGTGCGGCTGGAGTTCGCCAACTCGACGACGATGTGGCACCCGCTGCACCTGCACGGGCACACCTTCGCCCTGGGCGGCGGCGGTGACGCGGGCGGCGCCCGCAAGGACACCGCGCTGATCCTGCCGGGCAGGAAGCTGACGGTGGACTTCGACGCCGACAACCCCGGGCTGTGGATGGTGCATTGCCACAACGTGTACCACGCGGAGGCCGGGATGATGACGGTGCTCGGCTACCGGCGATAGCCTTCCGCGGGGCTGCGGCCCCCGGCCTGCGGGCCGGGGCCAAACCCCATTGGAGCCCGTCCGGGGCGCGTGGCAGGCTGGTGATCACTACGCACACCACCTCGTGAGGACTCCCGCCAGGCATGAGCACGCCCCCGAACCCTCCCAGCAGCCCGTCCGGTCCGCCGACGGAGCCCGTGGGCACGCCCGTACCGGAGCCGGCACAGCCGCTGTCGCTGAGCAAGACCCCGGCACCCGAGCCCACGCCCGAACCCGAGCCGGCGCAGCCGCTGCCGCTGTCGCTGAGCAAGACCCCGGAGTCCGTGCCCACGCCGACGCCGAAACCGGAAGCAGGACCCGAGTCCGCGCCCGCACCGGCACCGGTGCCGGCACCGGCACCGGCACCGGCAGCCGAGCCCGCGCCGCAGCCCGCCGCGGCCCCGGAGGCGGTCCCCGCCGCCGTGCCGCAACCCGGGCCCGTACCGGCGGCCGCGCCCGCCGCGCCCGCCGGCGCCTTCGCGCCGCCCGCGCCCATGCCGCCCCCGGCCGCCCCGGGTCCCGCGTTCGGCGCGCCGGTGCCGCCCACCAACCCCTGGGGTGCCCACGCCGGCCACGGCGCCACCCCCGGCAACCCGTGGGGCGCGCCCGCCCCGACCACGAACGGCCTGGCCGTCGCTGCTCTCACCATCGGCATCGCCGCCGTGGTCATCGGCCTCATCCCGTTCGTCTTCTGGGCGGGCTTCCTCCTCGCCGTGGTCGGCATCGGCATCGGCATCGGCGCCCTCGTACGCGCCTCGGACGGCGCCGGCCGCAAGACGATGGCCGTCGTGGGCACGGTCTTGGCCGTACTCGGCCTCGGCGCCTCGGTCGGCGGCCTCCTCCTCACCGGCCTCATCATCAAGAAGACCGCCGCCCACCGGCTCGACGACGACCGGAACCCCCCGGCCGACCTCCGCCACAGCATGCCGCCGTACCCGAGGACGTCGCCCACGCCCACGCCCTCGCCCTCCCAGGTCCCCGGCATGACGACCCCGCTGCCGTTCGGCGAAACGTTCACGTACCCGAACGGGATCAAGGTGAGCCTCTCCGCGCCGAAGAAGTACGTCACGAAGAACAAGTACTCCGAGGTGGGCAACGCGGTGGAGATGACGCTCACCATCACCAACGGCTCGTCCGCCGCGCACAACGTCATCTACGCGATGCCCAACGTCCGCGACGAGAAGGGCATGACGGCCAAGCTCGTCTTCGACGGCGACGTCCCGAAGATGATCAGGGGCGACATCCTGCCGGGCGAGTCCGCCAGCGGGGTCGTCGCCTTCGAGGTGCCGGAGGGCACCGAGCGCATCAGCGCCGACATCTCGCCCGGGATCATGCTGCCCAACGCGAAGTTCAGCGGCTCGATCGGCTGACCGGACCGGCCGGAAGACAGACCGGGAATGCCGGGGCCCAGGACATCGCGTCAGAAAGACGATTAGACTGGGCCCCGTGCCTCAACTTCGCCTCGCTCTGAATCAGATCGACTCGCAGGTCGGCAACATCGCCGCCAACGCCGACTCGGTCGTCCACTGGACCCGGCACTCCGCCGAGCAGGGCGCCCACCTCGTGGCGTTCCCGGAGATGATGCTGACCGGGTACCCCGTCGAGGACCTCGCCCTGCGCGGCTCCTTCGTCGAGGCCTCCCGCACCGCGCTGCGCGACCTCGCGCAGCGGCTGGCTGCCGAGGGCTTCGGCGAACTGCCGGTCGTCGTCGGCTACCTCGACCGTACGGAGCAGGCCGCCCCGCGGCTCGGCCGCCCCGCCGGCTCCCCGGAGAACGCGGCCGCCGTGCTGTACGGCGGGAAGGTCGTCCTCCGCTTCGCCAAGCACCACCTCCCCAACTACGGCGTGTTCGACGAGTTCCGGTACTTCGTCCCCGGCGGCACCCAGCCGGTGATCCGGGTGCGCGGCGTCGACGTGGCCCTGGCGATCTGCGAGGATCTCTGGCAGGAGGGCGGCCGTGTCCCGGCGACCCGCTCCGCCGGGGCCGGCCTGCTGATCTCCGTCAACGCCTCCCCGTACGAGCGCAACAAGGACGACCTGCGCCTCGAACTGGTGCAGAAACGGGCCAAGGAGGCCGGCTGCACCCTCGCCTACCTGGCCATGATCGGCGGCCAGGACGAGCTGGTCTTCGACGGCGACTCGATCGTGGTCGACGGCAGCGGCGAGGTCATCGCGCGCGCCCCGCAGTTCTCCGAGGGCTGCGTCCTCGTGGACCTCGACCTCCCGGCCGCGCGGGCGGACGCCCCCGAGGGCGTCGTCGACGACGGGCTGCGGATCGACCGGGTGGTCCTCTCCGAGGAGCCCGTGGAGCCGTACGAGCCGGTGGTCACCGGCGGCTACGCCGACCGCCTCGACGACGACGAGGAGATCTACGACGCGCTGGTCGTGGGCCTGCGCGCATACGTCAAGAAGAACGGATTCCGCTCCGTCCTGATCGGGCTCTCCGGCGGCATCGACTCCGCTCTCGTCGCCGCCATCGCCTGCGACGCGATCGGCGCGCAGAACGTGTACGGCATCTCGATGCCCTCGAAGTACTCCTCGGACCACTCCAAGGGGGATGCGGCCGGCCTGGCCGAGCGGACCGGCCTGAACTTCCGGACCGTGCCGATCGAGCCGATGTTCGACGCCTACATGGGCTCGTTGGGTCTGACCGGCCTGGCGGAGGAGAACCTCCAGTCCCGGCTGCGCGGCACCATGCTGATGGCGGTGTCCAACCAGGAGGGCCACATCGTGCTGGCCCCGGGCAACAAGTCGGAGCTGGCCGTCGGCTACTCCACCCTGTACGGCGACTCGGTGGGCGCGTACGGCCCGATCAAGGACGTCTACAAGACGGACGTCTTCCGGCTCGCGCGGTACCGCAACCGGGCCGCGGTCGAGCGCGGGGAGACCCCGCCGATCCCGGAGAACTCCATCGTGAAACCGCCGAGCGCCGAGCTGCGCCCGGGCCAGGTGGACACGGACTCGCTGCCCGACTACCCGGTGCTCGACGCGATCCTGGAGCTGTACGTGGACCGCGACCAGGGCATCGAGGAAATCGTCGCGGCCGGCTTCGACCGCGCCCTGGTCGCGAAGACCCTGCGGATGGTGGACACTGCGGAGTACAAGCGCCGCCAGTACCCGCCGGGCACGAAGATCTCCGCGAAGGGCTTCGGCAAGGACCGCCGGCTGCCCATCACGAACGGCTGGCGCGAGCACGCGTAGCCGCTGCGCTCACCCGAACGGGGAAGGGGCCCCGCCGCGATGCGGCGAGGCCCCTTTTCGTCCTGCGCGGGCGGGGCCCCTGGCCCCCGGCCCCCGGCAGCGCCTACTGGCGCACCGTCAGCCGTGCAGCGACCGGCAGGTGGTCGCTGCCGGTGCGCGGGAGGGTCCAGGAGGCCTCCGGCCTGATCCCGCGGACCATGATCTGGTCGATCCGGGCCATCGGGAACCGGGCCGGCCAGCTGAAGCCGAAGCCGTCGCCCGCGGCGCCCTGGGTGGAGCGCATCTGCGAGGTGACCTCGGACAGGGAGCGGTCGTTCATGGTGCCGTTGAGGTCGCCGAGCAGGACGACCTTCTTCAGCGGTTCGGCGGCGAGCGCGGCGCCCAGGGCCCCGGCACTGTTGTCGCGCTGGTTCGCGGTGAAGCCGGCGTTGAGCTTGACCCGGACGGAGGGCAGGTGTGCGGCGAAAACGGCGATCTGGCCGTACGGGCTGTCCACGGTGGCGCGCATGGCGCGGGTCCAGCCCATCTTGATGTCGACGGGCGCGGCGGCGGTCAGCGGGTACTTGCTCCACACACCGACCGTTCCCTCGACGGCGTGGTACTTGTACGTGCCCGCCAGAGCCTGTTCGTAGACGGGGACGACGCCGCCCTTGAGCTCGGTCAGGGCCAGCACGTCGGCCCCGGACCGGGAGACCTGCGCGGCCGTGCCGCGCGGGTCGGGGTTGTCGGCGTCGACGTTGTGGGTGGCGACCACCAGGTTGCCGCCGGAGCCGGACTTGTCGAGGACCAGGCTGCCGAAGAGGTTCACCCATACGACGGCCGTCAGCAGTATCGCGATCAGCGCGGTGGCCGACTTGCGGACGACGGCGGCGGCGAGCAGGAGCGGGACGGCCAGGCCCAGCCAGGGCAGGAAGGTCTCGGTGAGGCTGCCGAGGTTGCCCACGTCGTTCGGCAGTTCGGCATGGAAGATCATGACCAGCGAGATCAGGGCGGCCAGGGCCGCGGTCACGATCCCGCGCCGCCAGATGCCCCGGTCCCGGCGCAGTTCGGCCAGTCGGCGTCGGAGGCGGGATCCGGAGGGCTCGGGCTCCGAGCCGCCGTTCCCCGTCTCCGTCATGTACGCCTGTGCCATGCCACTGCCCTCGCTGCCGTGCTTGCGCTCCGTCCCCGCACCTTGACCCTAGGCGATCGACGAAGCCTTCCGTGCCGTGTTCCGGCCGTACGTCCGGGAGGACGAACGGCCGTGTGGAAGAGGTTCCGCTTGTCACGAAACGCGCATATTCGCTCTCGCGCGCGTCGAATGGCCCGGGAGGGGAACATGAGAGGGCCAGGAGTGGTCCTCGTGTGAGCCAGGAGTGTGACGCACCGGTCTACGCGCCACTTTCGCCACGGCCCGGGCAGGTGCCACCATGGTGGGTGAGTCCGGGGACGCCGTGAGGGCGCCTCGAGATGACATCAAGGAGCAGTTGCAATGACGCATGCCGTTTCGCCTGCCCGCGAAGCCGCCTCCCCCACCCTGTACGGAGGAACGGGCACCCGGCGGATCACCGTCCGCGACCTCACCCTCGCCAAGGAGCGCGGCGAGAAGTGGCCCATGCTCACCGCCTACGACGCGATGACCGCGTCCGTCTTCGACGAGGCCGGCATCCCGGTCATCCTCGTCGGCGACTCCATGGGCAACTGTCACCTCGGCTACGAGAACACCGTCCCCGTGACGATGGACGAGATGACCCTCCTGTCGGCGGCCGTCGTACGGGGCACCAGCCGCGCCCTGGTCATCGGTGACCTGCCGTTCGGCTCGTACCAGGAAGGCGCCGTGCAGGCGCTGCGCAGCGCCACCCGCCTCGTGAAGGAGGCCGGTGTCGGAGCCGTGAAGCTGGAGGGCGGCGAGCGCTCGCTGCACCAGACCGAGCTGATCGTGCAGTCCGGCATCCCCGTCATGTCCCACCTGGGCCTGACCCCGCAGTCCGTGAACGCCATGGGCTACCGGGTGCAGGGCCGCGGCGACGAGGCCGCGCACCAGCTGCTCCGCGATGCCAAGGCGGCGCAGGACGCGGGCGCCTTCGCGGTGGTGCTGGAGCTGGTTCCGGCCGAGCTGGCCGCCGAGGTCACCCGGTCCCTGCACATCCCGACGGTCGGCATCGGCGCCGGCGCGGAGTGCGACGCGCAGGTGCTGGTGTGGACCGACATGATGGGCCTGACCGGCGGGAAGATGCCGAAGTTCGTGAAGCAGTACGCGAACCTCCGCGCGACCATGGGCGACGCGGCGAAGGCCTTCGCCGCGGACGTCGTCGGCGGGACGTTCCCGCAGGCGGAGCACACCTTCCACTGATTCCGCCGACCGGGCGGGCGCCCGGTCCGACAGCCCGCCGACGCGTCGTCGGCGGGCTGTCGGCTTCCCGTCGGCGGGCTGTCGGTCGCCTGTCGGTGCGCTGTCGGTGGCGGATGGTCCCATGGTGGGCATGACGCGAAACGACAAGCATCCCCTGAACGGCTCGAACGCCGTAGAGGTGCGGGGACTGGTCAAGCACTACGGCGAGACCAAGGCCCTGGACGGTGTCGACCTGGACGTCCGCGAGGGCACGGTCCTCGGGGTCCTCGGACCCAACGGCGCCGGCAAGACCACCCTCGTACGCTGCCTCTCCACCCTGATCGTCCCGGACGCCGGGACCGCGACCGTCGCGGGCTACGACGTGGTCCGCCAGCCGCGGCAGCTGCGCCGCACCATAGGCCTGACCGGCCAGTACGCCTCGGTCGACGAGAAGCTCTCCGGCTGGGAGAACCTCTACATGATCGGCCGGCTGCTCGACCTGTCCCGCAAGGAGGCCCGCTCCCGGGCCGACGAGCTGCTGGAGCGGTTCTCGCTCACCGACGCCGCCAGGAAGGCCGCAATGAACTACTCCGGCGGCATGCGCCGCCGGCTCGACCTGGCCGCCTCGATGATCGGCCGCCCGGCCGTGCTGTACCTGGACGAGCCGACCACCGGCCTCGACCCCCGCACCCGCAACGAGGTGTGGGACGAGGTGCAGCGGATGGTCGCCGAAGGAGCCACCGTCCTGCTCACCACCCAGTACATGGAGGAGGCCGAGCAGCTCGCGAACGAGCTGACGGTCATCGACAAGGGCAAGGTCATCGCGAAGGGCCAGGTCGACGAGCTGAAGGCCCGGGTCGGCGGCCGGACCCTGAAGATCCGCCCCGTCGCCGCGTCCGACCTGCCGGGCATGGCCCGTGCGCTGGCGGAGGCCGGGCTCGACGGCGTGGCCGGTTCGCAGGCCGTACCGGACGAGGGCGTGCTGCTGGTCCCGATCCTGAGCGACGAGCAACTGACCGCCGTGGTCGGCCTGCTGGCCGCCCGCGGGTACGCGATCGCCGACCTCGGCACGTACCTGCCCAGCCTGGACGAGGTGTTCCTGGCCATCACCGGCCACAAGCCCGACTCCACAGAGGACTCGCTTCCCACCGAGCAGACCGAGGAGGTCGCGGCATGAGCACCGGAACCACGACGAAGCCCCGTACCGCGGCGGCCCCCACGGCCGCACCCGGCGCATCCGCTGCCGCGTCCGGCGAAGGCCGGATCGGCCTGCGGGCCAATCTGCGGCACATCGGCGCCCTGGTGCGCCGCAACGCCCTCCAGATCAAACAGGACCCCGAGTCGATGTTCGACGTCCTGTTCATGCCGATCATCTTCACGCTGCTGTTCGTGTTCGTCTTCGGCGGCGCGATCTCCGGCAAGGGCCAGCAGGAGGCGTACGTCAACTACGTCGTCCCGGGCCTGATGGCGATGATGGGCATGAACATCGCCATGGGTGTCGGCACCGGCGTCAACGACGACTTCAAGAAGGGCGTGATGGACCGCTTCCGGTCCATGCCGATCGCCCGGTCGTCCGTCCTGATCGCCAAGATCGTCGTCGAGCTCGGGCGCATGATGGTCGCCATCGCGATCCTGCTCACCGTGGGCTTCATGCTCGGCCTGTCGATCAAGACCTCGGTGTTCGACCTGTTCCTGTCCATAGGCCTGTCGGCGGTCTTCGGCGCCTCGCTGATGTGGATCTTCATCCTGCTCGGCCTCACCATGAAGACCGCGCAGGCCGTCCAGGGCATGGCGATGCTGGTCCTGATGCCGCTGCAGTTCGGCAGCTCGATCTTCGCCCCGCCGTCGACCATGCCCGGCTGGCTGCAGACCTTCACGGACTACAACCCGCTGTCCAACCTGGCCGACGCGGCCCGCGGCCTGATCAACGGCGGTGCGGTCGCCCACCCGGTGACGGTGACCCTGATCTGGTCGGTGGCCATCACGGCGGTCACCATGCCGCTCGCTGTCCGCAAGTTCCGTCAGAAGACCTGATCCGGGTCTGCCGGTCCGTTCCGGATCGCGTCCCGGACGGGCCCCGCACGGGGGACCGGGTCAGATGAGGGCGGTGGCCTCCTCCAGGGTGAGGCCGCCGCCTTCGGCGTACGCGGACTCGTACGCGGCGTCGCCGAGCGCGGCCCGCGTCAACTCCTCGGCCTTGGCGGCGTCCTCGCGTTCCGTGCTGACCGGGAAGTGCCCGGCCGGCAGGTTGGCCCGGTAGGCGCCGGCCAGCCGCGCGGCGTCGTACGCCCGCTCCCGGCCGCCGAGCGAGGCGTGGGCGACGGCCGCCGTCAGCAGGAAGGTGGCGGGCAGTTGCGGGGCGACCATGAGCGCCAGCGGGTGCCGGAAGGCGCCCAGGGCCTCCTGGACCCGCAGCAGGGCGTCCGCGTGCTTGCCCTCCTGGTTGTCGAGCCAGGCCGTGGTGGAGAACAGGAACACGTCGAAGACGGCGAACGCGCCGAGGGCGAACTCCTCGCGCAGGATCCCGACCTGCTTGCGGGCCTCGGCGACCCGGCCGGTACGGCCCAGGATGCCGGCGTAGAACAAGCGGGCGGCGGGCATGGCCTCGTTGTTGTACCGCTGCACGGTGGACACGATCTCCGCGAGGATCTCCTCGGCCTCCGCCATCAGGCCGTTCTCGAAGAGCGCGCCGGCCATGCGGACACGCAGCACCGTCACCTGTGCCTTGGCACCGAGGCGCTCGGCGTACTCGACCGCGTCGAGGTAGTCCTGGGCCGCGAGGGCGTACGCGCCGCCCTTCTCCCGGGCTTCGGCGCGGGCGGACAGCGCTTCGGCACAGCCCCAGTCGTCGCCGAGCTCGCGGAACAGGGCCAGGCTCTCGTCCGCGTCGCGGGAGGCGTCGCCCGCCCAGTCGGCGCGGTTGGCGAGGATGTTGGCCCGCAGCTGGAGGGCGGAGGCCAGCTCCCAGCGGTAGCCGAGGGCCCGGGCGGTCTCGACGGTCTTGTCCACGACCTCCTTGAGCAGGCCGCCCTCCCCCGCGATCATGACGGCGTAGATCCACAGTGAGGCCGGTGTCCGGCAGGTCTGCGGGAGCCCGGGCCGGTAGGTGGCGAGCACTCCCTCGACCCGGGCACGGACCTCCGGGGCGTCCCAGTCGGCGTTGGTCTGGTCCCGGGCGGCCAGCTGCACCAGGTGGAGGGCGCGCCAGCCCTCGGCGAGCAGTTCGCCGTCGTAGGGAGGGGGCGTGTCCACGAGCCGCTCGTACACGGGCTCGGCGGGTACCCAGGGCGGCGCGAAGGGGTCGGGGCCGAGGGTGGCCGCCGCGTCGGACCAGTGCCGTGCCTCGGCGCGCAGGTCCAGCATCTGCCAGTACCAGCCCAGGGAGTGGACGAGGCACAGGACCTCGCCGACGTCACGGGAAGCGACGGCCCGGCGCAGGGCCGTACGGAGGTTCTCGTACTCGGTCGCGAGCCGGTCCGCGGCGGCGCGCTGGCCGTGGCCGCGCAGCAACGGTTCGGTGGTGCGCGCGAGTTCCCGGTAGTACGTGAGATGACGCCGCTCGGTGTCCGCGCGGTCCCCGCCGGCGGCGGCCAGCCGCTCGGCGGCGTACTCGTGGATGGTCTCCAGCATGCGGTAGCGCATGCCGGTGCCGTCGGGGCCGGGGGCGGCGACGACGAGGGACTTGTCGACGAGGGAGCCGAGCAGGCCGAGGGTGTCGGGGTCGGCGCACACGGCTTCGGCCGCTGCGACGTCGCAGCCGCCGGCGAAGACGGACAGCCGGCGCAGTACCGCCCGCTCGGGTGCGTCGAGCAGGTCCCAGGACCAGTCGACGACGGCCCGCAGGGTCTGCTGGCGGGGCAGTACGGTACGGGATCCGCTGGTCAGCAGCCGGAAGCGGTCGTCGAGACGGTCGGCGATCTGGCGCGGGGTGAGCAGCCGCAACCGGGCCGCGGCCAGCTCGATGGCGAGCGGCAGCCCGTCCAGGCGGCGGCAGATCTCGGCGGCGGCCTCGGGGTCTTCGTCGGTGCGGAACCCGGGCCGGGCGGCGGCGCCGCGGTCGCCGAGCAGGCGGAGCGCGACGGGGTCGGGCAGCGGTTCCACCGGGCGCAGCGATTCGCCGGGTATGCCGAGGGGTTCGCGGCTGGTGGCCAGGATCCGGACGCCGGGGCAGCGCGCGAGGAGGTGCTCGGCCAGCTCGGCGGCAGCGCCGATGACGTGCTCGCAGTTGTCGAGGACGAGCAGGAGCCGTCGGCGGGAGCAGTGTTCGGCGAGCCGGTCCAGCGGGTTGTCGCCGGCCCGCTCGGTCAGCGCCCGCAGCTCCTCGGCGGAGCCGCCGCGCAGTTTGGTCTCCCGGGCGCCGAGTGCGGCCAGCGCTGCCTCGGCGACGTCCTCGGGATCGTCCACGGGGGCCAGCTCCACGAACCACACGCCGTCGGGCCAGGCCCCGGTGGCTTCGGCGGCCTCCTGGGACAGTCGCGTCTTGCCGGCGCCGCCGGGTCCGAGCAGGGTGACGAGGCGGGCCCGCCCGAGGTCCTCGCCGATGGCCCGGATGTCGTCCTCCCGCCCGACGAAGGTGGTCAGCCGCACCCGCAGGTTTCCCTGGGCGGGAGGTACGGCCACGCCCGCGGGCTCCCCGCCCGTGCCGGGAGCCGGCTGCGCCGGGCCGCCGGCCGGCGCCTGCCCGCCCGGCCACGCGGCACCCGTGCCGGAGGTCGGAGCCGAGCCCTGGCCGGGCTGCGCCGGGTGGCCGCCGGGGGACTCCGCGCGGGGCGGGGCCTGGGCCGGGGCCCGGCCGGGCTCCGCCGGGCCGGCGGCCGAGGGCTGCCCTCCGGGCAACGCAGCAGCCGGGGCCGGGGTCAGGAGTTGCGCGTGGAGGGCGCGCAGGTCGGGGCCCGGGTCCGTGCCCAGGCGGGCGGCGAGGTCCCGCCGGACGGCGTCATAGGCGGCCAGTGCCTCCGCCGGCCGGCCCGTGTCGCGCAGGGCCCGGATCCGCAGGACCTGGAGCGGCTCGTCGAGCGGGCGCCCCTCGCACAGGGAGGTCAGCTCGTGGAGCGCGCCCTCGGCCTGGCCCAGGGCCAGGGCCGCGGTGAGCCGGCCCCGGCGCGCGTCCATGCGTACGGCGTCCCACCGGGCGGACCCGGCCTCCCGGTCCGGCAGGTCCGCCAGCGCCGGGCCGCGCCACAGTGCCAGGGCCTCGTCGTACAGGGCGGCCGCCTCGGCCGGGTCCTGTGCCAGGGCGCCGGACCGCGTGAGCCGTTCGAAGCGGTACAGGTCGACGTCCTCGCCCGTCGCGACCAGCAGGTAGCCGCCGTCCACCGAGCGGACCGCCCCGTGCCCCAGGGCCCTGCGCAGCCGGGCCACCAGTGCCTGGAGCGCGGCGGGCGCATCCGCGGGCCGGTCGCCGTCCCACACCTCGGCGACGAGCAGGTGCGACGGCACCGCCCGCCCCGGGCGCAGTGCGAGGGCGGTCAGCAACGCCCGCAGGCGCGCTCCGCCGACGGCGACGGGGGTCCCGTCGTCGCGGATGGCCTGGGCCGTACCGAGGATCGCGTAACGCACCGGCCCATTGTCGCTGGCCCCGGCTCCGACCCGTACTCCTTTTGGCCCCGTGCCCGGGGTAGGTTTCGCCGCATGGGTCATCAGGGCGTCCGCGGTGAGCGGCAGATCAGTTCCGTGTTCCTCGGCATCTTCGCCGTCATGGCGGTCACCGGGTGGGCGGTGTGGACGGGGTACTCGACGAGCACCGGGCTCGCCGTGTTCCTCTTCGTGACCGCGGCCTGGATCGTCTCCCTCTGCCTGCACGAGTACGCGCACGCCCGCACGGCCCTGCACAGCGGCGACCTCACGGTCGGGGCCAAGGGCTACCTGACGCTGAATCCGCTGAAGTACACGCACGCACTCCTCAGCATCGTCCTGCCGGTGATCTTCGTGATCATGGGCGGGCTGGGCCTGCCCGGCGGCGCCGTGTACATCGAGCGCGACCGGATCCGGGGCCGCTGGAAGCACAGCCTCATCTCGGCGGCGGGCCCGCTGACCAACGTGGCCTTCGCGGCCGTCTGCACGGCGCCGTTCTGGCTGAACGCCCTCGACGGCGTCCCGCTGCCGTTCCGCTTCGCGCTCGCCTTCCTCGCGCTGCTCCAGGTCTCGGCGGCGATCCTGAACTTCCTGCCGGTCCCGGGCCTGGACGGCTACGGGATCATCGAGCCCTGGCTCTCGTACCGGATCCGGCGCGAGGTGGCGCCGCTGGCACCGTTCGGGCTGATCGCGGTCTTCGCGCTGCTGTGGGTCCCGGAGGTCAACGCGTTCTTCTTCGACGTGGTGCGCGACATGCTGTCCGCGTTCGGCGTGTCCGACCTGGAGACCTACTGCGGCCACGACCTCTACCGCTTCTGGCAGGAAACGAACGGCTTCTGCACGGCCCCCGGCTCGTAGCCGGCGCCCAGGCCCTAGTCGGCCGGGCGCCCGGCCTTTTCCGCCTTGGCCTTGCGCAGGTAGAACCAGGCCATGTTGGACGTGAGCCCGGCCAGCAGCACCCACACGATCCCCAGGAAGCTGCCCTCCACGAAGGCGACCACGGCCGCGGCCACGGACAGGACGCAGACGACGATGGCGAACACGGCAAGGCGGGGCATGGGGAACAGCTCCTCGGCGACACGGAACGGGGTCGAGCCCCACCAGTGTCCCCCATGCCCCGCAGTGCTCCCGTAAGGGGCGCCGCAGGTCAGACGTCCGTGATGCGCAGGCCCGTGTGGGCCTTGTAGCGGCGGTTTGCGGAGATGAGGTTGGCGACCAGGGACTCCACCTGGTGGGCGTTGCGCAGGCGGCCCGCGAAGACTCCGCGCATGCCCGGGATGCGGGCGGCGAGGGCCTGGACGATGTCCGTGTCGGCGCGGGATTCGCCGAGGACCATCACGTCGGTGTCGATCTCCTCCACCGATTCGTCCTGGAGCAGGACCGCGGAGAGGTGGTGGAAGGCCGCCGTGACGCGGGAGTCGGGGAGCAGGGCCGCGGCCTGCTGGGCCGCGCTGCCCTCTTCGACGTGGAGGGCGTACGCACCCTGCTTGTCGAAGCCCAGCGGGTTGACGCAGTCCACCACGAGCTTGCCCACGAGGTCCTCGCGGAGGGCTTCGAGGGTCTTCGCGTGGCCCTCCCACGGCACCGCGATGATCACGATGTCGCTGCGGCGTGCGCATTCGGCGTTGTCCGCGCCCTCCACGCCGAGGCCCAGTTCCTCGGCGGCGCTGTGCGCGCGCTCGGCGGCGCGGGAGCCGATGATCACCTTCTGGCCGGCCCGGGCGAGCCGGTAGGCCAGGCCCCGGCCCTGGTCGCCGGTGCCGCCGAGGACGCCGACGACGAGCCCGGAGACGTCCGGCAGGTCCCAGGGGTCCTTGGCCGGTGCCTTGGCGGGCGGATTCTGAGTGCTGTCTGTGGAGGTCATGGGGGCGAGGGTAATGCCGTGATCGGCAGAGTCGAACGGACGTGGGGCCTTCACGGCCGGGCGAAGCCGGGGCGAAGCGCTCCTGCGGGTCCCTTCCGTGCGGCAGGATGCCGCCATGGACGCCGTGAGGATCGCGCTGCTGCGCGAGGTGCTCGCAGGTACGCAGTGGCCCGGGGCCGCGCGCCGCTTCGCCGGATCGCTGCGGCGCTCCGTCGTTCCGGCCGGCGGGAACCTGCTGCTGGTGGGGACCGAGCAGTACGAGCCCTGGCATCTGGCGGCGCACCTGGTGGACGAGGCCGCCTGGTCCGGGCTGCCGCAGCTGGCGCCCACGCTGGTACGGCACCGCGTGCTGCCCGGGAAGCCGGCGCACCTGTCGGTGGGGCTGGGCCGGCTCGAGGCGGCCCGGCGCGGGCACACGCTGCTGGTGGTGGCGCCGGAGCAGCCCGGGGCGGGGCTGCTGGAGCGGGTGCACGGCGCCCGGCGCGCGGGGGCGACCGTTCTGTCCCTGGACGGCGGGGATCCGGATCTCGCCGCGCTCGCGCACGACGCCCTGTCCGTACGGGAGGGCTCCGACGAGCCGGACCTGGAGACGGTGCAGCACCTGGTGAGCGCGGCGGCCGGGGAGAACGGCCTGCCGGTGCGGCGCGGGCCGCGGCGGCTGCGGGACGGGCTGGCGCGGCTGGCCGACCGGCTGGCCGCGCCGCCGCCCAGCCGCTGGTAGGCCCCTGGTGGGCCCGGGCCCGGGGAGAGCCCTACGACGCGGTCGTGCCCTCGTCCTCTTCGGTGGTCTTGTCGTTCCACCTGGGGTCGTTCTGCCATTCGAGGTTGCGCTCCTGGGCGGACTCCATGGCATGGGCCGCCTCCTCCGGCGTGGAGTACGGTCCGAAACGGTCCTTCGCCGGGCACTCCGGGCCTTCCTCGACCTTGTGGTGCACCAGGCAGTAGTACCACTCGCCGGGTTTGCCCACCTGGCGCTTCTTGAACAGGGCCATCGTCCTCGGGCTCCTCTCGATACCGCTCTCTGCCGCCATGCTGCCCCATCCCCGCTGGATACACTCGCTTGCATGTCTGGCCAGTCGCTGCTCGTACCAGGCGAGCTTTCTCCTGCCCGTTCCGTTCCCGGAAACATCCGCCGGCCCGAGTACGTGGGCAAGCCCGCGCCCACTCCGTACACCGGACCGGAGGTGCAGTCGGCCGCGACCATCGAGGCCATGCGCATCGCCGGCCGGATCGCCGCCCAGGCGATGGAAGAGGCCGCCAAGCTGATCGCCCCGGGGGTGACCACCGACGAGCTGGACCGGGTCGCCCACGAGTACATGTGCGACCACGGCGCCTACCCGTCGACGCTGGGCTACCGGGGCTTCCCGAAGTCCCTGTGCTCCTCGGTGAACGAGGTCATCTGTCACGGCATCCCCGACTCCACCGTCCTGCGCGACGGCGACATCGTGAACCTCGACGTCACCGCTTTCATCGGCGGCGTGCACGGCGACAACAACGCCACGTACCTGTGCGGCGAGGTGGACGAGGAGTCACGGCTGCTGGTCGAGCGCACCCGCGAGGCCCTGAACCGGGCCGTCAAGGCCGTCAAGCCGGGCCGCCAGATCAACGTGATCGGCCGGGTCATCGAGTCGTACGCGAAGCGCTTCGGCTACGGCGTGGTCCGGGACTTCACCGGGCACGGCATCAACTCGTCCTTCCACTCCGGCCTGATCATCCCGCACTACGACAGCCCGCACGCCACGACGGTCATCGAGCCCGGGATGACCTTCACGATCGAGCCGATGCTGACCCTGGGCACGCACGAGTACGACATGTGGGCGGACGGCTGGACCGTCGTCACGAAGGACCGCAAGCGGACCGCGCAGTTCGAGCACACACTGGTGGTGACGGACACGGGAGCCGAGATCCTCACCCTGCCGTAAAACCTCCGCCGGGGGTGTTTTGCCGACAGCACGTCGGGAACACATTGACTTAGGTAACCCTAAGCACGAGGATCGGGCGTGGCGGCCGTGCCGTCACGCCCGTCGGGCCCGGGCCCGTCAGGCCCGTCTCCTCGTCCCGTCTCCGGAGGATTGTCTTGGACGCCTTCTCCACGGTCATCCGTGTCGCGTCGCACGAGCAGCACACCGAGGCCGAGACCTCGACGTTCATGAGCGACCTGCTCGGCGGCCGGCTCGGGGTGGACGCGTACACGCGCTACACCGAGCAGCTGTGGTTCGTCTACCGGGCCCTGGAGGGCGCGGCCGGGTCCCTGCGCGACGACCCGGTGGCGGGCCCGTTCATAAAGCCCGAGCTGATGCGCGTCGCCGAGATCGAGCGCGACCTGGCGCACCTGCGCGGGCCGTCCTGGCGCGAGACGCTGGTCGCGCTGCCCGCGACCGAGGCCTACGCGGCCCGCGTGGCGCACTGCGCGGCCACCTGGCCCGGCGGGTACGTCGCCCACCACTACACCCGCTACCTGGGCGACCTCTCCGGCGGCCAGATCATCCGCGACAAGGCGGAGCGGACGTGGGGCTTCACGCGCAAGGGCGACGGTGTGCGGTTCTACGTCTTCGCGGACATCGCCAACCCCGCCGCCTTCAAGCGGACCTACCGCGAGCTGCTGGACGCGATCGCCGCGGACGACCTGGAGAAGCAGCGCATCATCGACGAGTGCAAGCGCGCCTTCGACTACAACGGAGCGGTCTTCCGGGAGCTGGGCGACGAGTTCCCGCTGAGCGCCTGACACCCGCGCTCAGTCGCCCTGGATCAGCCAGGTGACCAGGCCGATGAAGAACAGCAGCGCCTCGACGGCCTTCGCGTAGCCGAGGGCGAACGTGCAGCCGGCGGCGCCCGCGACAATGCGGTTCGTGCGCTGCTGCGGGGTCAGCGGCCGCCGCCACACGGCGGCGGCCAGGCCCAGCGGGACCAGGTACGGGAGCGAGAGCCAGAGCGGGGCCTTCGGCAGGTAGGAGGTCGCGTAGCCGAGGCCTCCGGCCACCAGGGTCAGCGCCGTGAAGAGCGCGGGGACCAGCAGCCACTGCTGCGTCCCGGTGTGCGGGGCGGGGTGCGGCGCGGCGGTCGGGGTCGTGTTCATGACCCCATTGCACCGCCGCGCGGCATCCCGGCCCAGGGCGCACGTACTCAATCGCGGCTGGGTACCTGGTGGGTACCTACTCGGTTCGGGCCTGCGGCGGCTTCGCGAAGCGGACGCGGCCGCCGATCTCGACCGTGCCGTCCGGGCCGGGCGCGGTGAGGATCTGGGAGCCCGCGCCCTGGGTGATGTTCAGGGCCCGGTTCAGCTCGGCGGTCAGCAGTATCGCGGCCGAGCCCGTGGCCTCGTCCTCGGCGATGACCCCGTCGGGGCGGCGCGGGAAGCCGCGCGCCCGGATGCGGCCCGCGGCCTCGTCCTCCCAGGCCCATGCGTACAGCCAGCCCTCGCCCGGCGGCGGCGAGGGCAGCGCTTCGACCTCGGCCGGGCTCGCGTACTGCTCGGTGCGCTTGCCCTCGACCCACTCGGGGAGGGCCGTGATCCAGGTGAACTCCCCGTCGTCACGCGCCCATACGGAGCCGACCGGTGGCTGGAGCTCCTCGATGTCGAGCAGCCAGGCGACCCCGACCAGCGGATGGCCCGCGAAGGACATCCGCGTTCCCGGGGTGCGGATGTCGACGACCCCGCGCTCGGGGTCGTCGACGAACACCGTCTCGCTGTAGCCGAGTTCGGCGGCCAGCGCCTGGCGCGACGCATCGTCGGGGCAGGTCCGGCCGTCGCGTACGACGCCGAGCAGGTTGCCGTACCGCCCGTCGCCCGCGCAGAAGACCCTGAGCACATCGAGATCGTTCACGCGGGAATTGAAACACGGTTCAGATCCGTACGGTGCGCCGCCTGCGCGCGAGGTGGACCGCGCCCGCACCGGCCGCGACGAGCGCGCCGGACGTGGCGAGCAGGGCTGCGGCCGGGACTTCGGCGCCCGTACGGGCGAGGTTTCCGCCGGCGCTGCCGCCACCGCCCACGGTGCCGCCCGTGCCCACGGCCCCGCCTTGGGCGGCCGGCGCGGGGGTGGCCGTGGGGGTGGCGGTGGGCGCCGTGGTGGGCAGGACGGCGCCCTTGTCGACGGTCACGGAGAGGGTGACGGGGTCGGCCGGCCTGCCTTCGGCGTAGTCCGGGCTCGGGGCCCCGATGGCGGCCGCGCCCTCGGCGGTGAAGGCGGCCGGGACGGCGTTCAGGGTGAGCAGGCCGCCCGCCGTCCGGTACTCGGCCTTCGACAGGTCGAGGGTGGCGAACGGGACGTCCGCCTTGGTGGCGGCGGGCGTCTTGACGTCCAGGACGAGGGTGCCCTTCCTGCCCTCGGCGTTGACGCGCAGATTGCCGAAAGTCATGTCGATGCCGTGGTCGGCCCGCTGGAAGCGCAGGCTGCCCGCGAAGGAGGCGGTCAGCTTCTGCTTCCCGGCGTCGAGCTCGCCCTTGCCGAGGGCGAACGCGAAGGTGTCGCCGCTCGCGACGGCCCCGCCCGCCGGGGTGACCGAGCCGCCGCCCCTCACCACGTACGAGCGGAACGAGTCCTTCACGCCCCAGGTCAGCCGGCCGCCGAGGAGCTGCTGCGGGCCGTCGGCCGCCGGGGAGCCGGCGCTCTGCGAGGGAGCGGGCTCCTTCGGCGGGGCCGGGGCGGACGGGGACACCGGGGTGGAAGCCGTCGCGGACGGGGAGGGGGACGGCTTCGCGAACTCCAGGGCGGCCGTGAGCGGGTCGCCGGCCAGGCCGGCGTACCGGTCCGAACCGAGCTGCTCCGCCGCCTCCTTGGTGAGGGTGGTGCCCAGCTTCTCCATCGCCGGCCCGCTGAAGGCCACGTCCGCCATCGGGACGTCGGCGGTGAGCGTGCCGTTCTTCGTGACGTCGGCGGTCAGCTTCTTCGTCCCCGTGTCGAAGCGGAGGTTGGCGAGGGTCACCTTGAAGCCGTGCGCGGGCGCATCGAACGTGACACTGCCCTTGAAGGCGGCGGTCACGACGTGTCCGCCGTCCTTGTCGTACCGGCCGGTCGCCTGACCGAAGCGGAAGGTGCCGTCGGCGTTCAGCGCGGCCCCGTCCGCCGGGGTGATCGTGCCCTTGGCGATGGTGAGGACGTACGAGCGGTAGCTCGCCAGGACGCCCCAGTCGAGGGTGCCGTTCACGATCGGGACCGGCGCGGAGGCGACGGCCGCGGAGGCCTGCCCGCCGCCCGCCGCCGTCGCGGGCAGGACTAAGGCGGTGGCGCCGAGGGCGGCCGCGGTGGCGACGGCGGCCGCGAGGGCGAGCGGGCGGCGGTGGGACGGGGACATGGCGGGGGCCTCCTGAAAGGCGACGGGGGGTGGCTGACGGGACGGGTGAGAGGGGCGGGGCCGGAGGGGCCCGGCGAGGGAGTGGAACGGGAGGGATGTCAGGGCCGCGGCCGTGACACGCCCGCGGACCCTGCGGGACCGTCCGGGCCTGCCTGCCCGGTCGGCGCGGCCGGCGCGGACGGCGCGGACGGTGCAGCCGGACCCGCCGGGGCGTGCGGGGCGGCCTGCGGCCTGCGCCGGGTGCGCAGGACGAGGAGGACAGCGACGCCCGCCAGGACCAGAACGGCCGCGCCGAGCGTGGCGTACGGGCCGGTGCCGGAGGACTCGCCCGCCCGTGCGGCGGGCGCGGGCGAGGGGCCGGGGGCAGCGGGCGCGGCGGGCGGGGCCGCGGAGCCCAGGTCGGGCAGGGCCGGCAGCTGCGTGGTGGCGTCGAGCGCGACGGAGAGCGAGACGGGGTCCATCTCGGTCCCCGCCTTGTACAGGGAGCCGAAGGCCTGCGCGCCGCCCTCGGTGAGGGTGGCGGGGGCTTCGGTGAGGCGGGCGAGCGCCCCCTCGGTCTTCAGCCCCCTGGCGTCGAACTCGACGAGCGCGACCGCGTGCTTGGTCTCGCCGCCGGTGGTGACGTCGGCGGACAGGACGCCCTTGCCGTTCTCCACCTTGACGCCCGGCTTGCCGAGTTTCAGGTCCAGATGGGCGCCGGTGAAGTGGACCGTTCCGGCGAAGGCGGCGTCGAGGGTTCCCTTCCGGCCGTCGTACGCGCCCTTGCCCTGCGGGAAGCGGAACAGTGCGCCGCCGTCCTGGGCCCCGTCGGCGAGGGTCCACCGGCCCTGACCGACGGAACCGGTGACGTACTCGCGGAAGGTGCGCCGGACACCCCAGTCGACGGCGGCGTCGGCGAACGCGCCCGGGGCGGCCTGCGGGTCCTGCGAGGCCTGCGGGGGCTGTGCCGGAGCGCTCGCGGACGGCGGGGAGCCGGCGGGCGGGGCGGTCTTGACGTCGACGGAGAGCGAGACGGGGTCGAGCTGCGTGCCTGCGGGGTAGTAGCCGGCGAAGGCCTCGGCGCCCTGTTCGGTGAGTGTGGCCGGGATGCCGGTCAGGGTGACGGGGCTGCCGCCGCCCGTCATGTTCACGCCGCCCAGGCCGAGGGTGGCGAAGGGCACCTGGGTCCGGGTGCTGACCGCGCCGGTGTCCTTGGCCTTGCCGGAGACGTCCGCGTAGAGCGTGCCGCCGCCCCCGCGGATCTTGATGGTGGGCCGGCTGACCGTCAGGTCCAACTCGTACGTGCCGTCCGGCTTCTGGTGGCCCTGGAAGCCGACGCCGCCGCTGAAGGCGGCCTCGAAGTCGCCGGAGTCCGGGTCGTAGGAGCCGGTGGCCGAGTGGAAGCGGAAGAGGCTGCCGCCGACCGTGGCGGCGCCGTTCTTCAGCCGGAAAGCGCCTTTCGCGACCGGACCGGTGACATAACTCTGGAAGGACGACTTGATGCCCCAGTCGAGCCGGCCCCCCTGCACGGTGCGGCTCGCCGCGTGGGCCGCGGCGGCCGGGAGCAGGGCGCCCAGCAAGGCCGCCAGGGTGGCCAACAGGGCGACTGCGGACGCGCGTACGGGTCGCGAGGGCATGAATGCCCCTTCCGGATCTGATTAATAAGGTTAGGCTAACCTAAGCTACCTTCAATCGGAGGGGAACCCCCGATTCCAGCCGGACGATCAGGACGGTGCCTTCGTGCCCACGCCCGCCGCGCCAACCCGCTCCCCCCGCCGCGCCCTTGCCCTCGTACTCGCCTGCTGCGCACTGGCCCTGCCCGCCCTGACGGGCTGCGCAGGCACGTCCGCCGCCGGACCCGGCGCCGCCACCCGCCCGGCCGCCGCGCCGGACCGGGTGGAACCGCTCTCGCCCGCGCCGCTGCCCGCGCTCCCGGTGACCGTGCCGTCGGCGGACGGCCGCCAGGTGACCGTGACCTCGGCGGAGCGGGTGGTCCCGCTGACCGGCGGCCTGAACGAGATCGTCCAGACGCTCGGCCTCGGCCCGCAGGTCGTCGCCCGCGACATCACGGCCACGTTCGAACAGGCCGCGCAGCTGCCGGTGGTGACCCGCGGTCATGACGTGTCGGCGGAGAGCGTGCTGGCGCTGCGCCCGACGCTGGTGCTGGCCGAGACCACCTCCGGCCCGGCCGAGGCGATCCGGCAGATCCGCGACGCGGGCGTCCCGCTGCTGGTGGTGGCCCCGGCCAAGTCGCTGGAGGACGTGCCGAAGCGGATCGGGGCAGTGGCCGACGCCCTCGGCGTCAAGGACGCCGGGGCGCGGCTGAACGAGCGCACCGCCGGGCGGATCGCCGCCGCCCGCAAGGCCGTTCCGGCCGAGGCGGCCTCCCGGAGGAAGCCCCGGGTGGCGTTCCTGTACCTGCGCGGCACTGCGTCCGTGTACCTGATGGGCGGCTCCGACTCGGGCGCGGCCTCGCTGCTCGAAGCGGCCGGCGCCGTCGACACCGGCAAGGAATCGGGGCTCGGCAAGGACTTCACCCCGATCACGAGCGAGGCGCTGGCGGCTGCCGCGCCGGACGCGATCCTGGTCATGTCCAAGGGACTGGAGTCCGTGGGCGGTACGGACGGGCTGGTGAAGATCCCCGGCGTCGCCCAGACCCCGGCGGGAATGGGCCGGCGGGTCGTCGCCGTCGACGACGGGGTCCTGCTCAACTACGGCCCGCGGACCGACCGGGTGCTGAGCTCGCTCATCTCCCAGCTGTACGCAAAGGCCGCCTGACGTGGCAGCGCGGAACACGGGCGTCGCCCCGCTGCCGGAAACCGGCCCCGAGCTGCCGCCTGCCGGGCGGAAACCGCCCGGGGCGGCCGAGGCGCCCCGCCGGACCGGCGTCTGGCTGGTCGCGGCGCTGGTTCTCGCCCTCGGCGCCCTGGCACTGGCGTCCGCCGGGACGGGGGCCTACGCGATCCCCGCCGGGGACGTGCTCGGGTCCGCGGCGTACCGTCTGGGCCTCGGCGGGGCCCCGCTCGACCGGGTCGGCGAGAGCGTGCTGTGGAACGTACGGCTCCCGCGGATCGTGCTCGCGCTGCTCGTCGGCGCGAGCCTGGGCTGCGCGGGGGCCCTGATGCAGGGGGTGTTCGGGAACCCGCTCGCCGAGCCGGGCGTCATCGGGATCTCCGCGGGCGCCGCCGTCGGCGCGGTGGCGGCCATCGGGCTCGGACTCGGTTTCCTCGGCAACTGGACCATCACCGCCTGCGCGTTCACCGCCGGGCTCGTCACCGTCGGCTCCGTCTATCTCCTCTCGCGCAGCGGCGGCCGGACCGAGGTCGTCACCCTCATCCTCACGGGCATCGCCGTCAACGCCTTCGCCGGCGCCCTGATCGGCCTCTTCGTCTTCTTCGCGGACAGCGGCCAGGTCAACCAGATCACCTTCTGGCAACTCGGCTCCCTCGCCCAGGCCACCTGGCCCAAGGTGCTCGCCGTCCTGCCCTGCGCGCTCGCCGGCCTGCTGATCGCCCCCTGCCACGCCCGCGAGCTGGACCTTCTCGCGCTGGGCGAGCGGCCCGCCCGCCACCTCGGCGTGGACGTGGAGCGGCTGCGCGTCACGCTCATCCTCGTCGTCGCGCTGCTCACCGCGGCCGCCGTCGCCGTGGCCGGCGTCATCACCTTCGTCGGACTGCTCGTCCCGCACCTGCTGCGCATGGCGAACGGCCCCGGCCACCGCTTCCTGGTCCCGGTCAGCGCGCTCGCCGGAGCCGTGGTCCTGCTCGGGGGCGATCTGGCCGCCCGGACCGTCGCCCGGCCCGCCGAACTGCCGCTCGGCGTGCTGACCGCCCTGATCGGCAGCCCCTTCTTCTTCTGGCTGCTGCGCCGCACCCGCCGCAGGCAGGGAGGCTGGGCGTGAGCGTCCCCTTCTTCCGGCGCGGCAGGCGCGGCATCCCCGGCCACCCGGCGCCGGGTTCGGCCCTCGCCGAGGCCGTCGGCCTCCGCGTCCGGCTCGGCGGGCGCGAGGTGCTGGCCGGGATCGACCTGACAGTGAGGGCCGGCGAGGTGCTGGCCCTGGCCGGCCCGAACGGCGCGGGCAAATCCACCCTGCTGGCCGCCCTCGCGGCCGATCTGCCCGCCACCGGGGGCGTCGTACGGATCGACGGGCGCCCGGTGGGCGACTGGGCGGCCCGGGATCTGGCCCTGCGCCGGTCCGTGCTCCCCCAGTCGGCGGCGATGTCCTTCCCCTTCCCGGTGGGGGACGTCGTACGGATGGGCCGCGCCCCCTGGGCCGGCACCCCGCTCGCCGACGCGGACGAGCAGGCGGTAGCCGCCGCCATGGCCCGGGCGGAGGTGGCCGGCTTCGCCGCCCGCCCCTTCTCCGCGCTCTCCGGCGGCGAGCGGGCCCGGGTCGCGCTGGCCCGCGTCCTGGCCCAGCAGGCCCCGCTGCTGCTGCTCGACGAGCCCACCGCGGCCCTGGACCTGCGCCATCAGGAGCTGGTGCTGCGGATCTGCCGGGAACGGGCC
The DNA here is from genome assembly GCF_040302565.1 of Streptomyces sp. NPDC097981. Classification (NCBI taxonomy): domain Bacteria; kingdom Bacillati; phylum Actinomycetota; class Actinomycetes; order Kitasatosporales; family Streptomycetaceae; genus Streptomyces; species Streptomyces sp. NPDC097981. Next base: position 49,644 of record NZ_JBEORW010000020.1, read on the forward strand.
GCGGCCGGGGACGCGGTGGTGGTCGTCCTGCACGACCTGGGCCTGGCCGCCGCGTACGCCGACCGGGCCGCCGTACTGCACGAGGGGCGGATCGCGGTGGACGGGCCGCCGGCCGAGGCGTTCGGGGACGAGCTGCTGAGCCGGGTCTACCGGCAGCCCGTCGAGGTGTTCCCACATCCGCGCACCGGGGCTCCGCTTGTGGTCCCCGTACGGGACGACGGCCGTTCCGCAGTACGGAAAGGTCACATCGACTTGACCTCCGCTTGACCATTCCATGGGGTTTGCCTGAAGGTGCCGTGACGGCCCCGTGTCCGGGAGGCGTAGATGTGTGCTGAATCACTGGACGCGCGGATATGGGTCAGGTAAGCCTCGGTTAAGTTAGGTCCGCCTCACCGGCCGCCCGTCGTGATCAGGGCGGCCGTCTGCCGAACGCCAGACAGCCAGGAGCCCGCATGCGTCCCGCCCGCCTCACCGTCCTCACCGCGGCCGCCGCCGTGGTCGCGCTCACCGCCGTGACCGGCTGCGCCGAGAAGAGCGGCTCGGGCGACGGGGCCATCAAGGTCGCCGCCTCCGACAGCGCGTGCGAGCTCTCCAAGACGGAGTTCCCGGCGGGCAAGGCGAACTTCGAGGTCGAGAACAAGGGCTCGAAGGTCACCGAGGTCTACCTCTACTTCCCGGACGGCCGGATCGCCGCCGAGCGCGAGAACATCGGCGCCGGCACCAAGGCCACCATCACCGCCGAGCTCAAGGCGGGCGACTACGAGGTCGCCTGCAAGCCCGGCATGAAGGGTGACGGCATCCGCCAGAAGGTCAAGGCCACGGGCAACGGCGGCGGCGAGAAGCGCAGCCCCGAGCTGGACGCCGCGGTCGCCGAGTACCGCAAGTACGTGCAGGCGCAGGCCGACGAGACCCTCCCCAAGGCGCAGGCCTTCGCGGACGCGGTCAAGGCCGGCGACGTCGAGGCCGCCAAGAAGGCGTACGCCGCCTCCCGCATCGGCTGGGAGCGCACCGAGCCGGTCGCCGAGTCCTTCGGCGACATCGACCCGAAGGTCGACGTCCGCGAGGACGGCCTGGAGGCCGGCCAGGACCCGGCGAAGGACTGGACCGGCTGGCACCGCCTGGAGAAGGCCCTGTTCGCCGACAACAAGATCGGCGACGACGAGAAGAAGTTCGCCGACCAGCTGATGACCGACCTGGCCGGCTGGCAGAAGAAGGTCGGCGAGGCCGAGATCACCCCCACCTCGATGGCCAACGGTGCCAAGGAGCTGCTGGACGAGGTCGCCAGCGGCAAGGTCACCGGTGAGGAAGAGCGCTACAGCCACACCGACCTGGTCGACTTCAAGGCCAACGTCGAGGGCGCCCAGAAGGCGTACGAGCTGCTCAAGCCGGTCGCCGCGAAGAACAACCCGACGCTGTCCGCGGAGCTGGACAAGCAGTTCGCCGCGATGGGCACGCTGCTCGACAAGTACCGCGCCGACAAGAACACCTACGAGTTCGCGTCGTACGACACGGTCGGCCAGGACCAGCGCAAGGAGCTCTCGGACGCCGTCAGCGCCCTCGGTGAGCCGCTGTCCAAGCTCGCCGCCGCCGTAGCCAAGTAACGCGTATCAGGGGTATCGGACATGTCTGAAGACACCATCACCACCGGCGAGGCCACCGAGGCCGTCGAGTCCGCCGCCGGCGGTCCGTCCCGCCGCTCCGTGCTCGGCTGGGGCGGTGCCGGGCTCGCGCTCGGCGCCGCCGCGGCGGGCGGCACGGTCGCCGCGATGACCAGCGCCTCGGACGCCGTTCCGGCCGCGCTCAGCGGCTCCGCGGTGCCCTTCCACGGCAAGCACCAGGCCGGCATCGCCACCGCCGTCCAGGACCGGCTGCACTTCGCCGCCTTCGACGTGAAGACGAAGGACCGCGCGGAGCTGGTCCAGCTCCTCAAGGACTGGACGCGGGCCGCCGAGCGGATGACCGCCGGACTCCCCGTCGGCGAGGGCGCGGTCGGCGGCCTCCCCGAGGCCCCGCCGGACGACACCGGTGAGGCCCTCGGCCTCAAGCCGTCCCGGCTGACGCTGACGATCGGCTTCGGCCCCTCGCTGTTCGCCAAGGACCGGTTCGGCCTGGACGGCAGGCGCCCCGAGGCCCTCGTCGACCTGGAGCAGTTCCCCGGCGACAACCTGGACGCGGCCAAGAGCGGCGGCGACCTCTGCGTGCAGGCCTGCGCGGACGACCCGCAGGTCGCCGTGCACGCGATCCGCCAGCTCGCCCGCATCGGCTTCGGCAAGACGGCGGTGCGCTGGTCGCAGCTCGGCTTCGGCAAGACCTCGTCCACCACCCCGGACGAGCAGACCCCGCGCAACATGATGGGCTTCAAGGACGGCACCCGGAACATCTCCGGCACCGACACCGCCCGCCTCGACAAGCACGTGTGGGTCTCCGACGAGGCCAAGGACGCCTCGGCGTGGATGGCCGGCGGCTCATACCTGGTCGCCCGCCGGATCCGGATGCACATCGAGACCTGGGACCGCACTCCGCTCCAGGAGCAGGAGGACATCTTCGGCCGGGACAAGGCCGAGGGCGCGCCCGTCGGCAAGTCCAAGGAGCGCGACGAGCCGTTCCTGAAGGCGATGAAGCCGGAGGCGCACGTCCGCCTGGCGCACCCCGACAGCAACAACGGCGTCACCATCCTGCGCCGCGGCTACTCCTTCACGGACGGCACGGACGGACTGGGCCGCCTCGACGCGGGCCTGTTCTTCCTCGCCTACCAGCGGGACGTCCGCAAGGGCTTCATCCCGCTCCAGCGCAACCTGTCCAAGAACGACGCGCTGAACGAGTACATCCAGCACGTGGGTTCGGCCGTCTTCGCCGTCCCGCCGGGCGTCCGTGACAAGGACGACTGGTGGGGCCGGGAGCTGTTCGCGTAGTTCCGCGGCAAGGAAAGGAACCGACGTGTTCAGCAACTATCTGATCGGCCTGCGCGAGGGGCTTGAGGCCAGCCTGGTCGTCTGCATCCTCATCGCGTACCTGGTGAAGACCGGGAACAAGGACAAGCTGGGACCGCTGTGGCTCGGCGTCGGCCTCGCCGCCGCGCTCAGCCTGGCCTTCGGCGCGGCGCTCGAATTCGGCACCTCGGAGCTGACGTTCCAGGCGCAGGAGGCGATCGGCGGCAGCCTGTCGATCGTCTCGGTGGGCCTGGTGACGTGGATGGTCTTCTGGATGAAGCGCACCGCGCGGCATCTGAAGACCGAGCTGCACGGCAAGCTCGACGCGGCCCTCGCGATGGGCACGGGCGCCCTGGTGACGACGGCGTTCCTGGCCGTCGGCCGGGAGGGCCTGGAGACCTCGCTGTTCGTGTGGCGGTCGGTCCACGCGGCCGGTGACGGCGCGGGTCCGCTGGCGGGCGTCCTGCTCGGCATCGGGTCGTCGGTCCTGCTGGGCTGGCTGTTCTACCGCGGCGCGCTGAAGATCAACCTGTCCAGGTTCTTCACGTGGACCGGCGGCATGCTGGTCGTGGTCGCCGCGGGCGTGCTCGCGTACGGCGTCCACGACCTCCAGGAGGCCGAGTTCCTGCCCGGCCTCACGAACAAGGCCTTCGACGTCACCGCGGCCATCCCGCCGGACAGCTGGTACGGGACCCTGCTGAAGGGCACGTTCAACTTCCAGCCGGACCCGACCTGGCTCCAGGCCGTCGTGTGGCTGCTGTACCTGGTCCCGACCCTGCTCCTCTTCCTCGGGGTGCAGAAGTTCGGCCGTGCGGCGGCCCCCGCAGCCGCCCAGGCCGCCCCGGCCGCCCCGGCGTCCTTGGCGGCGGGCGTCTCCGCGGAGACCGAGAGCGGCTCGTAAGGCAGTGCCGGCATGCGCGAGGGGCCCGGATCATCCCGATCCGGGCCCCTTCCGCATGTCCGGGGCTCACGCCCGGGTCACCAGAGGCGGTCGACGAGCCCCGGGTACAGGGCGATCCGCGCGCCCGCGAACGCCGCGGCATCGACGCCCGCGCCGGGGAAGTCGGCCAGGACCTCCTTGTCGAAACCGGGCGCGTCCGTGGCCAGCGGCTCCTCGGGCGTCCCGCCGACCAGGACGGCCCCGGGCAGCCGGGTGAAGCCGGCCGCCTCGTAGAACGGGACGAGCGGCCGGTCGCAGCTGAACAGGACCAGGTCCACGGCCGGGTCGGCGGCCAGCGCCGCACGGGCCGCCGCCACCAGGCGGCCGCCGTACCCGCGGCCCCGCAGGCCGGCCCGGGTCACCACCGCGCTGAGCCCGGCCGCGCGGTACGTGCGCCCCGCGTGCCGGACCGGCTTGTGGAGCAGCGCCAGCGAGGCGGCCACCGTCCCCGCCGCGTCCACCAGCAGCATCACCCGGGGTGCGAGGGCGGGGTCGTGCCCGGCGCGGGCGCCGGGCCAGGCCTGCGCCTCCAGGGCCGCGACCTGCGCGGCGAGCCCGGCCGGGAGCCCGTCCTCCTCGTACGTCAGCACCGTCGTCACGTGCGGGCCCCCTCTCCGTGCCGCGGGTCCCCGGCGCGAGCCGGCGCCGGGTCCCGCGCGGGTCCCCGGCCCGTCCGGGCGGGTCGCCGGGCCGTGCGGGCCGCCGGGGCCCCGTCCCGGGAGGCGGATGCCGCCGCCGGCAGGCCGTGGCTCATCCGATCCGCACCCCGCGGCCGCCCACCCGCACCCGCGGGTCGCCGGCCCGCAGCTCCACCGTCAGGACGCCGGGGCGGCCCATGTCCTCGCCCTGGTGGAGGGTGAGCACGGCGTCCGCCGGGACCAGGCCGAGCTCGCGCGCGTACGCCCCGAAGGCGGCCGCGGCGGCACCGGTGGCGGGGTCCTCGACGACGCCGCCGACCGGGAACGGGTCCCGTACGTCGAACAGCGCCGGGCCCGCACGGTGCACCAGCTGGACCGTGGTCAGTTCCAGCCGGTGCATCAGCGCCTCCAGCCGGGGGAAGTCGTACGCGAGGTCCGCGAGCCGGGCCCGGGTGGCGGCGCCGAGCACCAGGTGGCGGTTCCCGGCGAAGGCGATCCTCGGCGGGAATGCCGGGTCCAGCTCGGCCTCGGGCCAGTCCAGCGCGGCCAGCGCCTCGGCGAGGTCGGCCGGGTCGACGTCCTCGACGTGCGGCTCGACGCTGGTCAGGACGGCCCGCAGGCCCTCCTCGGACGCGGTGACGGAAACGGGCACCGTGCCCGCCGGGGTCGCGAACACGAGCTCGCCCGGACCGATCCGCTCCGCCAGCGCCACGGAGGCGGCCACGGTGGCGTGCCCGCAGAAGGACACCTCCGCCTTCGGGCTGAAGAACCGCAGGGTGAAGGCCCGTCCGGGCTCCCCGCCGAGGTCCTCCGGCGGCTCGGTGAGGAAAGCCGTCTCGCTGTAGCCCAGATCGGCCGCGATCCGGAGCATTTCGGCCTCGTCCAGCCCGGTCGCATCGAGTACGACCCCGGCGGGATTGCCCCCGGCCGGGTCGTCCGAGAAGGCGGTGTAACGCAGCACGTCAGTCATGATCATCCCAACTCCCGGCCAGGCGCCCGCATTCCCGCGGCTCCGGCAGGCTCCCCGGCGGGTCCGTGGCGAAGCCCCGGGGCGATCCCCGGGCCTCGGCCGCCGCCCGTATCCGTCCGGCCCCGGCCAGGGGGTCAGCCGCGCCCGATGTACGGCATCGTCGTCGCCATCACCGTCGCGAACTGCACGTTCGCCTCCAGCGGCAGCTCCGCCATGTGCAGCACCGTGCGGGCCACGTCGGCGGCGTCCATCACCGGCTCCACGGCCAGCTGTCCGTTCGCCTGGAGGATCCCGGTCTGCATCCGCCCGGTCATCTCGGTGGCCGCGTTGCCGATGTCGATCTGCCCGCAGGCGATGCGGTACGGCCGCCCGTCCAGCGAGAGCGACTTGGTCAGGCCCGTCATCGCGTGCTTGGTCGCGGTGTAGGCGATCGAGTTCGGCCGCGGCACGTGCGCGGAGATGGAGCCGTTGTTGATGATCCGGCCGCCCTGCGGGTCCTGTGCCTTCATCTGCCGGAAGGCCGCTTGCGCGCACAGGAAGGCCCCGGTCAGGTTGACGTCCACCACTTGGCGCCAGGCCTCGTACGAGATGTCCTCCAGCGGGATGCCGCCCGGGCCGAAGGTGCCGGCGTTGTTGAAGAGGACGTCGAGGCGCCCGTGGCGCTCCCGCACCGCGCCGAACAGCGCGGCCACGTCGTCCGGGTCGCTCACGTCCGCCCGTACGCACAGCACGTCCGCGCCGGGCCCGGCCGCGTGCGCCGTCTCCTCCAGTGGTCCGGTCCGGCGGCCGGCCACGGCCACCGACCAGCCGGCGGCGGCCAGGGCGAGGGCGACGGAGCGGCCGATGCCGGAGCCCGCACCGGTCACGACGGCGATCTTCTTCCCACTTGCGCTCATGGGGCCGCAGGGTACGTCACATGCCGCATCGGTCCACGGACGTTCCGATAGCTGAGAGCATGGGCCGGTCGGGGGTGTGAAAAGACGACGAAAAGACTGGAGTTCCGCATGTCGGAGAGAGGCCCCGCGACGGCCCCCTCGCACGAGCCGTCGCCCGAGACGCCCTCCGCACCGCAGACCGCGTCCGCCCCGCTCACGTCCGCACGCCGTACCGGACTGCTCGTCACATTCATACTCGGCGGGCTCAGCGCCCTCCCCCCGCTGTCCATGGACATGTACCTGCCGGCCCTGCCGCAGGTCACCGGCGCCCTGGACAGCCCGGCCGCCACGATCCAGCTCACCCTCACCGCCTGCCTCGCCGGCATGGCGCTGGGCCAGCTCGTCATCGGCCCGATGAGCGACAAGTGGGGCCGCCGCCGGCCCCTGCTCACCGGCATGGCCGTCTACGTCCTCGCCACCGCGATCTGCGCCCTCGCTCCGACCGCCGAGCTGCTGATCGGCTTCCGCCTGCTCCAGGGCCTGGCCGGATCGGCGGCGATCGTCATCGCGCGGGCCGTCGTACGCGACCTGTACGACGGCGTCGAGATGGCCCGGTTCTTCTCCACGCTGATGCTCATCTCCGGCACGGCCCCGATCATCGCCCCGCTCATCGGCGGCCAGATCCTCCGCTTCGCCGACTGGCGCGGGGTGTTCGTCGTCCTCACCGGCGTCGGCGCCGTGCTCACCCTCGTCGTCTGGCGCAGCCTCGGCGAGACGCTGCCGCCCGAGCAGCGCCAGACCGGCGGCGTGGGCTCCGCACTGCGGACCATGCGCGGGCTGCTCGCCGACCGCGTCTTCGCCGGGTACACCCTGGCCGGCGGCTTCGCCTTCGCCACGCTCTTCTCGTACATCTCGGCCTCGCCCTTCGTGGTGCAGAAGATCTACGGGGCCTCGCCGCAGGCCTTCAGCCTGCTGTTCGGCCTCAACTCCGTCGGCCTGATCGCCGCCGGGCAGGTCAACGGCAAGCTGCTGGTCGGCCGGGTCCGCCTGGACAAGGTGCTGGCGGGCGGGATCGCCGTCATCACGGCCGCCTCGGTGGCGCTGCTGCTCATGTCCTGCGGGGTGTTCGGGGAGGTCGGGCTGGTCCCGATCGCCGCCGCGCTGTTCGTGCTGATGTCGGCGATGGGCCTGGTCCTGCCGAACACCAACGCGCTGGCGCTGATGCGCACCCCGCACGCGGCCGGATCGGCGTCGGCGCTGCTGGGCACCTCGTCCTTCCTGGTCGGGGCGATCGCCTCGCCGCTGGTCGGGATCGCGGGCGAGGACACGGCGGTGCCGATGGCGGTGGTCCAGCTGGTGTGCTCGCTGCTGGCGGCCGGCTGCTTCGCCGGGATGTGCCGGCCGTGGCAGAACCGGGACGCGGCCGTCTGAAGCCGGACGGCTCCGTGGGCGTGAGCCGGGCGGCGGGGGCGGGAGCACGGCGTCCGGGGCGCCCCGGGCGCCGTAAACTTCCCAGGTGAACGCCTCCGCTTCCGCCTCCGTCCCCACCACCGCCGAAACCCTCCGGTCCGCGCTGGGCGGGCTGCTCGACGGGCTCCCGCCGAAGCAGGCCGCGGCCGCCGTCGAGCGGCTGATCGCCAGCTACCGCGGCCGGACGCCGACCGACGCGCCCATCCTGCGCGACCGCTCCGACGTGGCGGCGTACGCGGCGTACCGGATGCCGGCCACTTTCGAGGCCGTACGGTCCGCCCTGGGCGCCCTCGCCGAGGCCGCCCCGCAGTGGTCCCCGGGCTCCCACGTGGACGTGGGCGGCGGCACGGGCTCGGCGACCTGGGCGGTGGACGCGACCTGGGACGGCCCGCGCGGGACCACGGTCCTGGACTGGGCGGAGCCGGCGCTGGCCCTCGGCCGGGAACTCGCGGCGTCCTCCGGTTCGGAGGTGCTGCGCGCCGCCGAGTGGCGCCGGGCCGTCATCGGGTCCGGGCTGACCCTCCCCGCGGCGGACCTGGTGACCGTGTCGTACGTCCTCGGCGAGCTGACGCCGGAGGCCCGCCGGGCCGTGGTCGCCGAGGCGGCCCGCGCCGGGCAGGCCGTGGTGCTGATCGAGCCGGGCACGCCCGAGGGGTACCTGCGCATCCGCGAGGCCCGCGACCAGCTGATCGGGGCGGGGCTGAAGGTCGCCGCCCCGTGCCCGCACGACGGCACCTGCCCGATCGAGGTCGGGCAGGACTGGTGCCACTTCTCGGCGCGGGTCAGCCGGTCCTCCCTGCACCGGAAGGTCAAGGGCGGGTCCCTCCCGTACGAGGACGAGAAGTTCAGCTACGTGGCCGCGACCCGTTTCCCGGTGGAGCCGGCCCCCTCCCGGATCACGCGGAGGCCGCAGATCCGGAAGGGGCTCGTCCTGCTGGACCTGTGCGGTCCCGAGGGCGAGGGCCTGACCCGGGTCAACGTGACCAAGCGCCACGGTGACCTGTACAAGGCGGCGCGGGACGCCGACTGGGGCCAGGAGTGGCCGCCGGCCACTCAGTAGCCGCTACATCCGCAGCTCCTGGGTGCAGCACTTCACGCTGCCGCCGCCCTTGAGCAGCTCGCCCAGGTCCATCGGGACCGGCTCGAAGCCCCGGTCCCGCAGGGGGTCGAACAGCCCGGCCGCCGCCTGCGGGAGCAGGACGTGCCGGCCGTCGGAGACCGCGTTCAGGCCGAGGGCGGCCGCGTCCTCGGCGCCGGCGATCAGCGCGTCGGGGAACAGCCGCCGCAGCACGGCCCGGCTGCCGGGCGAGAAGGCGGGCGGGTAGTACATCACCTCGTCGCCGTCGAGCACGCAGAGCGCCGTGTCGAGGTGGTAGTACCGCGGGTCCACCAGGTCCAGGCCGATGACCGGGCGGCCGAAGAACTCCTGGGCCTCGTCGTGCGAGAGCGGGCTGGAGCGGAAGCCCCGCCCGGCCAGGATGTAGGTGGCCGTGACGGCGAAGTCACCCTCCCCCTCGTTGACGTGGGACGGCTCGTGGACGTCCTGGAAGCCGTGCGAGCGGAACCATTCGAGGTGGATCTCGGCCTCGGCGGCGCGCTCCGGGTAGGCGAACCGGGCGCCGAGCACCCGGCCGTCGACGACGAGGGCGCCGTTCGCGGCGAAGACCATGTCGGGCAGCTCGGGGTCCGGTACGAGCGTCTCGACGGTGTGGCCGAGCGAGCGGTAGCGGTCCCGGAGGTCTTCCCACTGGGCGTGTGCGAGGGGCAGGTCCACCGGTTTCGTGGGGTCCATCCACGGGTTGATGGAGTACGTGACCTTGAAGTGTGCGGGTGGGCACATCAGGTAGCGCCGGGGTGTGGCGTCTCTGCGCAAAGAAGGCTCCTCACGACTGACGGAGATGGTGGAGAGAATCGTCTCTCCTCGACGGGAGACCGCGCAGTGAACTGACCGGGTGGTTTACGGAATGACACGAAGACGAGACATGCCGCATTGATAATTTGTCCGAATGAGCAGCAAAGCCCCTGACGGGAAAGCCCCCGACCCCGCCCGCCGCAGCGACCGCTCCCGCCGGGCCATCCTCGACGCGGCGCTCGCGCTGGTCGGCGAGGTCGGCTACAACAAGCTGACCATCGAGGCCATCGCCGCCCGCGCGGGCGTCGGCAAGCAGACGATCTACCGCTGGTGGCCTTCGAAGGCCGCGGTCCTGCTGGACGCCTCGCTCTCGCTCGCCGGGGACGCGCGGACCGAGGGCGGCTGGACCGGCTTCCCGGACACCGGGGACCTCGCGGCGGACCTCAAGCTGGTGCTGCGGGCGACGGTGGACGAGTTCGGCGACGAGAAGTACGACGCCTCCGCACGCGCCCTGACCGCCGCCGCGGCGACCGACCCCGAGCTCGGCGCCCGCTTCACCGAGCAGCTGCTGGAGCCGCAGTTCGCCCTGTACGAGGCGCGGTTGCGGGCAGCCCGGGAGGCCGGTCAGCTCGCGGACGACGTGGATCTGCGCCTGATGGTGGAGATGCTGCTCGGGCCTTTGACGTACCGCTGGCTGCTGCGGACGGCCCCGCTGACGCATGCCCATACGGACGCGCTGGTGGACCGGGTGCTGGGCGGGGTGGCGAATTTCACCGGGAAGTGACCGGAGGGCGGCCGGCCGGGGTTAATTGGCCGAATTCAACCGGTATGTGACGGCATTGTGCCTGCCGTTTCGTGCGCTCCGTGCGCCCCTCCCCCACCCCTCGCCGGGGCAGTGCGGTCACCCGGACCGCAGGATGGTGGGACGATGTGAGGGTCTGCCGGGGAAACGGTGAGGTGAGGGGATAGATGGGGTCTGAGTCCGGCCGCGTCAAACGCGGCGAGCAGAGCAGGATTTCCCAATGGCTGCGCCGGCGGCCCAAACCCTCCCCCGAAGATCCCGAGCGTGCACGCGAGGCCCTTCTGCTGGCCGCGGCCGCCGCAGGCCTGCCGCTCGCCCCCGCCGCCCATCCCGCCGGCTACCGATGTTCGTGCGACCGGATCGGCTGCCCCACTCCCGCGCGGCACCCCCTCTCCTTCGCCTGGCAGACGCAGTCGACGACCGACCGGGCGCAGATCGAACGCTGGGCACGCAACCAGCCGCAGGCGAACTTCATCACCGCGACGGGCATGGTCCACGACGTGCTGGACGTCCCGCTCGAAGCCGGTGCGAGCGCCCTGGCCCGCCTGCTGGCGGCGGGAGTCGAGGTCGGCCCGGTCGCGGAATCGGGCGGTACGGGCGACCAGGCCCGGATGCTCTTCTTCACGGCGACGCGCGGCACCCCCGAGGACGAGGACGAGTGGTGGCCGTGCGAGCTGGACTGCCACCCGGAGACGATGGACGAGCACCCGGGGCTGCGCTGGCACTGCCGGGGCAGCTACGTGCTGGTGCCGCCGGCGGCCCTGCCGGGTGACCTGTCGGTCAGCTGGATCCGGGGCTTGGAGCACGCACTCCCGGATCCCCTCACGCTCCTGGAAACGCTGACGGACGCCTGCGCCACGTACGCGGTCGCGTCCGACCGGACCCCTTCAGCGGCCTGGCCCCTGAGCCGCTGACCCCGGCGGTCCGCTGCGGGGGCGGGGCCCCGGGGAACGGTGGACGGGCGCGGGGAGGGGCGAGGCTCCGCGCAGCGGGCCGGGGCCAGGGACCGGCGGCGGTCAGTGGATCCGGGTGACCACCACGTCGAGGGACCAGGCCTTGGCCGGCTTCGCCGGGGCCTCGGCCTCCACCGTGTGGCCGAGGTCGCGCAGCGCCGTGACCAGCTCCGCCGGGGTCTGCGGCACGGCGCCCGCCACCAGCAGCTCCCGCACCAGCCGCCCCTTCGTCGCCTTGTTGAAGTGGCTCACCACCGACCGCTTCTCCACGCCGTCCACGACCTGCGAGTGCAGCACCCGCACCGTCGCCGTGCGGCCCGCCACCTCGCCCTTGGGCTTCCAGGCCGAGGCGTACGCCGAGGACCGCAGGTCCAGCACCAGCCCCTCCCCCGCGGCCGCGGGCATCACCGCGGCCATCGGCTCCCGCCAGTACGCGCCCAGGGCGCCCAGCGCCGGCAGCTTCACCCCCATCGAGCAGCGGTACGAGGGGATCCGGTCCGTCACCCGCACCGCTCCCCACAGGCCCGAGAACACCAGAAGGGACCGCTGCGCCAGATCCCGCGCCGCCGCCGGAAGGTCCGCGAGGCCCAGCGCGTCGTACAGGACGCCGGTGTAGACCTCCCCGGCCGGCCGGGCCGCCGCGGACCGCAGCCCGGCGTTCTTCGCCACCTCGGCGCGCAGCCCCTCGCTCAGGCCGAGCACCTCGCGGGCCTTCACCTCGTCCCCCGCGCACAGCTCGACCAGTTCCTCCAGCACGGCCGCCCGCGCCTCGGCCAGTCCCGGCAGCGACAGCGCCTGCGGCTCCAGGGGCGCGCCGGAGCCGCCGGCGGCCTTTCCCTCGGACGGCGGCAGCAGCACGAGCACGGTGGTTCTCCTTCGGTACGACACGTCGCAGGGGGTGCGGCCCCCGAGCCAGGGTAAGGCTCCCGCCGTACCGCCCCGCGCCACCGGACCCGCGCCCGGTCCGCGGGGAGACGGGCTCGGCCTGCGATCCGCAGGGCGTCCGGTGGAGACCCCGCCGCTGCGTCAAGGTCAAGCCGTGACGGCACAGCCGGTAACATGGTCGCCACGGCAGACGAGTCGGCCGGACGGCCGCGTCGGGATCCCCGGATCCCGCCGAGGAACGTCCGGGCTCCACAGGGCAGGGTGGTGGGTAACGCCCACCCGGGGTGACCCGCGGGACAGTGCCACAGAAAACAGACCGCCGGGGGCTTCGGCCCTCGGTAAGGGTGAAACGGTGGTGTAAGAGACCACCAGCGCCTGGGGTGACCCAGGCGGCTAGGTAAACCCCACCTGGAGCAAGGTCAAGAGGAGCCGTCTTCGGACGGCTCTGCGCGAACGCTTGAGGGCTGCCCGCCCGAGTTCGCGGGTAGACCGCACGAGGCCGGCGGCAACGCCGGTCCTAGATGGATGGCCGTCTCCCCGGCGACCGCGAGGTCACCGGGAGACAGAACCCGGCGTACAGGCCGGCTCGTCTGCCGAGCGGGCTCCCGACCAGTTCGGGAGCCCGCTTTTTCATGCGTCCGGCGTGCGAACGCGAGAACCCCCGCCACGGGTGGCGGGGGTTCTGCCGTGTTCCCGGGCGGCAGCGGCTACGGCTGCTGGCGCAGGTGCGAGGTGTCGTTCAGGAGGCGGACCGAGGCGTTGCCGTCGGCGTAGTAGGCCACCGCCGACAGGGAGGCCGCGGACAGCTCCATCCGGAACAGCGACTCCGGCGGGGCGCCCAGGGCGAGCCGCACCAGGATCTTGACCGGGGTCACGTGCGTGACCAGCAGCACCGTGCGGCCCGCGTGCGCGGCGAGCAGCCGCTCCCGGGTCGCCGAGATCCGGCGGGTGGCGGCCGTGAAGCTCTCGCCGCCGCCCGTCGGGGCCGCCTTCGGGGAGTCCAGCCAGGCCTGGAGGTCGTCCGGGAAGCGCTCCCGGACCTCGGCGAACGTCAGGCCCTCCCAGGCGCCGAAGTCCACCTCGCGCAGGCCCTCCTCGACGGTGACCTTCAGCCCGAGGCGGTCCGCGACGGCCTGAGCAGTCTCCCGGCAGCGGCGCAGCGGGGAGCTGACGATCGCCTGGACGGTGCCGCGCGCGGCCAGCGCCTCGGCCACCGCCGCCGCCTGGCGGCGGCCGGCCGGTGACAGCTCCGGGTCGGCGCCGCCGCTGCCGGAGAAGCGCTTCTGCGGGGTGAGGGCGGTCTCGCCGTGGCGCAGCAGCACGAAGGTCGCCGGGGTTCCCATGTCGGGGCCCCAGCCCTGGCCGCCCGCGGGGGGTGTGGCCGGCTGGGCGGGAACGGCCTGGGCCCGGCCCTCCTCCGGGGCCGGGACGCGTCCCGGCGCGCCCGGCTCGGGCTCCGCGAACAGCGTGTCGGCCCCTGCCTCCGCGAGCGCCGGTGCACGGGCCGGCGTACGAGGCGATGCGCCCGCGCCGGAGGCGAGGGCGGCCCGCACGGCCGCGGCCCCCTTCGCGGCGTCCCCCGGAGGGCCCGCCGGCGGGGTGGCCAGGGCGCGGGCCGCCGAGGCGTCCAGGGCCGCCGAAGAGGCCGAGGGCTCCCACTGCCTGCCGCGCTTGCCCGCGTCCATCGCCTCGTTGGCGAGCCGGTCCGCGTGCTTGTTCCGCTCGCGCGGGATCCACTCGTACGTGACCTGCGAGCGGGGCAGGATCGTCGCCGCCTCCGCCGCGAGGGGCTTCATGTCCGGGTGCTTGATCTTCCAGCGGCCCGACATCTGCTCGACGACCAGCTTGGAGTCCATGCGGACCTGGACCACGGCGTCCGGGGCCAGTTCGCGGGCGGCCTTGAGGCCGGCGATCAGGCCCTTGTACTCGGCCACGTTGTTCGTCGCGACGCCGATGAACTCCGCGCGCTCGGCCAGCGTCTCGCCCGTCGCCGGGTCGAGGACGACCGCGCCGTAGCCGGCGGGCCCCGGGTTGCCCCGGGAGCCGCCGTCCGCCTCCACGACGAACCGGACAAGCCTCTGCATCAGATGCCCGAGTCGGCCGTACGGACCAGGATGCGGCCGCAGTTCTCGTGACGCACGACCTGGTCGCGGGCCGCGGCCTTGATCTCGTTGACCTCGGCCATGTCGAGCTCCAGGCGGCAGCCCTCGCAGCGGCGCTGGTACAGGCGGGCGGCGCCGACGCCGCCCTGCTTGACGCGGATCTTCTCGTACAGGGCCATCAGGTCGGCCGGCATGGACGCGACGATGACCTCGCGGTCCTTGGTGACCTTCGCGGCCTCGGCGTCGAGCTCGCCGGTGGCGGCGTCGCGGCGGGCGGTGGCGTCGGCGAGCTTGGCTTCGAGGGCGGAGACCCGCTCGGTGAGCTCGGTGACCCGCTCCTGCGCGCCCTCCAGGCGCTCCATGACTTCGAGGACGACGTCCTCCAGGTCGGCCTGGCGCTTGGCGAGGGAAACGACCTCGCTCTGGAGGTTCGCCAGGTCGCGGGCCGAGATGCCCGCGCCGGAGTCGAGCCGCTGCTGGTCGCGGGCCGCGCGCTGGCGCACCTGGTCGACGTCCTGCTCCGCCTTGGTCTGCTCGCGGGCGGCGTCGCTCGCCTGCGTCTGGGCCGCCACGAGCAGGTCGCGCTGCTGCGTCAGGTCCTTGGTCAGGGACTCGACCTCGGTGTGCTCCGGCAGCGACTTGCGCTTGTGGGCGAGCTGCGACAGCCGGACGTCCAGGGCCTGGACGTCGAGGAGTCGGATCTGGTCGGCGGGCTCGGCGTTCAGTTGGGGGCTCCAGAGATAGAAGGGGGTGTGACGGACGGCGCGTGCACCGTCCACGGGTCGGTGACCGTGCGCGAGACGTGGGTGCGCAGACCCCAGCCGTGGCGCTCGGAGATCGCGTCGAGCTGCGCGGCGGCCTGCTCGCACCAGGGCCACTCGGTGGCCCAGTGCGCGGCGTCGACGAGGGCGAGCGGACTCTGCTCGCGGGCCTCGGAGACCGGGTGGTGGCGCAGGTCGGCGGTGAGGTAGGCGTCCACGCCGGCGGCGCGGACCGCCGCGAAGTTGCTGTCGCCGGACCCGCCGCTGACGGCGACGGTGCGGATGAGCGCGTCCGGGTCGCCGGCGACGCGGATGCCCTGGGCGGTCCGCGGCAGCCGGGCGGCGGCGCGGGCGGCGAACTCGCGCAGGGTCTCGGGGTGGTCCAGTTCGCAGATCCGGCCGAGGCCGCGGCGGCCCCCGGGGTCGCTCGGATCGGGGACCAGCGGGCCGGTGACCCGCAGGTCGAGGGCGCCGGCGAGGGCGTCGGAGACGCCGGGGTCGGCGGTGTCGGCGTTGGTGTGGGCGACGTGCAGCGCGATGTCGTTCTTGATCAGCGTGTGCACGACGCGGCCCTTGAAGGTGCCGGCCTCGACGGTGGTGGTGCCGCGCAGATAGAGGGGGTGGTGGGTGACGACCAGGTCGGCGCCCAGCTTCACGGCCTCGTCGACGATCTCCTGCACGGGGTCCACGGCGAACAGGACCCGGGAGACCTCGGCGTCGGGATCGCCGCAGACGGTTCCGACGGCGTCCCACTGCTCGGCCCGCGAGGGGGGCCAGAGGGCGTCCAGCGCGGCGATGACTTCAGAGAGACGGGGCACAGGCCAAGGCTACCGTCCGTCAGGGAGCGGCTGAGTCCGTACGGGGTCCCCGGCGCCCGCGACCCCGTACGTCCGTGCCGCCGCGCGCGGCGGGGGTCCGCCGGGGGCCCGACGGAGGTCCGAGGGCGGGGACGGCACCCCGGTAGCGCACAGCACAGTCGCCCCCGCCGCCACGGCTGAACCGCCCGGCGGCCACCCGTATGTGTGAAGCGGGAGTGGTCGTGTTGTTCGGGTCGACGTGCGAAAACTAGCTTCCTCACCGGAGGTGACGCACGGATGACTGTCTGTGCCATCGAGATCACGACGAAGGCCTCGTTCACCATCGCCGCGGACGGGTCGTACGCGGCCCGGCTGGCCGGGAACGGGGAGGCCCGCTACCCGGAGCGCTGGACCCTGGCCGGGCCCGAGCCGTATGCGGTGCCGCTGCCGCTCGCGCAGCCCGAGGAAGCCGACAGCGAGGTGCTGGCCCTGGCGGACGGGCGGGTGCTGATCCACCGCCGGGTCGCGCAGCGGCACGCCTTCGCGCTGCTGTACCCGACGGGCGGCCCCGCGGCCGGGCCGCGCACCGGGGAACTCCCGCTGGGCTCGGTGCAGCCCGGGGACGACGGGGTGCGGCTGTCCCTGCTGCCCCCGGCCCCGGACGGGTTAGGCGCCTTCGCCCTGGCCGCCTCGGCCGCCGGGACCACGGTCTGGCAGGTCGCCGGAGGCCCCTTCGGGCAGGTCGCCCGCATCCCGGGCCGGTGCTCGGGCGGCGTCTGGCTGGACCGGGCCGGCCGGATACTGGCCCTGGACCGCGAACTGGACGGCACCACCAAGGCCGTCGCGGTGGACCTGGGCCGCGGCGGCGAGGTCTCCCCGCTGCTCCAGATCACGGAGGACAGCAACGACCGGCTGCTGCTGGCCGACCCCGACAGCGGGCTGCTGCTGATCCGCTCGGACGCCCCGGGCGAACCCCGCCTGGGCTGGGGGGTACTGGGCAGCTCCCTCCCGGTGCGCTTCCCGGAGTGCCTGCGCGGGGAGGCGGGGACCCCGTTCGCGGTGCAGCCCGGCCAGGCCCTGATGCCGGAGACCTGCGGGGTCGCACTCCGGCTGGAAGGCGGCACGATCGGCCTGTGGCGCCCCGCCGACCGGCACGTCTTCCGCCTCGGCGCGCCCGACGGCTGGCTCGGCACCGGGCTGTGGAGTCCGCAGGGCCGCCTGCACCTCCCGTACGCCACCCCCGAGATCCCCTGCGGGATCACGGGCCTGAGCCTGCCGGCGGCCCCGCCGCCGCCGGTCCGGCTGGACCCGCCGCCGACGGCCGCGCCCCGGCCCGTACCGCTCCAACAGGCCCCGCTGCGGTGACGTGGAGCGCGGGGGTCAGCGGCCTTCGGAGGCCAGGTCGCGTGCCGCACCGGGCGCCGCGGCCACCGCGCCCGGCAGGACCGTCCGGCGTACCACAAGGGGCGCGTCAAGGAATTCTTGACAACTCACCTGTGTCAATGTTTCCTTGACGCATGTCGATCTTGAATTCGAGGGCCCGGCACCGGGTCGTCTTTCCCACCACCCCGTCCATGGCCGCCGCAGTGCCGCTCGCCGTGAGCCTGCCGGCCGTGGCAGTGATGTTCGGCGACCGGTTCGGCGCCGCCACCACCGCCGCCCTGGTCGTCGCGGGCCTCGCACTCATCGCCTGCACGGCCGGCCTGGCCGCCCGCAAGGCCGAGCAGGTGCGCCGCGACGAGGAAGCCCTCGACGCCCTCGAACCCCTTGCCGGACTGCGCCGATGAGCAACGAACCGCTGCTCCACCCGGTGGAGACCGCCCGGATCCGGGAAGGGATCGCCGCAGCCGTCCTCGGCGCCCCCGAGGGACTGGCCGAATCGCTCGAACACGACGCCTTCGGGTACCTGCGCCTGGTGGACGCCTCGCGCGTCGGGGCCGAGGAGGCGAGCCGGCTGCTGCGCGAATCCGTCCAGGGCGCCAGGGCCGCCGGCCACAGCTGGGACACGGTGGGCCGGGTCCTGGGTGTGAGCCGCCAGGCCGCCCAGCAGCGCTTCTCGGGCAAGGCCGCGGCCGCGAGCCCGTCGGCGCCGCCCGCCGCGGGCCCGAACGCCCCGAAGCGCCGCACCCTCGGCGGGTTGACCGCGTTCAACGAGATGGCCGCACTGGCGGAGGCCGGCCGCGACGGCTGGCAGCTGGTCGGCTACGGCCCCTTCTTCCACGAGGTGGAGGCGTCCACCCACCCCTGGGAGCACTGCCGGGTGACGCTCCCCTCCCTCGCGCGACACCGGCGGATGGAATCCGAAGGCTGGATTCCGGTCGGCGTGGGATGGTTCCCGTGGCGGTACTACAAGCGGCCCGTCACCGCCGGCACCCCCGGCGCCTAGGCCGGGCCCGCGGCGCGGACCCCCTGGTCGTGCTTGAGGGCCAGCACCTCCACTGCCGCGAAGGTCTCGTTCGCCGGGCGGGACGCGTAGTGCGGGGTCAGGACCTCGTCCAGCTCCTCGAAGGAGAAGGCCTCCTTGGTGGTGTCGAACTTGGCGGCCACCCTGGGCCGGTCCATCACGACCACGATCCCGCCGTGCACGACGAACAGCTGCCCGTTGGCCTTCGCCGAGGCCGGCGAGGCCAGGTAGCCGACCAGCGGGGAGACGTGCTCGGGGGCCAGCGGGTCGAGCTTGCCCTCCTCCGGGACCTGGAAGCCCGCGAAGACGTCCTCCGTCATCCGGGTCCGGGCCCGCGGGCAGATGGCGTTGGCCGTCACCCCGTACTTGGCGAGGGCCAGGGCGGTCGAGGTCGTCAGGCCCACGATGCCGCCCTTGGCCGCCGCGTAGTTCGGCTGCCCAGCGCTGCCGCCGAGGAAGGCCTCGGATGAGGTGTTGACGATCCTGCCGTAGACCGGTCCGCCCGCCGCCTTCGACCGCTCGCGCCAGTGCACGGACGCGAAGTGCGTGGTGTTGAAGTGGCCTTTGAGGTGGACCCGGACGACCGAGTCCCACTCCTGCTCCGACATGGAGAACACCATCCGGTCGCGCAGGATGCCCGCGTTGTTGACCAGGATGTCGAGCTTCCCGAAGCTGCTCACCGCCAGCCCGACCAGCTCGCGCGCCTGCTCGAAGTCGGCCACGTCGCCGAGGTGCGCCACCGCCTGCCCGCCCGCTGCGCGGATCTCGGCGGCCACCTCCTCGGCCGGGGCCGCCGAGGCCTCCCCGGAGCCGTCCCGTCCGCTCTGGCCGAAGTCGTTGACGACCACGCTCGCACCGAGCCGCGCGAGCTCGATCGCCTCGGCCCGGCCGAGCCCGCGGCCGGCGCCGGTGACGATGGCGGACAGCCCCTGGAGTGGGAGTGACATCTGTCGGATTCCTCTCGGATCAGAGTTCGATGCAGGTGCGCAGGGCCACGCCGGTGCGCATCTGGTCGAGGGCGTCGTTGATCTCCCCGAGCTGCACGCGGTGCGTGATCAGGCCCGCCAGGTCCACGCGGCCGGCCCGCCACAGCGCGATGGTGCGCTCGTAGGAGCGGAGCACGTCCCCGCCCCCGTACATCGAGGGCAGGATCTTCTTCTCGTCGAAGAACAGGGAGAACATGTTGACCGAGTAGTTGTCGTCGAGCGCGCCCGCGCCGACCACGACGACGGAGCCGCCGCGCCGGGTCATTTCGTACGCGGTCTGCGTGGTCGCGGACTTGCCGACGACCTCGAAGACGTAGTCGAAGCCCTCGCCGGCCGTGATCCGGTTCCTGGCGTCGGCGAACGCCTCCGGCGCGACCGCCTCGGTCGCCCCGAACCGCAGCGCCGCCTCGCGCCGCGAGGCGACCGGGTCCACGGCGACGACCTGCGCCGCGCCCTGCACCTTGGCGCCCTGGATGACGGAGATGCCGACGCCGCCGCAGCCGATCACCGCGACCGAGGACCCGGCCTCCACCTTGGCGGTGTTGATGGCCGCGCCGAGGCCGGTGGTCACCCCGCAGCCGATCAGCGCGGCGATGTCGTACGGCAGGTCGTCGGGGATCGGCACGGCGCACGCGGCGGGCACCACCATCTCCTCGGCGAAGGTGCCGGTCCCCGCGAAGCCGAAGATGTCCCCGCCGCCCGCACGGCGGAAGTTGGGCGTGGCCACGTTCGCGAAGGACTCCAGGCACAGGTGGCCCTGGCCGCGCTTGCAGGCGGGACAGTGTCCGCACGGCGGCAGCCAGCAGACGAGGACCCGGTCGCCGATCTTGTGGCTGGTCACCCCGTCGCCGACGTCGACGATCTCTCCCGAACCCTCGTGGCCGGGGATGAAGGGGGCGGGCTGCGGCAGCACGCCGCTCATCGCGGAGAGGTCGGAGTGGCACAGGCCCGTGGCCCTGATCCGGATCCTGACCTTGCCGGGACCGAAGCCCGCGGTCTCCATGTCGTCGACGACTTCGAGCTTGTCCTGGCCTATCTCGCTCTGCAGTGCTGCGCGCACGGTGCGGCTCCTTGTGTGGTCGGGCGTTACGCGTGTTCGACGACGGTGTCGGCGAGGACCGGCGCGTCGTCCCGTTCGACGGCGGTCACCGAGACCTGGACCCGGCCGGGCTCCTCCCACATCCGGATCCGCAGGGTCTCGCCCGGGAAGACGATCCCGGCGAAGCGCGTGCGGTAGGCGCGGACCCGCGAGACGTCCCCGCCCAGCGCCGTGTCGACGACGGCCTTGAGGGTCATCCCGTACGAGCACAGGCCGTGCAGGATCGGCCGGTCGAAGCCGGCCTGCTTGGCGAACTCGGGGTCGGCGTGCAGGGGGTTCCAGTCCCCGGAGAGCCGGTACAGGAGTGCCTGCTCCTCGCGGATGTGCCGCTCCTCGACCCGGTCGGGCGCCCGCTCGGGCAGCTCGGTCCGGACGGAGGGCCCGCGGTCGCCGCCGAACCCGCCCTCCCCGCGTACGAAGATCTGCGCGTCGCTGGTCCAGAGCGGCCCCTCGGCGTCCGCGACTTCCGAGCGCAGGACGATGACGGCCGCCTTGCCCTTGTCGTAGACGGCGGCGACCCTGGAACTGGACGTGGCCTGCCCCTTGACCGGGATGGGCCGGTGCAGCTCGATCGAGTGCCCGCCGTGCAGGACGGCGGCGAGGTTCACGTCGATCCCGGGTGCGGCGAGGCCGCCCAGCATGGCCATGCCGGCGCCGGCGACGGTCGCGAAGCTGGGGAGCACGTGGAGTTTCGACTCCAGGGTGTAGCGCAGCTCGTCGGGGTCGGTGGCGGGGCTGGCTTTGCCCGGGTCCGTGCCCGCGCCGAGGCCGAGGTGGTAGAGCTGGATGTCCTTGTGGTCCCAGGCGATCTCCCCTTGGCGGGGGTCGGCGGCGAGGGCCCTGGCGGCATCGATCGGCATTGAGGATGCTGCTCCTTGTCTCGGTTCCCGTTGCTTCTGCGTGGAAGACCTCGGCGCGGCCGTCCGCACCGTCGGCCGCACCGAGGTCGTTTGCGGGACCGGTTCTAGAACGCGTTCTAGGATCGATCGGTGAGGAATGTATAACGCACGCCCCAGCAGTTGGGAAGACTCCTGACTGCATGTCAGAACCTGTTTGGCCGGAGCGTGTTGCCCGGCCCCCGGAGGGCGGGGCCCTAGGGTGGCGGGGTGGACGAGATGCCCCTGAATTTCCGTACGACGAGGTCGTTGCGAGTCCTGCTGGCGGAGGGTCCGGGCATGTCGGCCGACGGGCTGGCGGTCCTGCTCGGACTGGAGGCGGACCTCGACGTGGTCGCCCGGGTCGCGCCCGGTGCGGACGTGGGCGCGGCGGCGCTGACGGCCTGTCCGGCGGTGGCGCTGGTGGACGCGGACCGGCCGGACGTGTTCGCGGAGGTGGCGGCGGTGTGCCGCGAGGCCCCGGAGTGCCGGGTGCTGCTGTTGGCCGGGTCGGCCCGGCCGGGCCTGGTCGAGGGGGCGCTCGCCGCGGGAGCGGCGGGGGTGGTGCTGCGGGACGACCCTCCCGGAGCACTGGCCGACGCCGTCCGCCGCGCCGCGACGGGCGAGGCGGTCACGGACCCGACGCTCGAACCGTAGCCCGGCGCCGCCGGGAATCCGGCCTCGCCGGCGTTCGGGGCGTGGGGCACGGGCCGGCCCGACACGGGCTCAACCGTTCGATCCCGGCCACCGATTGACGGATTCCGCCGCAGCGCGCGGCCACCTGCTGGACCAGGATGGGACCCCCTCAACCCGACTTCGTGGGAGACGGAACCATGCGCATGTCCGCCCTGTCCGCCACCGCCGCGCTCGTCGTGGCGACCCTCGCCGCAGGCACGGCCCCGGCCTCCGCCGACGCCCCGGCCGGCCCGGTCCTCGTGCTCGAACTGGAGGCCGGCACCGCCACCCTCCACCACAACACCGCGAGGGTGACCTACGAGCGCGTCGACGGCGCGGTGAACTCGGTCAAGATCATCTCGGTGGAGATCGTCAGCGGCGAGCGCGACTGCGCCTGGGTGGCGTGGAACGACCCGCACAACGTGAACGGCTGGTCCAACCTGACCAGCGAGCCCTCCTGCAACGGCACCGGCCTGATCGAGGGGCACGACGAGATCATCAAGGCGCCGGCCGGCCACCCGCTCAAGGTGCGCCTGGCCGGGGACCACGGGGGCGACGTGGTGCACAAGGACATCGAGAAGCTCTGACCGGGGGCGGGCCGGATCCGGGCGCTACGAGCCGTCGCCGGCCCGCGCGTGGGCGAGGGCGGCCAGGAGGTCGCTCCCGCCCGGGACGGCGAACAGGCACTTGGGAGCGGCCACCGCCCGCCCCCTCCGGAGCCCTAGGCCCTGTCGTCAAAGTAGCGCCGGTCAGGCCCGCGGCGTCCGGTGCCGTGCATCGCAAGGCGGAGGGGCTCCCGATTACTGGACGTACTTGGGTGCCCCGACAACGCAGCGAGGTGCGGTGCCGGGCGTCGCGGGCCAGGCGGGACTTTGACGACAGGGCCTAGGAGGGTCAGCCCCGCCGCAGCAGGGTGACGACGGCCGCGCCGCCCAGGCCGATGTTGTGGGCCAGGGCGACCCTGGCTCCCGGGACCTGGCGCGGGCCGGCGGTGCCCCGCAGCTGCCACACCAGTTCCGCCGCCTGCGCGAGCCCCGTCGCCCCCAGCGGGTGGCCCTTCGAGATCAGGCCCCCGGAGGGGTTCACCACCCACCGCCCGCCGTACGTGGTCGCCCCCGACTCCACCAGCTTCCCGGCGGCGCCGTCCTCGCACATCCCGAGCGCCTCGTACGTCAGCAGCTCGTTGATCGAGAAGCAGTCGTGCAGCTCGATCACGTCGACGTCCTCGATGCCGAGCCCGGAAGCCGAGAACACCTGCCGCCCCGCCGCCGCGGTCATCGGCTTGCCGACCACGTCGATGCACGAGCCGGAGGCGAACGAGGCCTCCGTGTCCGTGGTCATCGCCTGCGCGACGATCTCCACCGCCTTGTCGTGCAGCCCGTGCCGCACCACGAACCGCTCCGAGACGACCACCGCGGCCGCCGCCCCGTCCGAGGTCGGCGAGCACTGGAGCTTCGTCAGCGGCTCGTGGATCGGCTTCGCCGCCAGGATCTCGTCCACCGTGTACACGTCCTGGAACTGCGCGTTCGGGTTGTCCGCCGAGTGCCGGTGGTTCTTCGCCCCCACCGCCGCGAGCTGCGCGGCCGTGGTCCCGTACCGCTCCATGTGCTCGCGCGCCGCGTTCCCGAAGATCTGCGCGGTCGGCGGCGACATCTCGAAGCCGTGCCCGGCGGCCATGATCCCGTAGTGCCGGGCGACCGGCGAGGTCTTGAAGTCGGAGCCCGCGTCGGCGCCGCCGCCCAGCGCGCCCTTCTTCATCTTTTCGAAGCCCAGCGCCAGCACGCAGTCGCTGATCCCGCCCTCGACGAACTGCCGCGCCATCATCAGCGCCGTCGACCCCGTCGCGCAGTTGTTGTTCACGTTGTACACCGGGACCCCGCTCAGCCCCAGCTCGTACGCGGCCCGCTGGCCGGCCGTGGAGGCCTGGAAGCAGTACCCCACCGGTACCTGCTCGACCAGGTCGTACCCGATGCCCGCGTCCGCCAGCGCCGCGGTCCCGGCCTCCTTCGCCATGTCCCAGTACTGCCAGTCCCTCGACTCCGGCTTCTCGAACTTCGTCATGCCGACGCCCACGATGTACGACTTCATGCCCGGTGACTCCTAGTCCCTGGGAAGGCCGAGGATCCGCTCGGCGACGACGTTGAGCTGGACCTGCGTGGTGCCCCCGGCGATGGTCAGGCAGCGGGACATGAGCATCCCGTGCACCGCCCGCTCCCCCACCCCCTCCCGTACCGCGCCCGCCGGGCCCAGCAGTTCGAGCGCGAGCTCGGCGGTCCGCTGCTGGTGCGGGGTCTGCACGAGCTTGCGCACGGACGCACCGGCCCCCGGTTCCAGCCCCGACACCTGCTGGAGCGTGGTGCGCAGCCCGATGCAGGCCAGGGCGTGCGCCTCGGCGGCGAGCGCCCCGATCCGCGCCCGGTACGCGCCGTCGAGTCCGGCGGAGCGGGCGATCAGTGCTTCCAGGCCAGTGGTGAAGGTCATCTGGTCGGCCATGTGGACGCGCTCGTTGCCGAGGGTGTTGCGGGCGACCTTCCACCCGCCGTCGGGTGCGCCGACGAGGGCGTCCGCGGGCAGCAGGGCGTCGTCGAACCAGACCTCGTTGAAGAGGGCCTCGCCGGTGATCTCCTTGAGCGGGCGCACGTCGATGCCGGGGGTGTTCCGCATGTCGACCACGAAGTAGCCGAGCCCCTTGTGCTTGGGGGCGGCCGGGTCGGTCCGGGCCAGCAGGATCCCGAAGTCGGCGCTGTGCGCGGAACTCGTCCACACCTTCTGCCCGTTGACCTTCCAGGAGCCGTCCGCCGTCCGCTCCGCCCTGGTCCGCAGCGAGGCCAGGTCCGAGCCCGCTCCCGGCTCGGAGAAGAGCTGGCACCAGGTGACGTCCCCGCGCAGGGTTGCCGGGAGGTACCGCTCCCGCTGCGCCTCGGTCCCGTGGGCGAGCAGCGACGGCACGACCCAGGTGGCGATCCCGAGGTCGGCGACCGAGACCCCGGCCGCGCGCATTTCCTGCTGGACGACGAGCTGCTCGACGGGCCCGGCGCCGAGCCCGTACGGGGGCGGCAGGTGGGGGGCCGCGTATCCGGTGGGCGCCAGGATCCGCCGGGCGGCCGCCCCATCGAGGCCTCGCGCGTCCTCGATGGCGGTACGGGCGCGCTGCCGGTACGTCTCGGCCTGCGCCGGGAGTTCGAGGCGCAGCTCCCGGCGGGCTCCGGCGGCCGCGAGCCGCACGGCCCGTACGCGGTGGCCGTCCCCGGCTCCGAGCAGCTGCCGGGCGACGATCGCGCGCCGCAGGTACACGTGCGCGTCGTGCTCCCAGGTGAAGCCGATGCCGCCGAGGACCTGGATGCAGTCCTTGGCGCAGGTGTAGGCGGCGTCGAGGGCGGTCCCGGCGGCCAGCGCGGCCACGAGCGAGCGCACCTCGGCGGGCTCGTCCATCGCCTGGGCGGCGTCCCAGGCCAGGGCGCGGGCCTGTTCGAGGCGCACCAGCATGTCGGCGCACAGGTGCTTGATCCCCTGGAACTGCCCGATGGGCCGGCCGAACTGCTCGCGGACCTTCGCGTACTCGGCGGCGGTGTGCAGCGCCCAGGCCGCGGTGCCGCAGGCGTCGGCGGCGAACAGCGTGCAGGCCAGGTCCCGGACCAGGGCCGCGTCCAGGCCGAGGAGACGGCCGGGGGGCACGGTGACCCCGCGGGCCCGCACCTCGGCGGTGGGCCGGGTCGGGTCGGCGCTCTCCTGCGTACGGATGTCCAGCGCGGCGGCGTCGACGGCGAACCAGCACGTGCCGTGCGCGGCCTCGGCGGCGAGCAGCACGAGGTCGGCCTCCCCGGCGCCGAGTACCGGGGGCGCGACGCCGTCGAGCAGGTGCCCGCCGCCCTCGACGGCGACGGCGGTCAGGGTGCCGGGGCCGAGGGCGACCGCGCCGATCCGCCCCGCGAGGGGTTCGGCGCCGGCCCGGTCCAGCAGTACGGAGGCCAGCGCGCTCGGCAGGTACGCCCCGGGCAGCGCGGCCCGGGCGGCCTCCTCCACCACGACGGCGAGGTCGAGCAGGGTCCCGCCCTCCAGGTGGGGCTCCAGCAGCCCGGATTCCGCGAGCGCGTCCCACCAGGCGGGCCGCTCCCCGGTCCGCGGCGGGCTGTCGAGCAGCTTGCGCACCTCCTCGGGCGGCACGGTCCGCGCCACCCAGCCGCGTACCGCCTCGGCCAACTCCCGTTGTTCCCCGGTGATTCCGATGCCCATGGACAGGCAGGCTAGAACACGTTCCAATCTGACGGAAGGTCAGATGAATGTGTTCTTCGGTGATGTTCTTCGGCGGTGCCGTCTTGGCTCACCGGACCCTGCGAAGTCCGGGCATTGGGCCGGCGCCGCCGGCTCGCCTCGCAGCAATGCCGCGATGCGCTCAGCGAGCGTGAGGGAGGGTGCCAAGCGGCCCCGCCCGCGCCACACGCCACACGCGACGTACCGCCTCCACCAGCCGCGGCAGGTCGGCAGGGTGCGAGAAATGGCCCAGGTCGACGCATGGTGCCTCAAGCGGTCCGGTGAGCGCAGCCACACCCGGCCCCGCGATCGCGGCTTGAGCAGCAGGACGTGATTCACCCGGTACCGGATCAGCGGGTCGCGGCCTTCAGCGCGGCGCGGGCGACCTCCTTCGCCTTCGTCTCGCAGTCGCCCTTGGCGTACGGCTTCGCGTAGAGGCCCACCCAGACGGAGAGGTTGCCCTCGCGCACGGCGAGGACACAGGTCCGGTCGGCACTGGGGGATCCCCAGTAGGCCTCGGCGCCGAACCCGATGCGGGGCGCCTCGCGCTGACCGGCCGCCGCCGCGCGGAAACGCTCCTTCTGGGTACGCGCGTCGGCATCCGCGTCCCCGCCGAGGCTCAGGTCCCAGCGGACCAGCCCGGTCGGCGACGCGGCGGTATTGAGCCCGTCCCAGGTGCAGCCCACCTGCACACCCTCGGCCGTTTCGGACCGGGTGCCGTCGGTCGGCCGCCCGAACTCCAGGGGCACCTTCCCCTGCGCAGCCGCCGCCTTGCAGGCCGGGACGGCCGTGTACGCGACGGGAGCCGTGATCCGGTCCCGTACGTACAGCGCGGCCCCGGTCCCGGCGACGAGGAGGACGCCGACCGCCGCCAGGGCCGCGATCCGGCGCGAACCGCGGGGGCCGGGGCGCGGGGCGTCCGGGGAGACGGCCGGGACGGGCGGGACGGGCGGGACCACAGGGGGCCGCGGCGGGACCTCCTCCGCACCCGTCGCGGCCGGACCCTTCCGAGGTTCCGGTTCCGGTTCCGGTACGGCTTCGGGTGCGGGTTCGGACGCAGGGGCGGGGGCGGGTACGCCGGCCGGGACGGGCGGCGTACCCGCCGGCTCGGCCGGGCCGTCACCATGCCGGTCGAGCAGCCGCTCGATCTCCGCCCGCTGAGCGGCGATCATCCCGTACACGGCGGAGGGCCAGTGCCGGCCCGCCGGAGCCACCGGACCGATCAACTCCCGCAGCCGCGCCGCGGTCGGTCGGGCGGCAGGGTCCTTGGCCAGGCAGCTCGCGACGACCTCGCGCAGGCCCGCCGGTACGGCGCTCAGGTCGGGCTCGGCGTGCACCACGTCGTACAGCGTCCGGAGGGTGGAGGGTCCGGCGAACGGACTGCGGCCGGTGACCGCCATGACCAGCACCGAGCCGAGCGAGAACACGTCGCTGGCCGGGGTGAGTGGCATGCCCTCCGCCTGCTCGGGCGACATGTAGGAGGGCGAGCCGACGACCCAGCCGGTCCGCGTCAGCCCGGTGTCCCCCTCGGCCCCCGACTCCGTCTCCCGCGCGATGCCCAGGTCGATGACCCGTACACCGTCCTCGGCCAGCAGCACGTTGTCGGGCTTGAGGTCCCGGTGCACCAGCCCGGCCCGGTGGATCTCCGCCAGGGCCGAGGCCAACCCGGCCGCGAGGCGCCGTACGGCGTCCTCCGGCAGCACCCCGACCGCCTCGACGACGGAGCCCATCGACGGCCCGGCCACGAACACCGAGGCGAGCCAGGGCGTCGGGGCGTCCGCGTCGGCGTCGATCACCGCCGCCGTGTAGGCGCCGGACACCTTGCGCGAGGCGCTGACCTCACGCCGGAACCGGGCCCGGAAGGCCTCGTCGTCGGCGAAGTGCGCGAGCACCTGTTTGACGGCGACGAGCCGCCCGTCCGGCCCTGCCGCCAGCAGCACCCGCCCCATACCTCCCTGCCCCAGCAGGCCGAGCACGTCGAACGACCCCACGCGCTTCGGTCCCGAGGCCCCCAGGTCTTCCATACCGCCCCGCCCCTCCCCGGATACGGGGAAAGATCATACCGAGAGGGCCCTCACGAAGGTCGTGAAATGCGGGCGGGCCGACGGCGCAGGCAGGGCCGTCGTGATTCCCGCAGTCCCCCACGGCGGCCCCCGATCCGGCGGAAGGCCGGACGGCCGGGTGTTCCTCCGGGCCTGATGAGGGTCCGGATTCAGCGGGGCATCGCCGCCAGCGCGGCCCGGGCGATCTCCTTCGCCTCGCTCTCGCAGGTCGCGGCGGGATGCCCGGCACCGCCGAGGGCCACCTGCACCAGGAGGTTGCCGTCGCTCACGCTCAGCGCACAGGTCTGCGCGGTCATCGGAGTCGACCAGCGCGCGCCGTCCCCCACCCCGAGACCGGTTTCGGGCCGCCCGCTGCCCAGGTCGGACCGCGTGCGCTCCGCCCCGCTGCCCGGGACGCGGCCACTGCGCTCCACGGACCAGCTGACGGACGCGTGCGGCTTCGGTTCCTCCTCGCCGGCGAACGCGTCGAAGGCCGCCACCCAGTTACAGGCCACGTACGACTTCACCGGTGACCTGTTGTCGCCGGCCTGGCGCATTTCCTGCTGCGGCAGCGGCAGCTTCTCGGCCGCCTCCGTGCAGAGCGGCACGCTCAGATACCGGTCCGCTTCGACCGGCGGCGGCTCCTCCAGCGCGCGCAATCCGTACGTCACCCCGGCCCAGGCCGCCACGAGGACGCCTGCGGCCAGCATCAGGTTCCGCGGGCGCAGGCGCAGCCGCCGGCCGCGCGGCGCGTGGGCCCGCTCCGGGCGGACCGCCGCCGCGGTCGCGGTCGCCGCGTCCGGGTCCACGTCCGGGCCCCCGAGCGCGCGATCCGTGCCGTCCGGGTCCCGGAGCAGCCCGTCGATCTCCTCCTGCTGCGCGGTGGCCATCCGCTCGACGGCGGGCGGCCACCGCGTGGCGTCGGCCGCTCCGGTCAGGCCCAGGATCTCCGCCGGGGACGGCCGGGCCGCCGGATCCTTGGCCAGGCACCGGGTGACGAGCCCGCGCAGACCCGGCGGGAGGCCGAGGAGGTCGGGTTCGGTGTGCACGACGTTGTACAGGGTCAGCGCCACCGTCGGCGCCGCGAAGGGACTGCGGCCCGTCGCGGCCAGGGCCAGGACCGACCCGAGGGAGAACACGTCGCTCGCCGGGGTCAGTTCACGGCCCTCGGCCTGCTCGGGCGACATGAACGCGGGCGAGCCGATCACCGTCCCGGCCTGCGTCAACTCGGTGACCTCGCCGGGCCGGGCCACCCGTGCGATCCCGAAGTCGATCACCCGTACCCCGTCCCGGGCGAGCAGTACGTTGTCGGGCTTGAGGTCCCGGTGCACCAGCCCGGCCCGGTGGATCTCGGCGAGGGCCGTCGCCAGCCCCGCGGCGAGCCTTCGTACGGTCTCCTCGGGCAGCGCCCCGGCGCTCTCCACCGCGGACCCCAGCGAAGGCCCGGCCACGAACACCGAGGCCAGCCAGGGCGCGTCCGCCTCCGGGTCGGCGTCCAGGACGGCCGCCGTGTAGGCGCCGGACACCTTCCGCGAGGCGGCGACCTCACGCCGGAACCGGACCCGGAAGCCGTCGTCGTCGGCGAGCCGGGCGTGCACCTGCTTGACGGCGACGAGCCGTCCGTCCGGTGCGGCGCCGAGCAGCACGCGGCCCATGCCGCCCCGGCCGAGCTCGGCGAGCAGCCGGTACGGTCCCGCCGTGGCCTGATCGGACTCCCTGAGCGGTCTCATCAGCTCCCCACCGACTCCACGACCGAGGCGGCGACCTCCCGCGTGACGGCCGCACACTTGCCGGTCGGGTAGCGGGGGCCCGTCACCGAGACGTGGAGCACCATGTTGACGTCCCGTACGTACAGACGACAGTTCGGAAACCGGGCGTCCTTGGGCGGCGGCTGCCACAGACCCTCGTCGGCGAACCCGAGGTTGATGTCGCGCCGGGTCTCGCCGGGTTCGTTGAAGATCTCAAGGCGGTGCTTCGCCCGCTCGGCCCCGGTGCCCTCGCCCTTGCCGGTCGCGAAGAACGTCCACTCCGCTTCGATCTCGTCACCAGTCCGGTTGGTCCAGGTGCAGCGGGCATAGGCCGAGCCGGACTCCTCGACCGGCCCGAACCCGTCCGGTTGGTCGAAACCGGACGGCACGCGCACCTTGTCCCGGACCTGTGCACAGGACGGGGGCATCGCCGGGTACTTGTCCTGCTTCTGCGCCAGCCCTGCCGACCGGACATCCGATACGAATTCGCGGTAGGTATCCACGAGGTACGGCCGCCCCACGGTCAGCCCGACGACGGCCAAGGCCGCCGCACCGGCCACGGCCACGGCCACGATCAGCGGCCGGGGCCGTCGGCGGCGGACGGGAGGCGTGTCGGCCGTGGCCTGGCGCAGCAGCGCGCCCGTCACGACCAGCTGGTCGTGGATCAGCGTGTTCACCGCTTCCGGCCACGGCCGCGCCGACGGCGTCAGCCCGCCGACCGTGCTCAGCAGCTCGCGCGGGGTCGGCCGGTCGGCCGGGTCCTTGGCCAGGCACCGGGCGGCGACCTCGCGCAGGCCGGCCGGTACGCCGCTCAGGTCCGGTTCGCCGTTGACGACCTCGTGCAGGATCCGCGGTACCGAACTCCCGGCGAACGGCGGTCTGCCCGTGCAGGCCGTGACGAGGGTCGCGCCGAGCGAGAACACGTCGCTGGCCGGGGTGAGTTCCTGCCCCAGCACCTGCTCGGGGGACATGAACGACGGCGACCCGATCAGCGAGCCGTCGTGCGTGATCCGGGTCTGGTCGCCGACCGCCCGGACGATGCCGAAGTCGATGACCCGTACGCCGTCCTCAGCGAGCAGCACGTTGGACGGCTTGAGGTCCCGGTGGATCAGCCCGGCTCCGTGCACGTCGGCCAGGGCGTGCGCGAGCCCGGCGGCCAGCCGGCGCGCCGCCTGCTCGGGCAGCGGCCCGGTGGCCTCCAAAGCCTGGCCCAGCGAGGGCCCGGGCACGAACTGCGAGGCGAGCCAGGGCGCCTCCGCGTCGGGGTCGGCGTCGATCACGGCCGCGGTGTAGCCGCCGGCCACCCGCCGCGAGGCGTCCACCTCGCGGCGGAACCGCGCCCGGAACCCCTCGTCCTCGGCCAGCAGCTCGGCGTGCACCTGCTTGACCGCGACGAGCCGCCCGTCCGGCGCCACCCCCAGCACGACCCGGCCCATCCCGCCCTGGCCGAGCACCGCGACGGTCCGGAACGGCCCCACGGTCACGGGCTGGTCAGCCTGCGATTCCTCCACCCGCTGTCCCCCCTGTCCCCACCCCTGAACGCGAGGGGATCCTATCGGGGGCGTCACTTCCCCAGGGCGGCTCGGGCCAGGCTCTTGCCGTCGCCCTCACAGTCCGACGATCCGTCCTGCGGGGTGCCGAGGCGCACGGTGACACCGAGATTGCTGTCGCGCATCTTGACGACGCAGTCGTAGACCTGGGTCTTCTCGTACGCGTAGGGCTCCGGATACTCCTTCTCCGCGGCCGCGACATCGGGCGCCAGGTCCCACTGGACCATCGCGTAACGACCGCTCGCCCCCACGGTCGGCCACTCGCACGTCGTCCGCGCGCCGGACGAGCCCCCGGTTCGGCCGTCCTGGGAGACATTGCGGCCCGCCGGCATCTTCGACGTGAGCTCTTCGCAGGTACCCAGCCTCTTGTAGTTCCCGTCGTTCCCGTCGTTCCCGTTGCCACCCCACAGCGCGTACGCCCCGCCGCCGAGGCCGGCCACGAGCACGAACGCCGCGAGCAGGGCCACACGCCTGCGCGGTCGCGGTGCAGCGGGCACCGGGACCGAGGGGGCGGGCACCGGGACGGCGGGGGCCGGGATGGCGGGGGCCGGGGCGGCAGCTGTCACGGGCTCCGGTACGACGTCCGGCAGCGGCTCCGACTCGGCCTCCGGGCCGCCCAGCAGCCGCCCGATGTCGCTTCCCCGGGCCGCGATCAACCGGTGCACGGCAGGCGGCCACGGGCGCCTGGCCGGGAGCACCGGACCGATCAGCTCCAGGAGTTGCGCCGGGGTGGGCCGGTCCTCCGGCCGCTTGGCCAGGCATCGCTCGATCAGCGGCCGCAGTCCCGCCGGAACTGCGTCCAGTCGGGGCTCGGCGTGCACGACGTTGTACAGCGTCTGGAACGTCGAGCTCTCTGCGAACGGACTGTGCCCGGCCGCCGCCAGCGCGAGCACGGAGCCCAGCGAGAACACATCGCTGGCCGGGGCCAGTTCCCGGCTCTCCGCCTGCTCGGGCGACATGAACGAGGGCGAGCCGACCACCCAGCCGGTCCGGGTGAGCTCCGTGGCGCCCTCACCTTCGACCACACGTGAGATCCCGAAGTCGATGACCCGGATGCCGTCCTCGGCCAGCAGCACGTTGTCCGGCTTGAGATCCCGGTGGATCAGGCCCACCCGGTGGATCTCCATCAGCGCCGTCGCGAGTCCGGCCGCGAGCCGGCGTACGGCGTCCTCGGGGAGCGGGCCGACCTCCTGCACGGCCGCGCCGAGCGATGGCCCCGTCACGAACACGGAAGCCAGCCAGGGCGCCGCCGCGTCGGCGTCGGCGTCCATCACGGCGGCCGTGTAGGCTCCGGACACCTTCCGGGAGGCGGCCACCTCCCGCCGGAACCGGACCCGGAAGTCGTCGTCGGCGGCGAGGTGTGCGTGGATCTGCTTGACGGCGACGAGCCGCCCGTCCGGTGCGGCGCCGAGCAGCACCCGGCCCATACCGCCCCGGCCGAGCTCGGCCAGCAGGCGGTACGGACCGGCCACCTCCGGGTCGGCCGCCACCAACGGCTTCACTCAGAGCCCGCGCACGAACGTGGTGAAAGCGGCGGGGCTCACGGTGAAGGCGGGCCCGTCGGGGTTCTTGGAGTCCCGCACGGCGATCCGGCAGGGCTGCGCGGCGACTTCGACGCACTCGCCGCCGGTGTCACCGCTGTACGAGGCCTTGCGCCAGGCGGCGCCGCCGAGGGGGGCGCACTCGACGCAGTCACCGCCTGTGCCGCCGCTGTAGCTCGACTTACGCCACTGGGCGGCTGCCAGGTCCTGATTGGTCCCCATAACGTTCCTCCCGTACGCAGGCGATCAGTGCCGCAGAGTCCTCCACAGAGAGGGCCGCAGCCTGCAAATGATCGTAACGGTGCGCACAGTCCCTGACCGTGTCCGGGTTTGCGGTCACGTTGGCCGATCCATAGCTCTCGGCATAGACGATATCCGGGTCGCCCTCGAACCTGAGGACGTTGAACGACCCAACCGTAGCGGGGTGTTGGCCAGCGCTGAAAGGGAGGACCTGGATTCGGAGTTCACGCTTATCGCGGAAGCCCAACAAGTGGTCCAGTTGGTTCCGCATCACCTCACAACTACCGAACGGCCGATGCAGCACAGCCTCATCCAGCACCACCCAGACCAGAGGTGGCCGGGCCCTGCTCAAGATGCGTTGTCGATCCAGCCTCGCGGCCACAGCCTCATCCAGCTTGTCCGACCAGCCAGCACTAAGCACCGCCCGTGCGTACTCCTCCGTCTGCAACAGCCCGTAGACCAACTGCGCCTGGTAGCTGGAGATGTACGTCGCCCGCACCTCCATCTCCGCGTACGCCTGGAACCAGTGCGGCAGCTGACTCCTCAGCACCAGCCCCACCAGCCTGGAGAGCATCCCGTCCGTGCCGAGTGCCGCGTCCACCCGTTCCGAGAAGTCCCGGGTCGGGACCTTCCTCGCCGTCTCGATCTGTCCGATCAGGGAGGCCGTGCAGAAGACGATGTCCCCGAGCTGCCCCTGTTTCAGCTTGGCTTCCTCCCGCAGGCGGCGCAGTTCCGCGCCGTAGTAGTCCAGCGGGGAGGCGCTGGGGTCGAGATCGCGGATGTTGACCATGGAGCGGTCACCCCCAAGTACACACCGTGCGGCGTTCGTTTCGGTCCGTAGCCGAGCGTAACCAGATCGCTCCACCCTGATGTCGTGAATCACGTAACTGAGTACTCGGCAACCGAAGTTGGCGAGAGCTACCGGATGGGCTTCACCGTCGGTGAGCACTCCGCCCGGCACATGCGGCGCATCCTGCGGATCTACCTGGCCAGTTGGGGCCTGTCCGGGCTGACCCAGGCTGCGGAGCTGGCGCTGACCGAGCTGGTCGCCAACGTCGTCCGGCACGTTCCCGGACGGGGCTGCTCGGTGCTCATCCTGTGCGGGCCGGACGGGCTGCGGGTCGAGGTGACGGACTGCTGCCCGGACCCGGTGCGCGTGGCGCGCGGTGAAGACGGTGAACTCGGCGAGGGCGGGCGGGGGCTGCTCCTGGTCGAGGCCGTGACCGACCGCTGGGGCGCGGAGCCGACGGCCACCGGCAAGACGGTGTGGTTCGAGTGCGACGCACCCCGCCGCGAACCGGCAGGGAGGTGAACCGGACGTGGCCGGAAATCGCTCTAGATACCCTCGGTATCAACTGATCCAATCTGGGGCGTTCACGCCACCCACATTCACCTCCAGGACGGAAATCACCCGTGAATTCCTTCACGTACGTGGACCTGCACCGGCAAGTCTCCTTCGACATCGAGAAGGAAATGGAGGCTGCTCTTCTGAGGCTCGCCCCCGCCTCGGGAACGAGCGCCGCCAAGAACGCGGTGAGCAAACTCCTCCGGCATCAAAAAATGCGGCACCCCCTGTCCGTGCTCCCGATGATGGTGCACGCCATCGAGACGGGCGATCCCGGACCGGCCGTCCCGCTGTCCGCCGTGCACCTGCTGTGGTGGACTTCGGCCTGCTACCTCGATGACCTGGCCGACGGTCACGGAACGCCCGCTTCCGTCAGCCTGGACCAGAACGAGGCGCTACTGGCCTCGGTGCTCAGCGGAGCGGTGCTCCCGATCCAGATCATCCGGTCGCTCCCGGTGCCTGCTGCGGTCCAGGGCGCGCTGACGGCGGAGCTCGCGACCGGCTGGGCAGTGGGTGTCGAGGGGCAGCTGAGCGATATGGACGGAGACGTCGAGAACGCCACTCGGAACTCCGTCATCACGGCCTATCGCGGGAAATCCGGCGGTCCCTACTCGATGATCACGGCGATGGCGGCGATATTGTCGGGCGCGAGTGACGAGAGAGTGGAGTTGTGGCGGGAGTTCGGATACATATTCGGCATACTGTGGCAAATATTCAACGATCAGGAAGACGTCCTGTCGGGCCGCAATGAGGACCTCCTCAACGGGACGGTGACCTACCTGCTCACCTGCGCCCTCGACGACGCCCCCACCCCGCGGGCCCGGGAGGAGCTCCTCGGCTGGTGCGCCGCCGCACGGCATTCCGAGCAGGCGCGCACGGAACTCACCCGCCTCCTCCTCGCGCCGGACGTGCTCCGTCCGTACGCCGCGGAGCTCGACGCCTTCCGTATCGAGGCCCACGGTCTGCTCACCGACCTCGGCGGACACGAACAACACCTGCCCGTCATGCGGCACCTCGTGGACCAGGCGGCGCAGATGCTCCTCCAGGAGCAGCTCGTACCGGTCTCCGCATAGGCCGCCTCCAGGGCGGGTCAGTGCGGGACGGCCGCCAGCGCGGTCCGGGCGAGGGCCTTGGCGTCCTGCTCGCAGGACGACCGGGAGCCGGTCTCGATCGCATGCGTCACGTTGACGGTGAGGTTGCGGTCGCGGACGGCCAGAGCGCATGCGGTCTTGGATCCCTTGTCCGTCCAGTAGGCCTCGCCACCGACGCCGAGACCGGTTTCCCTCATGCCGTCGTTGCGCCATGCCGTGTTGAAGCGGCGCTGCTGCTCGTCGGACGCGTCGTCGACTCCGTAGCCACTGAGCAGGAGGCCCCACAGCACCACCTCGGTCGGCGGCTCGGCGGGGCCTGCAGCCTGCCAGACGCAGCTGGTCTGCGCCCAGTTGGTCTGCTCGGTGTGGCGGTCCTTGGCCACGGTCCGCCCCTTGGGCAACTTCCCTGCCATCTCCTCGCAGGTGGGGATCTGCGTGTACGTGCCGAAGCCCGTGGCTCCGGTCGAGGACGCGGTCGCCGCCGCTTTGCCCTTGGGGGATCCGCCCGGATCCTTCAGCCACAGCGACGCGGCCACGACGGCGATGCCGACCGCCAGCACGGCGCCGGCCGCCCATGCGGCCCTGCCCCGGGAACCCGGGCCCGGGCGCGCCCGTGACACCTGCGGCGCGACACCAGGATCCGCCTCCTCGGTGGCCCGCTCGGAGAAGTCGTCCGGGTCCGGGCGCTGCTCCGGCCGTGGCCCGGGATCCGGCTCTGGACCCGGCTCCGCGTGCGGCTGCGGCTCCGACTGCGGCTCGGGCTCCGGCGCCTGCGCGGCCGCTGGGGCCCCGCCACCGAGCAGCCGGTCGATCTCCGCCCGCTGCGCGGACGCCATCGCGTGCACGGCGGGTGGCCACTGCCGGCCGGCGGGGGCGACGGGTCCGAGCAGGTCGAGCAGTCCGGCCGCGGTCGGCCGGTCGGCCGGGTCCTTGGCCAGGCACCGCTCGACGACAGGGCGCAGCCCCGACGGGACACCACTGAGGTCGGGTACGGCGTGCACGACGTCGTACAGCGTCTGGAGGGTCGAGGCCCCCGCGAACGGGCTGTTGCCGGTCGCCGCCATGACCAGCACCGAGCCGAGCGAGAACACGTCGGCGGCCGGGGTCGGTTCCCGGCTCTCGGCCTGCTCCGGCGACATGAACGCGGGTGAGCCGATCACCCAGCCGGTCCGGGTCAGCCCGGTGCTGCCCTCGCCGTCCACCGCCCGTGCGATGCCGAAGTCGACGACCCGTACGCCGTCCTCGGCGAGCAGCACGTTGTCCGGTTTGAGGTCCCGGTGGATCAGCCCTTCCCGGTGGATCTCCGCCAGCGCCGAGGCCAGTCCCGCCGCGAGGCGCCGCAAGGGCTCCTCGGACAGCACTCCCGCAGACTCCACAGCGGAGCCGAGCGAAGGCCCGGACACGAACACGGAGGCGAGCCACGGCGTGGCGGCGTCCGCGTCGGAGTCGATCACCGCCGCGGTGTAGGCGCCGGACACCCGGCGCGAAGCCGCCACCTCGCGCCGGAACCGGGCGCGGAACCCGTCGTCGCGGGCGAACCGCTCGTGCACCTGTTTGACGGCGACGAGCCGCCCGTCCGGCCCGGCGCCCAGCAGCACGCGGCCCATACCTCCCTGCCCCAGCACACCGACCACCCGGAACGGCCCCACGTACGCCGGGTCCGTCGACCCCAAGCGTCCATACCGTCCTGCCCCCTGCCCCTCCCCGGATGGGGAGGCGGATCATACCGAGAGGCCGCCCGCGAAGGCAGAGAAGGCACCGGCGCTGCCGCCGTGAGGGCGAGCGGCGCCGGATCGTCGAGCAGGCGGACCGGGTGCCCGGCGCCACGATGCGATCACGCCGGCCGCCCGGCACGACGTGGTCGGCGCCCTCGCCGCGGGTGCGACCGCGACGCCCCGCGGGACTCGCCACACACGAACGGGCGGAGGGCGAGCGGGTCCGCAGGCCTGTCCCGGCTGTTCGCCCGCCGGCCCTCACCCTCCGGCCGGAGGCACCCCGGCCATGGCGGCCTACCGGGCGGTAGGGCAGCATGGGCCGACCACGCGCAGCTCAGGAGGAACCCCATGGCCGCCCCCGCCACCCCCAAGCCGGACACCCTCGCCGCCTTCGAGGCCGCCAAGGGGTTCATGCCCGTACGCGAGGGCCTGGCCCTGTACGAGGCCGCCGCCGCGGCCGGGGCGCTGGGGCTGCCGCTGCTGGAGGTCGGCACGTACTGCGGGCGCTCCACGATCCTGCTGGCCGACGCGGCCCGTGAGGCCGGGGTGGCCGCGATCACCGTCGACCACCACCGGGGCAGCGAGGAGCAGCAGCCCGGCTGGGAGTACCACGACCCGTCGGTCGTGGACCCGGAGGTCGGCCTGATGGACACCCTCCCGACCTTCCGGCGCACCCTGCACAAGGCGGGCCTCGAAGACCACGTCATCGCGATCGTGGGGCGCTCCCCGCAGGTCGCCGCGGCCTGGGGCGGCAAGCTCGGCTTCGTCTTCATCGACGGCGGGCACACCGACGAGCACGCCACCGGGGACTACGAGGGCTGGGCCCCGCACGTCGCCGAGGGCGGCACGCTCGTCATCCACGACGTGTTCCCGGACCCGGCCGACGGCGGCCAGGCCCCGTACCGGATCTACCTGCGCGCCCTCGCCTCCGGCGCCTTCGAGGAGGTCTCGGTGACGGACTCCCTGCGCGTCCTGCGCCGCATCGCCCCGGGCGTCTGACCCCTGCCGGGCAGACCGGCCGCGGCGGGGTGGCTGCCCGGGTCGGGGGCTGACCGGCCGGTCCTGGCACATGGCTGATCAGCGCATATAAGTGGATAACCGCACCATGCCCCCGTTTGGCTCACGGTCCGCGCCGACGGCCGCCCGCCGGTCTAGCATCGCGATGTGCGCTACGACGACAGTCCCCCCTCCCCCGAGTCCGCCTCCTCGGTCAGCCTGGAGCGGCGGTGGTTCGCGCGCCGCTCCGCCCTCGCCGTCGGGGCCGCCGTGCTCGCCCCGACCGCCCTGGCGGGGTGGGTCCTCGTCCAGGTGACGACCGGGGCGGGGGCGGACGACGCCCGCCCGCCGCGGATCGTGATGCCGGCCGCCTCCGCCACGGGCACCGCGGCCACCCCGCAGGCCCCGGCCACCCCGAGCTCCACCGCCCCCGCCGCCCCCGCCGTCAACCCGCTCGCCGGCCGGACCGTGGTCATCGACCCCGGGCACAACACCGGCAACTTCAAGCACACCTCCGAGATCGACCAGAAGGTCGACATCGGCACCGCCAGCAAGGAGTGCGACACCACCGGCACCACCACCAACGCCGGTTACATGGAAGCCGAGTTCACCCTCGACGTGTCCCGCCGGCTGCGTACCGTCCTGGAGGCCAGGGGCCTCAAGGTGGTCCTGACCCACGAGGCCGACCGCCCCTGGGGTCCCTGCATCAACGAGCGCGCCCGCATCGGCAACGAGGCCGCCGCCGACGCCGTGGTCTCGGTCCACGCGGACGGCGTCTCCGAGGGCAATCGCGGGTACCACGTCATCCTCCCGGCCAAGGTCAAGGGCGGCGCCGCGGACACCGCCCCGATCGTCGGCCCCTCGCGGGACCTCGGCGAGCGGATCGCCTCGAACTTCGCCCGGACCACCGGCTCGGCCCCCGCCAACTACCTCGGCAGCGGAACGGGATTGGTGGTGCGCGACGATCTCGGCGGACTCAATCTCTCAACCCGGCCCAAGGTGTTCATCGAATGCGGCAACATGCGTGACGCCAAGGACGCGGCGCTGCTGACGAGTCCGGAGTGGCGGCAGAAGGCCGCCCAGGGCATCGCGGACGGCATCGTCGGCTTCTTGGGCGGGTAGTCCCTCGGGGACAGCCTGCCGCCCCGACCCTCTCGGCCGCCGGGAACCTCCGTACCATGGTCCCGCCCGCCCCGCTCCTGCATGTGCGCGACCGCGGCACCACGAGACGACCGAGACCGAGAAGGACACCTAAGACGTGAACATCCGCTCCCTCACTCGAGGCGACGGCGTGGTGATCGGAGCAGCGGCGCTGCTGTTCATCGCCTCGTTCCTCGATTTCTACTCCGCGACCGGCCTCGACCTGCCGAGCGTGTGGGACACCGACGTGTACCGTCTGGCGCTTCCCACGATCTTCCTGCTCGCCTTCATCGCGACCGGTCTGATCATCGCCTCCCGCTTCCAGCCGGAGACCCGCAAGCTGGCGGGCCTGCCGCTGGCCGCGTGGGGGATGGTGCTCGCGGTCGCAGCCGCCTGGTCCTCCCTCTGGTCCCTGATCACCAGCCCGAGCGGCGCCGACCTCGGCCCGGGCTGCATCCTCGCCTTCCTCGCCACCCTCGCGCTCGCCGGCGTGGCCGTCGCGGGCGAGAAGGTCCCGGCGCTCGCCGGCCCGCTGATGCCGGAGCAGCGGCCCGCCGCCCCCGCACCGTACGGGGCGCAGCCGCAGCCCGGCGGCGCCGGGTACGGCTACCCGGGCGGCCAGCAGCCGCAGCCGTACGGGGCCACCCCGCAGCCGGTCCCGCCGTACGGCGGGACCCCGGCCGCGGCTCCGGCTCCGGGCCCGCAGGACGGGGCGCCCTCCCCGGCCTCGGACTTCACCCCGTTCTGGTTCGCGGTCCCGGTGGCCCGCCCCCTCTTCCCCGAGGACGGCTCCCCCACCCCGATCGCCGAACTCGCGCCGGGCACCTGGTACCTGGCGGTGGACCAGCGGGGCCCGGCCACGCTGATCGCCCAGACCCAGGACGGCCGCCGCGGCGTCCTGAACGACACCTCGGGCATCCAGCGCGGCTGACCCCGCGCCGGCCCGCCGGTGCAACCCCTCGACGGCCCCCCGCCCTTCCGGGCGGGGGGCCGTTGCCCTACAGTCGCCTGACGCATCGTCAGATGCGGCTGTGGCGGCACTTCGGCATCGCGGAGGGGACGTACATGCGCCTCGGACTCGCACTCGGCTACTGGGGCCGCGGCCCCGACCGGTCCCACCTCGACCTCGCCACCGAGGCCGAGAGCCTCGGTTACGACTCGGTGTGGACCGCCGAGGCCTGGGGCTCGGACGCCTTCACCCCGCTCACGTGGATCGCCGCGCACACCTCGCGGATCCGCCTCGGCACCGCGATCGCCCAGATGGCCGCCCGCACCCCCACCGCCACCGCCATGCACGCCCTCACCCTGGACCACCTCTCCGGCGGCCGGATGATGCTCGGCCTGGGCCTCTCCGGCCCCCAGGTGGTCGAGGGCTGGTACGGGCGCCCCTTCCCCGCGAGCCCCCTCACCGCGACCCGCGAGTACGTCGACGTCGTCCGCCAGGTGCTGCGCCGCGAGGGGCCCGTCACCCTCGACGGCCGCTTCCACAGCCACCCGTACCGCGGCGGGGACGGCACCGGCATCGGCAAACCGCTCAAGCCCATCACCCACCCGCTGCGCGCGGACCTGCCGGTCCTGCTGGGCGCGGAGGGCCCGAAGAACATCGCCCAGACGACCCGGATCGCGGACGGCTGGCTGCCCCTGTACTGGTCTCCGACCCGCACGGACGCCTACCGGGCCTCCCTCACCGAACTGCCCGAGGGGTTCATGATCGCCCCGATGGCCCGGGCCAAGGTCTGCGACGACGTCGCCGAGGGGCTGCTGCCCGTCAAGGCGATGCTCGGCTTCTACATCGGCGGGATGGGCCACGCGGCCCGCAACTTCCACGCCGACCTGATGGGCCGGATGGGCTACGAGGAAGAGGCCCGCCGCATCCAGGAGCTGTTCCTCGCCGGGCGCCGGCAGGAGGCGGTCCTCGCCGTCCCGGACGCGTTCGCCGACGAGATCTCACTGATCGGGCCGCGCGAGCGGATCGCCGAGCGCCTCGACCTGTGGCGGGAGGGACCGGTCACCGACCTGCTCCTGACGGCCCCGGACCCGCACACCCTGCGCGTCCTGGCTGACCTCAACACCTGACGGACGGGCCGGACGGGCGACGCTGCCCGTCCGGCCCGCGGCGTACGAAGGGTCATCCCCCGCTCAGCTGGGACAGGCTCGGGACCTTGTCGGTCACCGTGGCACCCGCACTCTGGCCGGCGCTCTTGACGCCGGTGATGACGTCCTGGAGGGAAGTGAGGTCGGCGGCGTCGGCATCGCCCGTACGCAGCTTCGCGCCCAGGCCCTTGAGGGACGCGATGCCCGCCGTCAGCGGGGCGATCGCCTTCGACAGCAGCGGGTCGCCCTTGGCGTTGTCCGCCGCCGCCTTCAGCCGGTTGTACGCGAGGGCGCCCGCAAGACCGGCCTTGACCAGCGCGAACGTACGGCCGTTGGCACCCTTCTTGAACTTGCCCTCGCGGTACGGCTTGATGATCCACTGGTATGTCGCGCCGGCCGCGAGCCCCACGTTGGCGACGAAGCGCGCCTTGGCGAACTTCTGCCTCTCCGCCGAGGTGGTGGGCGTGGGCTCGGCGAGGGCCGCGACCTCCGCCGCCTCCGTCGCCTGCCACGCCTCGGCCGCCTCCACCGCGGCGGCGCTCGGCGCCGCGGGCACGGACAGGGCCGCCACGTCCTCGCTCCGGCCCCCGCCACCGCCCCCGTTGCCGCAGGCGGTGGCGCCGGCGAGCAGCGCACCGGACAGGAGCAGCGCGGTGAAGGCGCGGCGGAATCGGGTGATACTGGGTATGGACACGGTTTCCTCCGGGGAGTGAGGTGTCCCCCGCAGCGTCACCCCGGTCCCGGCGCTGCGCCACTTGGGGGACCCGTTCGGGTTTCCCCGCATCCCCGTCCGGGCAGACTGCCGTCCGCGGCGGCCCGCCCGGCCTTCCCGGCCCGCGCCCGGCCTATCCGCAG
Source organism: Streptomyces sp. NPDC097981 (assembly GCF_040302565.1). NCBI lineage: Bacteria > Bacillati > Actinomycetota > Actinomycetes > Kitasatosporales > Streptomycetaceae > Streptomyces > Streptomyces sp. NPDC097981. Next base: position 92,266 of record NZ_JBEORW010000020.1, read on the forward strand.
CAGTCGGGCTCCAGTCCGGACGGCAGTTCCAGCCCCCCGAACACCGCCCCGGTCGCCTCGTCGCCGCCCAGCGCGGCCACGGCGAGCAGCAGCGACCCGGCCGTCCAGGTCGTCTGCTCGACCGGCCACACCGCCTTGTCCTCGAAGACGTAGCCCGTCCAGTACATGCCGTTGTCCGCGCGCAGGTGCGTGATCGAGCGCAGGATGTCCAGCGCCCGGTCCGACTCGCCCACGGCCCACAGGGCGAGCGCGAGCTCGCAGGACTCCCCGCCCGTCACCCACGGGTTCGGCAGGACGCAGCGCACCCCGAGCCCCGGGACTACGAACTCGTCCCAGCGCTCCTCGATCCGCGCCTGCGCCTCGGCGCCGGTGAGCGCGCCGCCCAGCACCGGGTAGTACCAGTCCATCGAATAACGGGACTTGTCCAGGAAGCGTTCCGGATGCCGGCGGATCGCGTGCCCGAGGGCCCCGGCCGCCAGCTCCCAGTCCGGCTGCGGCTCCTCGCGGTGCTCGGCGATCGCCAGCGCGCACCGCAGCGCCTGGTGGATCGAGGAGGAGCCGGTGAGCAGCGCGTCCGTGACGGGCGTGCCGTCGGCCTCGCGCTTCCAGCCGATCTCGCCGCCCGGCTGCTGGAGTCCGAGCACGAACTCCGTCGCCGCGTAGACGGCGGGCCACATGCGGTCCAGGAACGGGTCGTCGCCGGTGGCCAGGTAGTGGTGCCAGACGCCGACGGCTATGTACGCGACGAAGTTGCTCTCGCGGCCCGCGTCCTGCGGCTCGGCGGTGTCCACCCCGTCCGGCCGGTCGGCGTAGGCCGCGTACCAGGAGCCGTCGGCGTTCTGGTGCCGGGCCAGCCAGTCGTACGCCCGCTCCGCCGCCTCGTGCTCGCCCGCCGCGTCCAGCGCCATCGCGGCCTCGGTGTGGTCCCACGGGTCGAGGTGGTGCCCGCGGAACCACGGGATGGCCCCGTCGGAGCGCTGCGCGGCGAGGATGCCGGCCACCGTCCCGGCGGCCTCCTCTGCCGTCAGCACACCGTCCAGGACCAGGCGTTCGGTGCGTCCGGGCGAGCTCACTTCGCCGCGCCGACGGGCAGGTGCGGCTTCGTCGCGTACGCCACGAAGCTCTTGCCGATGACCGGGTTGAGCACCTGCTCCGCGAGCCGCGTGGCCAGCGGCTTCTTCATGATGTCCCAGACCAGGAGCTTGTGGTACGCCTTCACCGGCAGCGCCTTGTCGTTGTCGACGCCGAACGCGCACTTGAGCCACCAGTACGGGGAGTGCAGCCCGTGGGCATGGTGGGTGCCGTACGTCTTCAGGCCCGCGGCCGCCATCTTCCCGAGCAGCTCGTCCGCCTTGTAGATGCGGATGTGGCCGCCCTCGACCTCGTGGTACGCGTCGCTCAGCGCCCAGCAGATCTTCTCCGGGCCGTAGCGCGGCACGGTGATGGCGATGCGGCCGCCCGGCTTGAGGACGCGGACCATCTCCGCGAGCACGCCCTTGTCGTCGGGGATGTGCTCCATCACCTCGGAGATGATGACCACGTCGAAGGACTCGTCGGGGAAGGGCAGGGCCAGCGCGTCGCCCTCCATCGCGGTGGCGGTGGCACCGGCCGGAGCCTCGCCGGCCTCCTTCATCGCGGCGAACCACTTGGCGACCTCGCGGATCTCCTCGCCGTTGCGGTCGACTGCGACCACCTGGGCGCCGCGCCGGTAGCACTCGAAGGCGTGCCGGCCGGCGCCGCAGCCCAGATCGAGCACACGGTCGCCTGCGGCGAGCGGGAACCGGGAGAAATCGACGGTCAGCACGGGGTCCTGCCTTCGCGGTCGCGGGAGTGAAGGGGGTGGGGAAGGTGGAGGGAGCGTGGGACGGAGCGGAAGGTCACCGCGCGCGGCCGGTGCGGCCGGCTGTCTGCTCGATGGCGGCCCGGTAGTGCGCGGCGGTGCCCTCGGCGGCTCTGGCCCAGGTGAACCGGGACAGCACCCGCTCGCGTCCGGCGGCGGCGAGGCGGGCCCGCAGCTGCGGGTCGCCCAGCATCCGGCCCAGCGCGGCGGACAGCGCGCCCGCGTCACCGGGCGGCACCGCGAGGCAGGTCTCGCCGTCGGGCCCCGCGACCTCCGGGATGGCACCGCCGGTGGTGGCGACCAGCGGGGTGCCGGTGGCCATCGCCTCGGCCGCCGGCAGCGAGAACCCCTCGTACAGCGAGGGCACGCAGGCGACCTGCGCGCTGCGCACCAGGTCGACCAGCTCGGCGTCGGTGACGCCCTTGACGAAGCGGACCGCGTCCTGGAGCCCGTACGAGTCGATCGCGCGGGCGACCGGACCCTGCTCGGCGCGCTTGCCGACGACGACGAGGTGGGCCTCGGGCTGCTCGGTCCGCAGCTTCGCGAGCGCCTCGACGAGGTGCACGAGCCCCTTGAGCGGGACGTCGGCGCTGGAGGTGGTGACGATCCGCCCGGGTACCTCGGCGACGGACGCGTCGGGCGACCACAGGTCGGTGTCGGCGCCGATGTGGACGACGTGGATGCGCTCGTCCCGCACGCCCAGGTGCTCGGCGATCTCCTGCTTGGAGGATCCGGAGACGGTCAGCACCGAGGGAAGCCGGCGGGCGACGCGCCCCTGCATGCGGGTGAAGGCGTACCAGCGCCGTACGGAGGCCCGCCTGCGGCGGTCCTTGGCGGCGGCCAGGTCCAGCTTGCGGTCGACGGTGATGGGGTGGTGAATGGTGGTGACCAGCGGTGCACCGAGGTCGGCCAGCAGGCCGTACCCGAGCGTCTGGTTGTCGTGGATGACGTCGAACTCGCCCGCGCGGGCGGCGAGATGGCGCCGGGCCCGCAGCGAGAAGGTCAGCGGCTCGGGGAATCCGCCGGTCCACATGGTGGCGACCTCAAGCGCGTCGATCCAGTCCCGGTACTCGTCGAGCTTCGGCGTACGGAACGGGTCGGGCTGGCGGTACAGGTCGAGGCTCGGCAGCTCGGTGAGCGTGGCGCCGGTGTCGAGGACCGGGTACGGCTGCGCGCCGATGACCTCGACGGAGTGGCCCAGCTTCACGAGCTCCCGCGAGAGGTGCCGGACGTAGACGCCCTGACCGCCGCAGAACGGGTTCCCCTTATAGGTGAGGAGTGCGATGCGCAACGGGCGGTCGCCGTCGGTGGCGGAACCCGCGAAAGGGCTCGTCACCATGGCCTCAGCGGTCACTCTCGGCCCCCTTCTCCCTGCACTTTCGCCGGAGCGTAACCGCTCGCATAATGTAGAACAAGTTTCAGACTTGATCCGTCGATGACCATTGAATCTACCGGCCGGAAACCACACCGTAAGAGGCGGAGCAGGTGATTCGCGCCACGGCTTCGGCGGCTGGCATGCTGGCTGCCGATCACGACGCGAACGGCCCGGAAATCAGCACCGCAACGACACGGAACGCCATGGAACGGGACAGATGACAGCGGATGTGAAAGCCGTCGCCACGACGGCGTCCCCTCCCCTGACGGAGCGCCAGGAGGCGCGCCGCCGCCGGATCCTGCACGCCAGCGCACAGCTCGCGAGCCGGGGCGGTTTCGACGCCGTCCAGATGCGCGAGGTCGCCGAGGCGGCCGGGGTCGCGCTGGGCACCCTGTACCGGTACTTCCCCTCCAAGGTGCACCTGCTCGTCGCCACGATGCAGGACCAGCTCCAGCACATGCACACGACGCTGCGCAAACGGCCCCCGGCGGGCGAGGAGCCGGCGGCCCGGGTCGCGGAGACGCTCATGCGCGCCTTCCGCGCGCTCCAGCGCGAGCCGCACCTCGCCGACGCGATGGTCCGCGCACTGACGTTCGCGGACCGCAGCGTGAGCCCCGAGGTGGACACGGTGTCCCGGCTGACCACGGCGATCATCCTGGACGCGATGGGCCTGGACGCCCCGCCGACGGCGGAGCAGCTCTCCGCGGTCCGGGTGATCGAGCACACCTGGCACTCGGCGCTGATCACCTGGCTCTCGGGCCGCGCCTCGATCGCCCAGGTCAAGATCGACATCGAGACGGTCTGCCGCCTGATCGACATGACGGCACCCCGGGAAAAGGCCTGAACCGACGCGCGGATGCGGGGCGGGCTGCACGCGCTGCGCCGGGCGGGACGGCCGGGACGCCGGGGGCGGGGGCGGGGTCCGTGGGCTCGGGGTCGCGAGGGGCGGGCGGAACTCCCGGGGCGGTTTTCCGGTCGGCCGGGATCAGGGAGGGTCCGGGGGCGTCCCGCCAGTCCACTGTCCTTCCGTGTCGGTCCGGCCCGTCAAGGGCGCTCCTCCTCGTTCCTCGTCGTCGCGTCGCTTCGCGATGGCCTTCGGCCACCCTTGACCGCCCGGCCCGCCCCGGAATGCCAAAGACTGTCGGGAAGCCCCCGAAGGATGGCCCGGGAGGTTCAGATTCAGGAGCGGCCCCGCGTCAGAGTTCCCGGTCAGGAGTCCCTGTCATCCGCACCCAGCCCCGCCAGGACCATCGATCCGGGACGGCGCCGGGGCCGCGGGGACGGGCCAGCCCCCTCAAGGGCCCGCATCCGACTCTTTACCGGACCCGGGCGGACCCGACCTGCACCAGACAGCGGCGAGAAGCCCACCGGGACCCGTGCCGGCCCGCGGACACATCAAATCGCTACGCGCTCCTCATTGCTCGGCGTCCGACGGCCGTCCGGGGCTGATACCCGCACCACACGACGACCAGAGGCCCCTCCCGGGCCCGTAGGCGCATCAGATCGCTACGCGCTCCTCATTGCTCGGCGTCCGGCGGCCGTCTGGGGTTGACACCCGCACCACACGACGGCCGGAAGACCGTCTCTGGGTGCGTCGACGTCAGGCCGCGCAGCGCTTGCTGTTGAGGGCGGTTTCGGCGCCCTTGTCGTAGCCGGCCTGCCAGTCCGGGTTGGGTTGCGTGAGGTGCTGCGGCTGATTCTTCTTGCAGGCTTCAAGAGTGTCCTTCAGGCCTTGCTGGAAGCCCCTTCGGTACTGGTTCTCGTTCTGGTCCGTCGAGGTGCCCGTTTCCCCCGTACACACGGTGTGCTGGTTCTCGTCAGGCGTCGTCGCGTTGCTCCACTCGACGGTGTAGGAGCCCTCCGGCAGCCCCGGGATCTCCGACGTGCCCTTGTGGATGATCTTGTTGTACTTGCCGCTCGTCTCCGTCACCCGCAGGTCGCCACGGAAACCGGAGACATGGAGGGTCACCGTTCCCTCCTTCGGGCCGGCAGTGATCGTGCACGTGCTGGCCGCCGGAGGGGCCGCCACGGCGTGGGCGGCCGGGAAGAGTCCGGCCAGTGAGACGACAAGGGCCCCGACAAGAGCCGGCCGGATGGGTCCGTTCATGGCTTCGCCTTCCCCTGAAGATGCAGCCAGGGGTCATCCCTACCTCCCTGCCCACGATCCTCCCCTGCCTCCCCCCTGTCGACCGGACTCAGACGGCCGCCGGACGCCAAGCCGGGCGAAGCGCGTAGCGATCTGATGCGCCCACGCGCTCCTCGCCTCGCCGTGGTCGTCCTTTGGGTGCGGGTATCAGCCCCGGACGGCCGTCGGACGCCGAGCAATGAGGAGCGCGTAGCGATTTGATGCGTCCGCGGGCCGGCACGGGTCCCGGTGGGCTTCTCGCCGCTGTCTGGTGCAGGTTGGCCCCATCTGGGTGCGGGATGGGGTGGATGCGGGCCCTTGAGGGGGACGGGCCTTCCCCGCGGACCACCTCGCTCCGGCCTGGTGGCCCTGGCGGGGCTGGGTGCGGATGACAGGGATACGCGCCCTGGGTCTCTGACGGGCCCGCTCCTGAATCTGAACCTCCCGGCCATCCTTCGGGGGCTTCCCGACAGTCTTTGGCATTCCGGGGCGGGCCGGGCAGTCAAGGGTGGAGCGCAGCGACATCGCGAAGCGACGCGACGACGAGGAACGAGGAGGAGCGCCCTTGACGGCCCGGACCGAACCGGAAGGACAGTGGACTGGCGGGACGCCCCCGGACACTCCCTGATCCCGGCCGACCGGAACACCGCCCCCGGTATCCCGCCCGGATGCGCGCCGCGGAGTACACGGACTCCGCCCCCAACCCCCGCCCCGCCCCCTACTCCTCCGGCGGGAACACCGCCTCTCCCGTCCCCGCCAGGGTGATCATGATGGCCTCCACGGGGCAGCCCTCCGCCGCCGTCAGGACCGGCTCGTTCGCGTCCGTCTCCGGGTCCCGCGGATGCGACTGGCGCGCCGAGTCCAGGGCGAAGCCCTCCGGTGCGTGGTTCACGCACATCCCCGAGCCGATGCAGACGCCCCGGTCCACCTCCACGTGCCACCGGTCACCCACGGCGGTCACGCGCCCGTCGCGTAGCCCGCCGGCAGGTGGATCATCTTGTGCTCCAGGTACTCGCTCAGCCCCTCGGGCCCGAACTCCCGCCCCACACCACTGTTCTTGTAGCCGCCGAACGGACCCAGCATGTCCAGGCTGAAGGTGTTCACGTTGAAGGTGCCCGTCCGCACCTGCCGGGCGAAGTCGATGCCGTGCTCGACGTCCCCCGTCCAGACGCTGCCGCTCAGCCCGAACTCCGAGTCGTTGGCGACCCGTACCGCCTCCGCCTCGTCCCCGTACGGGATCAGGCAGACGACCGGTCCGAAGATCTCCTCGCGGGCGATCCGCATCGAGTTGTCCACGTCCCCGAAGAGCGTCGGCTCCACGTACCAGCCCTGCTCCAGCCCCGCCGGGCGGCCGCCGCCCGCCAGGACCTTCGCCCCCTCCTCCTGCCCGATCCGGATGTAGTCCAGCGAGCGCTGCTGCTGCCGCCTGGCCACCAGCGGCCCGAGCTGTGTCGCCGGGTCCAGCGGGTCGCCGACCACCAGCGCGCCGGCCGCGGCCGCGAGCGCCTCGGCGACCTCCTCGTACCGGCTGCGCGGCGCGAGCACCCGGGTCTGGGCCACGCAGGCCTGCCCGTTGTTCATCCAGGCCGCCGGGACGATCCCGGCGATGGTGGACTCCAGGTCGGCGTCGGGCAGGATCACGGCGGCGGACTTGCCGCCGAGTTCGAGCGTGACCCGGGTCAGGTTGCGGGCGGCGACCTCCATCACGCGCCGGCCGGCGGCGACGGAGCCGGTGAAGGCCACCTTGTCGACTCCGGGGTGGCCGACCAGGTACTCGCTGACCTCCCGGTCGGCGGGCAGGATCGACAGCACGCCCTCCGGCAGCCCCGCCTCCCGCGCGATGTCGGCGAGGATGAACGAGTCCAGCGGCGACTCGGGGGACGGCTTCAGGATCACCGTCGACCCCGTCAGCAGCGCGGGCGCGAGCTTGGCGGCGGCCACGAACTGCGGCACGTTCCACGGGATGACGGCCGCGACCACGCCCACCGGCTCCCGGCGCACCAGGATCGGCCCGAGCACTCCCTGGCGGTGCTCCTCGTACGGGTAGGCGCGTGCGACCTGGATCGCGGCGTCGTAGACCATCATCGGGCCGAGCGCCTGCGCGAGGACGCTCCAGGAGTACGGGGACCCGTTCTGGGAGCTGATCGAGCGGGCGATCTCCTCGTGCCGGACGGCGATGGCGTCCTTGATCCGGGTGACGACGGCGATCCGCTCGTCCAGGGACATCCGGGGCCAGGGGCCCTCGTCGAAGGCCCTCCGCGCGACGGCGACCGCGCGGTCCACGTCCGCGCAGGAGGCGTGGGGGACGCTGCCGATGACCTGCTCGGTGTGGGGGGAGACGATCTCGATCGTGTCGGTGCCCAGCGGATCCGTCCATTCCCCGCCGATGAACAGGTGTCCGTGTTCCACGAGCTCGGTCATGGCTGCTGCCTCCTGCGGCTTGGCGTTCCCGAACTGATACCAGTTCTAGTTCCAGGAGTCCACGGCCAGGACGGAACAGTCCGGGAGATCCAACGACTGGTCAGAACGGGCCGCAGCTGGTCGACTTGGGCTACTACTGGAACACGTTCTCGTGAGAGTGGGCCGGGCGGCGCAGACCCGGCCGGGCGCAGACAGGGAGCCCTCATGCCGCAGGACACACCCGACCAGGCCACCCCGCAGACCGCACCACACATCACCCCGCACGTCACCCCGCACGTCACCGACCACGGCGGCGGCGTGCGCGGCATCAAGGTCCCGATCCCCGACAACCCCCTCGGCCACACCCTCGTATACGTCCTCGACACCGACCGCGGCCCCGTTCTCGTCGACACCGGCTGGGACGACCCGCAGTCCTGGGACACCCTCGTCGCCGGACTCGGGGCGCTCGGCATCGCGGTCGCAGACGTCCACGGGGTCGTCATCACCCACCACCACCCCGACCACCACGGACTGTCCGGCCGGGTCCGCGAGGCCTCCGGCGCCTGGATCGCCATGCACGCCGCCGACACCGAGGTCGTCGTACGGACCCGCTCCGCCGAGCCCGGCGTCTGGTTCGACTACATGAGCGGGAAGCTCGCCGCCGCCGGAGCCCCCGAGGAGCACATCGCCCCCCTGCGGGCGGCCCGCGCGGGCAGCCGCACGCTCCCCCATGGCCTTCGGCACGGGAGGGGCCCCCACCTGCCCGGCCTGCGCGCCGCCGTCCCCGACCGGGAGATCGTCCCCGGCGAGCTGCTCCCCCTCGCCGGGCGCCGCCTGCGCGCCGTCTGGACCCCCGGGCACACCCCCGGCCACGTCTGCCTGCACCTGGAGGAACAGCACCCGGCGAACCTCCCCGGCAACGGCCGCCTCTTCTCCGGGGACCACCTGCTGCCCGGGATCTCCCCGCACATCGGGCTCTACGAGGCCCCCGACGAAAACGGGGTCACCCGGGTCACCGACCCCCTCGGCGACTACCTCGACTCCCTCGAACGGATCGGCCGCCTCGACCCGGCCGAGGTGCTCCCCGCCCACCAGCACGCCTTCACCGACGCACCGGCCCGGGTGGGCGAACTGCTGCGCCACCACGAGGAGCGGCTGACCGGGCTGCGGGAACTGCTGGCCGAGCCGCTGACCCCGTGGGGGATGGCCGAGCGCATGGAGTGGAACCGTCCCTGGGAGCAGATCCCGTACGGCTCCCGCAACATCGCCGTCTCGGAAGCGGAGGCCCATGTGCGCCGGCTGGTGAAACAGGGCCGGGCCGAGGCGGTCCCGGGCAGCGACCCGGTCACGTACCGCGCACTGTGACGACGGAGCCTGGCCCGCCGGCGGGGCAGGCCCGCCGGTAAGGGGCACTGCGGCCGGGCGCCCCCCTTTCCGGGCTGCTACGGGCCGGTACAGTAAACCCGTCGTCCACCCTTCCGTACGGGGGGAAGCCGGTGAGATCCCGGCGCTGACCCGCAACCGTGACCCGCCCCGGCCCCTGCCGGGCGGGAAGCCGGACTGCCCCGTACGCGAGGTGCGCGGCTCGCGCCGCCGGAGTCCCGGCGGCCGGCACCGTCGAGGTAAACGGAGCCGGAGCCCGGTGCCCTGTGCGCGCCTGCCTCCTGCTCCCCAGCACGAGAGGCACCCGCCCCCATGAACGTCCGCCGCAGCGCAGCCGCGCTCGCCGCCTCCGCCGTGCTCTGCGTGGGCGCCGCCCCCGCAGCCCTCGCCGCGCCCTCCCCGTCCGCCCCGCCGGCCCCGGTGATCCCGTCCGGGCTGTTCGGCAAGAAGGACCCGACGTACGACGGTGTGTGGCGGCAGTCGTTCGCACTGCTGGCCCAGAACACGGTGGGCGTCAAGCCGGCCAAGGAGGCCGTCGGCTGGCTCGTCGGCCAGCAGTGCGCGAACGGCGGCTTCGCCTCCTTCCGCGCGGATGCGGGTGCGGCCTGCGACGACAAGACGATGTTCGACACGAACGCCACCGCCGTGGCCGTGCAGGCGCTGAAGGCGCTGGGCGGCCAGGACGCGGCGGTGAAGAAGGGCGTGGACTGGCTGAAGTCCGTCCAGAACGAGGACGGCGGCTGGGCCTTCGTCCCCGGCACCCCGAGCGAGGCCAGCTCCACCTCCGTGGTCATCAGCGCGCTGGCCGCGGCCGGCGAGAAGCCGGCCGAGGTCAAGTCGAAGGCGGGCAAGTCCGCGTACGAGGGCCTGCTCGCCTTCCAGCTGGGCTGCGCCGCCGAGCCGGAAGCCGACCGGGGCGCCTTCGGGTACCAGCCGGCCGACGGCAAGCTGCCGGCCAATGCCGACGCCACGGCCGCCGCGGTCCTGGCCGGCCTCGGCCAGGGACCGGTCGTGGCCCCTTCCGCCACGGACACCCCCGCGGCCGCGCTGCCCTGCCCTGCGGGTGCGGCCGACCCGGCGGGCGCGGCCCAGGGCGCGGCCGGCTACCTGGCCGAGGCGCTGAAGAAGGACGGCCACCTCACGGCGGTCACCCCGGGCGCGGACCAGCCGACCGCGGACACCGGCAACACCGCGGACGCGGTGATCGCCCTGGCCGCGGCCGGGCACAAGCAGTCGGCGGCGGGCGCGCTGGAGTGGCTGAAGGCGAACTCGGCGGAGTGGGCCAAGGGCAACCCGGCGGCCCTCGGCACCCTGGTGCTGGCCGCGCACGCGACGGGCACGGACCCGAAGTCGTTCGGCGGCACCGACCTGGTGACGGCACTGAACGCGACGGGCCCGCAGACGGGTGACGCCGCCGCGGCGAAGGACAAGGCCGGCAAGGCGGAGTCCGACTCCGGCTCCGACAACAACATCTGGTGGATCGTGGGCGCGGGCCTGGCGGCCGGCATGGGCATCGGGGTCCTGCTGAGCGGCCGCCGGAAGAAGAACCAGCTCTGATGCGCCGCGGCCTGACCCTGCCGGCCCTCGCGGTCGGCATCCTCCTCACCTTCCTCGCGGCCTCCCCGGCACTGGCGGCGGGCTACCGCTACTGGTCGTTCTGGGAGGGCCCGGGGGGCCAGTGGCAGTACGCCACCCAGGGCCCCTCTACGGCCCGCCCGGCGGACGGCGCGGCCCTGGGCTTCCGCTTCGCGGTGAGCCCGGACGCGGCGGCCGAGGCGGCGAAGCCGCGCGCGGCGGCCGACTTCGCGGCGGTCTGCGCGTCGACCCCGGCCGTGGAGGGCCGCAAGCGGATCGCGGTGGTCGTCGACTTCGGAGTCCCGGCGGACGCCCCGGCGGACGACACCCCGCCGCAGGACGCTCCGCGCACGGCCTGCGCCCAGGTCGCCCCGGACGCCACGGCGGCCGAGGCGCTGGCGGAGGTCGCCAAGCCGCTCCGCTACAACAGCGCGGCGCTGCTGTGCGCGGTGTCGGGCTACCCGAAGCAGGGCTGCGGCGAGCAGATCGCGGATGCGGAGCCGAAGCCGTCGAAGCAGGACGAGTCCAAGGGGCAGGCCGAGGACGGCGGCCCGTCGACGGGCCTCGTGGCCGGCCTGGCGGCGGTTGCCGCCCTGGCGGCAGCCGCGGTCTGGCAGTCCCGCCGCCGCAACCGATGACCGACCCTGCCCACGGGGCGGCCGATACCCCGCACGGCGCCGAGCCCCCCGCGTCTGCTTCGCGGGCCCGGGCCGGCATCCCGCGTCCCGCCGAAAGCCCGCGCTCGACGCCGGGAGCGTCCACGGATGCCGCGGCGCCGGGGCCCGACGGCTCCGCCCGAGCAGGTGGCACGACCGGCACCACCGCCCCAGCGAATACGACCGACACGGCCGGCACGGCCAACACGCCCGGTGCAGCCGGCACCGCCGGGCGGGGTGTGGGTCGGCCACGCCGGCCCGCACCCGGCGACGTGCCCCCGGCCGGGCCCGGGCCCGCCGGGCAGGCCGACCCCGCGTCCTGGCCGACGTACGAGACGTATGGGTCGTCATACGAGAAGAGCCGGGGCAGCCGGGTTGCCCCGCCGCAGGCCCGCCGGGGCAACGCCCTGCACGCGGGAGCGTGGTGGCTCTGGGCCCTCGGCCTGGCCACCGCCGCCTCCCGCACCACCAATCCGCTGCTCCTCGGCCTGATCGTCGGCGTGGCCGGCTATGTCGTGGCCGCCCGCCGCACCACCGCCCCCTGGGCCCGTTCCTACGGCGCCTTCCTCAGGCTCGGCCTCTTCGTCGTCGCCCTGCGCCTGGTGTTCTCCGTACTCCTCGGCTCCCCCATCCCCGGCTCGCACACCCTCTTCGCCCTCCCCGAGGTCCCGCTGCCCGCCTGGGCGGCCCAGGGCATCCGCCTCGGCGGCCGCGTCACCGCCGAGCAGCTCGTCTTCGCCTTCTACGACGGCGCCAAACTGGCCGCCCTCCTCGTCTGCGTCGGCGCCGCGAACGCCCTCGCGAATCCGGCCCGGCTGCTGAAATCCCTCCCGGCCGCCCTGTACGAGGCCGGTGTCGCCGTCGTCGTCGCCATGACCTTCGCGCCGAACATGGTCGCGGACGTCGCCCGCCTGCGGACCGCCCGCCGCCTGCGCGGCCGCCCGACAGGCGGCATCAAGGCGGTCCTCCAGATCGGCCTGCCCGTCCTGGAGGGCGCCCTGGAGCGCTCCGTCGCCGTTGCCGCCTCGATGGACGCGCGCGGCTACGGCCGTACCGCGCACGTCCCGTCCGCCGTGCGGCACACCACCAACGCGCTCACCCTCGGCGGCCTGCTCGGCATGTGCGCGGGCACGTACGGGCTGCTCGCCGCCGAGGGCGCCGCGTACGGGCTGCCGGTCCTGCTCATCGGCCTCGTCCTGGCGCTCGCGGGCCTGCGCCTCGGCGGGCGGCGCAGCATCCGGACCCGTTACCGGCCCGACCGCTGGGGCGGGCGCGCGTGGCTGGTCGCCGGGTCGGGGGCGGCCGTCGCCGCCGCCCTGGTCTACGCCGGGAGCGTCGCCCCGGGCGCCCTGCACCCCGGTGTGGTCCCCCTCGCGGCGCCCACGCTCCCGCTGTGGCCGGCGGCCGCGATCCTCATCGGCCTGCTCCCCGCCTTCGTGGCGCCCGTACCGCCCAAGGAGGCGTCGCAGTGATCCGCTTCGAGCAGGTGTCGGTCACGTACGACGGCGCCGCGCAGCCCGCCCTCCGCGATGCCGACCTGGTGATCCCGGAGGGCGAGCTCACGCTGCTGGTCGGCCCGTCGGGTGTCGGCAAGTCGACCCTCCTGGGTGCGGTCTCGGGCCTGGTCCCGCATTTCACCGGGGGCACGCTGCGGGGCCGCGTCACGGTCGCGGGCCGCGACACGCGCTCCCACAGGCCGCGCGAACTCGCGGATGTCGTGGGTACGGTCGGCCAGGACCCGCTCGCCCATTTCGTGACGGACGTGGTCGAGGACGAGCTGGCGTACGGCATGGAGTCCCTCGGTCTGGCCCCGGCCGTCATGCGCCGCCGGGTCGAGGAGACCCTGGACCTGCTCGGCCTGAACGAGCTCCGCGACCGTCCCCTCGCCACCCTGTCCGGCGGCCAGCAGCAGCGGGTCGCGATCGGCTCGGTCCTGACGCCGCACCCGAAGGTCCTGGTGCTGGACGAGCCCACGTCGGCGCTGGACCCGGCGGCCGCCGAGGAGGTCCTGGCCGTCCTCCAGCGCCTGGTCCACGACCTGGGCACCACGGTGCTGATGGCGGAGCACCGCCTGGAGCGGGTCGTCCAGTACGCCGACCGGGTACTGCTCCTCCCGGCTCCGGGGGCGGCGCCGGTCCTCGGAACCCCGTCCTCCGTCATGGCGGTCTCCCCGGTCCACCCCCCGGTGGTCGCCCTGGGCCGCCTCGCGGGCTGGTCCCCCATCCCCCTGTCGGTCCGCGACGCCCGCCGCCAGTCCCCCGCCCTCCTCTCCCGCCTCCCCGATCCGGCCGCGCCCTCGCCGGCGTTCGAGGCGCGGGGTCTGGGGCGGAGCCCCGGGTTCGGGAAGGGGCGGGCCGGGGAAGAGGCCCCGCGCAGCGGCCCCGCCCTCCGCCCCGGCCTCCGCTCCGCCCTCCTGGCACGCCTGCTCCGCCGGAGCACGCCGACCCCCGCCGGCGCCGGCACGGCCACCGGCACGGACACCGGCCCTGCCGGCGTCGGCGCCCCGGTCGAGCCCGTGGCCCGGCTCGCCTCCCTCTCCCTCCGCCGCGGCCGCGCCGAGGTCCTGCACGGCATCGACCTCTCCGTGGCGCCCGGCGAGACCATCGCCCTCATGGGCCGCAACGGCGCCGGCAAGTCCACCCTCCTCGCCACCCTCATCGGCACCATGGCCCCCACCACCGGCACGGTGACCGTCGGCGGCCGCATCCCCCACCGCACCGCACCGCAGGAGATGGTCCGCCGCGTCGGCCTCGTACCGCAGGAGCCCCGCGACCTCCTCTACGCCGACACCGTGGCCGCCGAGTGCACTGCCGCCGACGCCGACGCCGGCCGGCCGGCCGGCACCTGCCGGGCCCTGGTCCGGGAGCTGCTGCCCGACGTCCCCGACGACACCCACCCCCGGGACCTCTCCGAGGGCCAGCGCCTGGCCCTCGCACTGGCCCTCGTACTCACCGGCCGGCCGGCCCTGCTCCTGCTCGACGAGCCCACCCGCGGTCTGGACTACGCGGCCAAGGCCCGCCTGATCGAGATCCTGCGGACGCTGGCCGCCGACGGGCACGCCATCGTCCTCGCCACCCACGACGTGGAGCTCGCCGCGGAACTGGCCCACCGGGTCGTGATCCTGGCGGGCGGCGAGATCGTCGCGGACGGCCCGACCGCCGAGGTCGTCGTGTCGTCCCCGGCCTTCGCGCCGCAGGTGGCCAAGATCCTGGCCCCGGGGCGCTGGCTCACGGTGACCCAGGTCGCCCGGGCCCTCGCCCTCACCGACGGCGGGCCGACCACATGAACCACCCGGCCCGACCCGGCCGCCCCGCGCGCCCCACACGTCCCCTGCGCATCGGCCCCCGCGCCGCCGCCGCGCTGCTCCTCGTCACCCTCATCGGCATCGCGGCCTTCGGCTGGCCGCTCCTCGCCGACCGCGGGTCCGGCCTCGCCCACTCGCAGGACGCCCCCTGGCTCTTCGCGGGGCTGCTCCCCCTCCTCGTCGCAGTCGTCGTGGCGACCATCGCCGACCAGGGCATGGACGCCAAGGCGGTGGCGATGCTCGGTGTGCTCGCCGCGGTCGGGGCGGCGCTGCGGCCGCTGGGTGCGGGCACGGCCGGCCTGGAGCCGATGTTCTTCCTGATGGTGCTCAGCGGCCGCGTCCTCGGCCCGGGCTTCGGCTTCGTCCTCGGCTCGGTCACGATGTTCGCCTCCGCCCTGCTCACGGGCGGGGTCGGGCCGTGGATGCCGTTCCAGATGCTGGCGATGGGCTGGTTCTCGCTGGGCGCCGGACTGCTGCCCGGCGCGATGGGGGTCCCCCCTGGTCGAGCGAAGCCGAGAGCTTGGGGGAGGCTCCGGGGCCGGGTGGAGCTGCTGATGCTGGCGGCGTACGGGTTCGCGGGCTCGTTCGCGTACGGCACGGTCATGAACCTGCAGGGGTGGGTGCTGCTGCAGGGCATGGGGCAGGGGATCTCGTTCCACCCGGGGGATCCGGTCGCCGCCAATCTGACGCGCTTCGCCGCGTACTGCGTGGCGACCTCGCTGGGATGGGACCTGGGCCGGGCCGTGCTGACCGTCGTACTGACCCTCGCGATCGGCGGCACGCTGCTGAAGGCGCTGCGCCGGGCGGTACGGAAAGCGTCGTTCGAGGCGCCCGCTTCTTTCGATCCCGGGAGCGAGAGCGGCCCGGCACGCGCCCATCAGCGTGTACAAACAGGCACAGAAGGCGACATTCAGCCCCCTTGGCGGTGACACGCCCCATAGGAGCTACGTCACATACGACCCGCGATAGTAGGCCTCCGGGCGCTCCACCGGCACGCCGGACGGGGTTTCGCTACGGCCCTTCTGCGAGGGGAGCTAGTAAGATCCGTCGTTGCCAGCCCCCTGGCCGGTCTGTAGAACTGGATGAGTCGCAGGGCGGACCGAGCTTCCCCCGGGTTCAAACCCCGGACTCCTCTTCCCCCCACGAACCCCTCTCCTCCGCGTGAGTGGCTCACGCATGTCTTCGGCATGCCGCGACGACCCTTGCCCCCTTCGGAAGGTTCACTCCGTGTCCAAGATCATCCGCCGCATCGCCGCCTCCAAGAAGACCCTCGCCGGCTCCATCGTCGCCCTGGGCGTCGCCGGCACCATGCTCGCCACGGTTCCCGCCCAGGCGGCCCCGATGAGCGCCAAGGCGATCGCGCACCAGATGATCAAGGACCCGGCCCAGTTCGCCGCCTTCAACAACATCGTTTCCCGTGAGAGCGGCTGGAACCACACGGCCACGAACTCCTCCTCGGGCGCGTACGGCCTGGTCCAGGCCCTGCCGGGCTCGAAGATGGCCTCGGCCGGCGCGGACTGGAAGACCAACCCGGCCACCCAGATCAAGTGGGGCCTGGACTACATGAACTCCCGCTACGGCAGCCCGGTCGGTGCCTGGAACTTCTGGCAGGCCCACCACTGGTACTAAGCCACCAGTGACCCCGCTGCGCCGCGAGCAGTGCGAAGGCCCCGGTGGCCGGACCTCCCCAGGTCCGGCCACCGGGGCCTCCTGTTTCCCATCCCACAGGGTTCGGTGCGCGCAGCGCGCGGTCACAGCCGCTGGATGATCGTCCCGGTCGCCAGCGCGCCGCCCGCACACATGGTGATCAGCGCGAATTCCTTGTCGCGGCGTTCCAGTTCGTGCAGCGCGGTGGTGATCAGCCGGGCCCCGGTCGCGCCGACGGGGTGGCCGAGCGCGATGCCGCCGCCGTTGACGTTGACCTTGCCCAGGTCCTGTTCGAAGACCTGGGCCCAGCTGAGGACGACAGAGGCGAAGGCCTCGTTGATCTCGACCAGGTCGATGTCCTTGAGGGACATCCCGGCCTTGCCGAGCACGGCCCGCGTCGCGTCGATCGGGCCGTCGAGGTGGTAGTGCGGGTCGGCACCGACGAGGGCCTGGGCGACGATCCGGGCGCGCGGCCTGAGCTTGAGCGCGCGGGCCATCTTGCGTGAGGCCCACATCACGGCGGCGGCACCGTCGGATATCTGCGAGGAGTTCCCGGCGGTGTGCACGGCGGTCGGCATGACCGGCTTGAGCCGGGCCAGCGCCTCCATGCTGGTGTCGCGCAGCCCCTCGTCCCGGTCGACGAGGCGCCACATGCCCTGCCCGGCGGCCTGCTCCTCCTCCGTGGTGGGGACCTGGACGGCGAACGTCTCCCGCTTGAACCGCTCCTCGGCCCACGCTGCGGCGGCCCGCTCCTGGGAGAGGAGTCCGAGCCGGTCGACGTCCTCGCGGGTCAGACCCCGGTGGCGGGCGATCCGCTCGGCGGCCTCGAACTGGTTCGGGAGGTCGACGTTCCACTCGTCCGGGAACGGCTTGCCGGGGCCGTGCTTGGAGCCGGAGCCCAGCGGCACCCGGCTCATCGCCTCGACGCCGCAGGCGATGCCGATGTCGATGACCCCGCCGGAGATCATGTTGGCGACCATGTGGTTGGCCTGCTGCGAGCTGCCGCACTGGCAGTCCACGGTCGTCGCGGCGGTCTCGTACGGCAGGCCCATGGCGAGCCAGGCGTTGCGGGCCGGGTTCATGGACTGCTCGCCTGCGTGGGTGACGGTGCCGCCGACGATCTGTTCGACGCAGTCGGGCTGGATTCCGGTCCGGGCGAGGAGTTCGCGGTACGTCTCGCCGAGCAGGTAGGCGGGATGGAGGTTGGCGAGCGCGCCCCCGCGCTTGCCGATGGGGGTGCGTACGGCTTCGACGATGACGGGTTCCGCGGCCATGAGCTCGTCCTCTCCTGCACTGTGCCGACGCGGCGGGCCGTCCCGGCGCCCCGCTCGAACTAGTACGCGTTCTAGTTCTCCTCGCAGTCTTATGACCCGGAGGCCCGGCACGCAAGGGTCTTGCACGCGGCTTACACGGATTCCACACGCAACAGTTGGCGTGAGGGCCCTTGTCACTTCTGGAACTCGTTACTACCTTCAAGCCAACTTCTGATGGGCCGTCAGACTTTGGAGTCGCCCGATGCCCTGTCCCGAGCTGCCCGAAGGCTTCGACGCCACCGACCCCGACCTCCTCCAGGACCGCGTCCCCTTCCCCGAATTCGCACGGCTGCGGCAGACCGCACCCGTGTGGTGGTGCCCGCAGCGAAGGGGCGTCACCGGCTTCGACGACGAGGGCTACTGGGCCGTGACCCGGCACGCGGACGTCAAGTACGTCTCCACACACCCGGAGCTGTTCTCCTCCACCACCAACACGGCGATCATCCGCTTCAACGAGCACATCCAGCGCGAGCAGATAGACGCCCAGCGCCTGATCATGCTGAACATGGACCCGCCGGAGCACACCCGCGTTCGCCAGATCGTCCAGCGCGGCTTCACCCCTCGGGCCATCCGCGGCCTGGAACAGGCCCTGCGCGACCGGGCCCGGAAAATCGTCGCGGAGGCCCTGGCCGCCTCCGGCGACGGAAGCGGCGACGGGAGCTTCGACTTCGTCACGCAGGTGGCGTGCGAGCTCCCCCTCCAGGCCATCGCCGAACTGATCGGCGTACCGCAGGAGGACCGGCTGCGCATCTTCGATTGGTCGAACAAGATGATCGCGTACGACGACCCCGAGTACGCGATCACCGAGGAGGTCGGCTCCAACGCGGCGATGGAGCTCATCGGCTACGCCATGAACCTGTCCGCCGCCCGCAAGCAGTGCCCGGCCAACGACATCGTCACGCAGCTGGTGGCGGCCGAGGGCCAGGGCAACCTGGGCTCCGACGAGTTCGGCTTCTTCGTGCTGCTGCTCGCGGTCGCGGGCAACGAGACCACGCGCAACGCCATCAGCCACGGCATGCACGCCTTCCTGACCCACCCCGACCAGTGGGAGCTGTACAAGACGACCCGGCCGGCGACGGCCGCCGAGGAGATCGTCCGCTGGGCCACCCCGGTGGTGTCCTTCCAGCGCACCGCCACGCAGGACACGGAGCTGGGCGGCCGGAAGATCAAGGCGGGCGACCGGGTGGGGCTCTTCTACTCCTCCGCCAACCACGACCCCGAGGTCTTCGAGAACCCGGACGCCTTCGACATCACCCGCGACCCCAACCCCCACCTCGGCTTCGGCGGCGGCGGGCCGCACTTCTGCCTCGGCAAGTCCCTCGCCATCATGGAGATCGACCTGATCTTCAACGCCCTGGCCGACGCCCTGCCCGACCTCCGCCTGGCCGGCGAGGGCCCGCGCCGGCTGCGCGCGGCCTGGCTCAACGGCATCAAGGAGCTCCGGGTCAGCCACGGTTGAGCACGCGCCCGTGGCCGTACCGGTACCACGGCGGCAGGGGCCGCTCCTCCCACGCCCCGGCCCCTGCCGTCCCCCGGAACAGCCGCCGGGGACGTGCACCGAGGACGTGCGCCAGGGGCACGCCCCGCGTGCGGGGGCGCATCGAGGGCGCACGTATGCAGGATTGTTGGCTTCCGGACCATTGTCCTGAGACCGGTGGGGCGTCACACTGCGCGGATGAACCTTCACGCTGCCGATACAGACACCGCTCGCCGGGTGGATGCCCGCTGGCAGCGGCTGCCCACGACGTGGCGGCTGATCGAGGAGCGCGGCGGGCCCGACACGCTCTGCCGCGGTGTCATCGAGCTCATCGAGGCCGCCTCCGCGCAGCCGCAGCTGCGCCGGCTGTACCCGTTCACCCGCCAGTGGACCCTGTGGTTCAGCTCGCGCACCCGCCACCCCTTCGAGGTGGAGGCACCGGCCGCCGAGCCCACGCCCGACGGCCGTTTCCGGGTACGCAGCCCCAGCCTGAACACCGTCATCGCCGAGACCGACACCGCCGAGGCCGCCATCGCGCTCGTCGTGGACCGTCTCTGCGCGGGCGGCGCGGCGGCCCTCTGAATCCCCCGGGTGGCGCAGGCGCCGCCGACGGCGGATCCTGACAGGACGCGGCGATCCACCGAAGGGGTGCCGGGGCGGGCACACGGCCTGCCCCGGCACCCCTTCGGCAACGTCCCGTCAGGATCCGCCGTCGGCGCCCCTTCGCCCCGCGGACGCCGTCAGGGCCGGCTGCTCAGGCGCGGCTGCGCGTGGCGGCGCCCACCCGCTGCGGCTCGCGAGGCCGCGGCACGCTCGCCCCGGCCGGCAGGACCGCGCCGCGCGGCCCCGACAGCACGTGGACGAGCCCGAACCCGGCGCCGACGACGACGGCGCCGCCCACCGCGTCGAGCACCCAGTGGTTGGCGGTGGCGACGATCGCGCACACCGTGATCAGCGGGTGCAGCGCCCCGAGGAGCTTCTGCCAGCCCTTCGGCGCGAGCGTGATGATCACGATCCCGCACCACAGCGACCAGCCGAAGTGCAGCGAGGGCATCGCCGCGTACTGATTGGAGATCGCGGTCATCGCCCCGTACTGCGGATGGGCCAGGTCCTGCGGTCCGTGCACGGTGTCGATGAAGCCGAGCCCGGGCATCAGCCGCGGCGGCGCCAGCGGGTACAGCCAGAAGCCGAAGAGCGCGAGGACGGTCGCCAGGCCCAGGGCGGCCCGGGCCCAGCGGTAGTCGCCGGGCCTGCGCCAGTACAGCACCGCCAGGATCGTCAGCGGCACCACGAAGTGGAACGACGTGTAGTAGAAGTTGAAGAACTTCGCCAGCCAGGGCGTGTTCACCACGGCGTGGTTGACGGCGTGCTCGATGCCGATGCCCAGCGCCCGCTCGACGGCGTGGATCTGACTGCCGTGCCCCTCGGCCAGGCTGCGGCTGCTGGGCGCGGCGGCCCGGATGTGCGAGTACAGCGAGTACCCGACCCGTATCAGCAGCAGCTCCAGCAGCAGGTTGGGGCGCGACAGCACGCGCCGCCAGAACGGCAGCAGCGGCACCCGCGACCAGCGGGCGGCGGCCGGCCGGCCGTAGGCCGTCGGAACGGGCTCGCGCCAGTACGGCGAGGAGCGTGGCAGGAACGGCACCGCGCAGGCCGCCGCCAGTGCGGCGAGCAGCAGCACGTTGTCCCGTACGGGGGCCAGCGCCGCCAGGTTGGGCAGCAGCACGTCGCTGGGCAGCGTCATGGCGAGCACCACGGCCACCGGCCACACGGGCCGGTCCGCCGCCCGCTTGCCGACCTTGCCGGCCACCGCCAGCAGCACCCACAGCAGCTGGTGGCGCCAGCCGGTCGGCGCCACGGCGACGGCCACACAGCCGGTGACGGCGACGGCGAGCAGCAGCTGGCCGTCGCGTGCGTAGCGGGCCGCGCGGCGCAGACCGGCCCAGACGACAGCGGCCGCGAGCGCCGCATACAGCAGGATCTCGGCGGGGCCGCTGAGGCCGAGCCGCAGCAGCGCACCGTGCACGGACTGGTTGGCGAGGCTGTCGGGGGCGCCGAGGCCGGTGCCGGCGAGGTGGTGCACCCAGTAGGTCCAGGAGTCGCGCGGCAGGGCCGCCCAGGACAGCGCGGTGGCTCCGGCGAACGTCGCGGCGGCTGCCTTGGCGGTGGGGCGGCGGCCGGTCAGCCACAGCAGCGGCGCGAAGAGCAGCAGGGCCGGCTGGAGCGCGGCGGCGAGGCCGACTAGGAAGCCGGCCGGGCGCTCGCCGGGCACCCGGAACACGGCCAGCAGCACCAGCAGTACGGGCAGGGCGGCGGTCTGGCCCGGCGAGGCGGCCGCGCGGACGGGCAGCGACACCATCATCAGGCCGACCAGCACGGGCGCGGCGAGCAGCGCGGTGCGCCGGGGCACCGGGTCGGGCAGGCCGCGCGCGGCGACCAGCCCGACGGAGGCGACGAACAGCAGCGTCACGCAGGTCCAGGCCACCTCCAGCGAGGGCGCCGCAAGACCGAGGAAGGGCCTCAGGACCAGCCCGGCGAAGGGGGTGCCGGTGAACTGGCCGCCGTCGTAGAGCGACCCGGGGAAGGTGCCGGGGAGCCGGAATTCGCCGAGCCACTCGACGGGGGGCATACGCAGCACGGCGGCGGCCTGTCTGACGGCGAGGACACCGGCCAGCGCCCACAGCAGGAACCGTGCCGCCCCCAGTCTGCCGCTACCGCCTATGACCCCGGCATGTCCCTTCGCACCACCGTGCTCCGCCGCGTTAGCCACGCCTCGCCGGCCTCCCGCCCTGTCGACCGCAACCTTGACTTCGCCTGGCTGCCGCGTTTCATGCACCGCTTCATTACCTGGGAGGACGATATCCCGCAGGGGATGCCCAGGATGGCGGGCGTGAGCATCGCGGGGATCGACAAGGCTGTCCGGGCACTCACACAGGCCCTGACCTGCGCCTGGTCCGCCTGGGCCTGACCAGCACAGGAGCCGCGGGGCCATGCGCATCGCTCCCGCTGCGCTCGCGCTGAGCCCCCGCTTCGCTCGCGCTGCGCCCCCGCTGCGCCACGGGCGGAGCCCGGGAATCGACCTCACGGTGCTTTGACCGGCGCATGTAGGAGACTGCACACACATGATCAAGGCTGGGTGCAGTGCCCGGTCTCTGTCTCCCGAGAGGTGTCGAGTGCCCAGCATCGTAAAGATCAACGTACTGACCGTGCCCGCCGAGCAGAGGGAAGTCCTGGAGCAGCGGTTCGCCTCGCGGGCGGGCACCGTGGAGGGTTCGGACGGGTTCGAGTGGTTCGAGCTGCTGCGTCCCGTCGAGGGGACGGACCAGTACCTGGTGTACACGCGGTGGCGGTCGGAGGAGGACTTCCAGGCGTGGATGGAGGGGCCCATGAAGGCGGCGCACCAGGGCGGCGGCGCGGGCTCGGGCACGGGTGAGCGGCCGAAGCCGGCGGCTTCAGGGTCGACGGTGTGGTCGTTCGAGGTCGTGCAGCAGGCTGCGCCGAAACCGCAGGGCTGAGGCGCCGCGGCCGCACTACGGGGGTGGCGCTACGGGGGCACTACGGAGCGCGGTCGCGGCGAGGCGGGCAGGGCGGGGCGGGACTGCGGTGGCACCCGGGGCTTCCGGGGCGGCTGGGGCTTCTGGGGCGGCGGGATCAGCCCCAGAAGGCGTCCTCCTCGTCGATGTCCTGGGTGCATTCGTCGATGTCGCTGATCTTCCCGCCGACGATCGTGAAGAAGAGGCCCTCCTGGATCTCGATCCCACGGTCGCCGCGGTCGGCGCGCGCGGTGTGGAAGGCCATGACGTGGCCGCGCCCGTCGACCAGCACGGTGTGCAGATCCGCCTGGAAGGTCCCGTTCGTCTCCTCGCCGAGCCGCCGGTACATGTCGAGGACGGCTTCACGGCCCTTGTGGTGCCCGGAGAGGGGGTTACTGCCGGGCACGTGGTGGATGACGTCCGCCGTCATCAGCGAGCCCAGCTTCTCCATGTCGCCCTTGCCGAAGGCCTCGTAGCCGCGGCGGATCAGGGCAGCGTCAGGGTGCTCGGACATGACGTTTCACGCCCTCCGTGTGAGTGATTTACACCTTTTCCTATCATCGGCCCGTGGGTGTGGATATTCCACGCGGCGGCACGCGCCCCGACTCCACAATGACGCCATGAACATCAACAACGCGAGCAGCAGTCCCACCGCTGCCCCTGCCACTGCCACTGCCGCCACGGCGGGCAACTGGGCCGTCGTCACAGAGCACTTCGCCACCTCCGACGCCACCGCGCTGCGCCGCGCGTACTACGCGGAGGTCGCCGGCCGGTACTGGAAACGGCCCGCCACCGAGGCCGAGATCGACGAGGGCCTGCGGGACGACCCGGCCGACGGACTCGTCCCGCCGACAGGCCGGTTCGTGGTCGGCCGGCTGGACGGAACGCCCCTGGCCTGCGGCGGCATACGGCTGCTCGACCCCGCCACCGCCGAGCTCACCAGGGTGTACGTGGACCCGACCGCCCGCGGTACCGGCGGCGGGGCGGCGCTGCTCGCCGCCTTGGAGGAGGAGGCCCGCACGCTGGGCGCCGAGCGGGTCCGGCTCGACACCCGGTCGGACCTGGTGGAGGCGCGCGCCTTGTACGCGCGGCACGGGTATGCGGAGATACCCGCGTACAACACGGGCCAGTACGCGGAGCACTGGTTCGAGAAGCCCCTGGCCTGAGGCCGGCCCGGCTGCCGGTGGGGTCAGGGCGCTGCGTGGTCCCGTGGCGCCTCGGCGTCGTAGGGCTCCTCGGCGTCGGACCCGCAGAGCTCCGCGTTGATCTCCTTGACCAGCTTGACCAGGTCGGTCGGGCGGTCCGGGCCCCACCAGTCGCCGAGCAGTTCGGCGAGCGACTCCTCGCGGGCCTCCGCCAGCTTCTCGGCGCACTCCCGGCCGCGGTCGGTCATGACCAGCGGCAGTCCGTCCCGTACCGCCAGCTCGCGGGCTTCGAGCTGCCGGGCGGCGTCCGTGATCACCTTCAGGGGCACGGTGGTCCGGTCCGCGAGCATCGCGGGCTCGGCGGAGCCGTACTTCTTGATCCGCAGCAGCAGCCAGCTCGCGGCGGGCAGCAGGTCGAAGCCGGCCCTCGCGGTGATCTTCTCGTAGACGTGGCGGCGGCCCTCCCGGCTGCCGAGGACCGTCAGTGCGCGGGCGACCTCGTCGTGGGAGGAGCGGTGGACGGGGTTGGAGGCCAGGGTCTCGGTGACATCGGGCGCGGTGACCGAGCCGCGGAGCACGTCCTCCTTGAGGAACCAGGCAACGGCGAAGGCGAGGAGGACGACGGGCACGGCGTAGAGGAACACGTCGGTGATGGCGGCGGCGTAGGCGTCGAGCACGCGGGGCTGCAGGTCGGCGGGCAGCTGTCCGATGGCGCGGGGATCGGCCTCCACCTGCGCGGCCGTACCGGGCGGCACCGGGGCCCCGGCGAGGGCGGTGGCGAGCTTGCCGTCGAGCCGGTTGGTGAAGACCGTGCCGAAGATCGCGACGCCGAAGGAGGCGCCGATGGAGCGGAAGAAGGTGGCGCCGGAGGTGGCGACGCCGAGGTCGGCGTAGCTGACGGCGTTCTGCACGACCAGCACCAGCACCTGCATGACCAGGCCCAGTCCGGTGCCGAAGACGAAGAAGTAGATGCTCATCTCCCAGGTGCCGCTGGTGCGCTCCAGCTGGTGCAGCAGGAGCAGCCCGATCGCGGTCACGGCCGTGCCCGCGATCGGGAAGACCTTCCACCGTCCGGTGCGGCTGACGATCTGGCCGGAGGCGGTGGAGGAGATCAGCATGCCGAGCACCATCGGCAGCATGTGGACGCCGGACATGGTGGGCGAGACGCCCTGGACGACCTGGAGGAACGTCGGCAGGTAGACCATCGCGCCGAACATCGCGAAACCGACGACGAAGCTGATCACCGAGCAGAGGGTGAAGGTGCGGATCCTGAACAGCCCCAGCGGCAGGACGGGTTCCACGGCCCGCCGCTCGACGAAGAGGAAGACGGCGAGCAGCAGGGCGCCGAGGACGGCCAGGCCCACGATCCGCCCCGAGCCCCAGCCCCAGGCGCCGCCGAGGGAGGCGCCGAGCACGAGGCAGGTGGCGACGCAGGCGATGAGGAACGTGCCGAGGTAGTCGATGGTGTGCTTCGCGCGCCGCACGGGAATGTGCAGGGCCGCGGCGATGACGCCGAGCGCGACGAGACCGATGGGGAGGTTGATGTAGAAGACCCAGCGCCAGGACAGGTTGTCGACGAACAGGCCGCCCAGCAGCGGTCCGAGGACGCTGGTCGCGCCGAAGACGGCGCCGAACAGGCCTTGGTACTTGCCGCGTTCGCGGGGCGGGACGATGTCGCCGACGATCGCCATCGACAGCACCATCAGCCCGCCGCCGCCCAGGCCCTGCAGCGCGCGGAAGCCGATGAGCTGCGGCATGTCCTGGGCGAGTCCGCACAGCGCCGATCCGATGAGGAAGAGGACGATGGCGCCCTGGTACAGCTTCTTGCGTCCGTACTGGTCGCCGAGTTTGCCCCACAGGGGTGTGGCGGCGGTGGAGGCCAGCATGTACGCGGTGACGACCCAGGACAGGTGGGCCATACCGCCCAGCTCGCTGACGATCGTCGGCAGGGCCGTGGAGACGATGGTCTGGTCGAGGGCGGCGATCAGCAGACCGAGCAGCAGGGCACCGATGGAGACGAGGACCTCGCGGGAAGCGTGTTCGGCGGCCGGTCCGGCGCTGGCCGGGTCGGGAACGGGGTCCGCGGGATCCGTGGTCACATCCTGAGCCATCCGTTCCTCCTCAGGCCGGATCAACATGTCCATCCTGAGCGGTGTGGCCGGAAATAGCCTCTCGGGGCAGGTTGGGCGAGCCCTGGAGGGTCTGCATAATCGCAGGCATTGGCCAGGGGAGGATTCGAGTGAGCGCTGAGCGCTGTCCAGAATGCGACGCCGTGGGTGGCGGCTGCGGGTGCCTGCGAGGGGCGGGTTTCGAGCCACTGCGGATCCGTCCGTACGTGACGCTTCCCAACCCGCACCAGTCCGACGACCTGCCGCCCCCGCAGCCGGTGCGGGGCGTGGTGGCCGGGCCCGCGGGCGGGTACGCCGCCCCCGTCGGGGCCCCTCAGGGGGACGACACTCCGGCGTACGGGATGCCCGCGGCGTGGCCGGACACACCGCCGCAGGCACTCTGGCCTGCCGAGACGGTCCAGCTCCGGGCAGTCGACCCGGCAGCCGGCCGCAGCGGCGGGGGGAGGGGCCCCGAAGGGCGGTCCGGCGCAACCGGACGGCGGCGGTTCCCGACGATCCTGGCCGGCGCCGGCACGGTGGTGGCCGTCGGCACTGCGGCCCTGGCGCTGGGGATGCTCCCGCGCTCCGGTGACAGCGACACCGTCCTGCTGGACGCCAAGCCGTCCGCGCCCGCCGCCAGCCTGGCTCCGGCCGGCCCGACGGAGCCGGCACCCACCGGCAGCCCGTCCCGCTCCGCCTCCGCGCCGGCTTCGCCGTCGTCGAGCGCCTCCAAGTCCGCGTCGCCCTCCGCCTCGCCCAGCGCGTCCCGAGCCCCGGCGGCCCCGTCCGCGTCTCCGTCGGCGAGCGCGAGCCGCAAGCCGAGCAGCCCGGCCCCGCCCCCGCAGGCGCCGACGCTGAGGTACGGGGATTCGGGCCCGGAGGTGGAGAAGATGCAGCGGCTCCTGGCGGATCGGGGCCTGTACCGCGGAAAGATCAACGGCAAGTACGACGGCCGTACGGAGGACGCGGTCTCGGAGTTCCAGTGGCGCAACGACATCTGGGACGACCCCGACGGCGTCTACGGTCCGCAGACCCGCCGCGCCCTGGAGGGCACGGGCTGATTCCACGCGGAGTGGCGCGGACGGCCCCATGTTTTGTATCGTGAAGGAACAAAGTGGTTCCGCCCGCATTCCCTGACCGGTGGGCGGAACCGCTTGTTCTCTTTCCCGCCCCGTCTGGAGCACCACCGATGCCGGCCAGCACCACCACCGCACCCGCCGTCCTCACCGCCAAAGCCCTGCTTCTGGACATGGACGGCACCATCGTCAACTCCGACGCGGTGGTCGAGCGCTGCTGGCGCGACTGGGCGGTGTCCCACGGGCTGGATCCGCAGGAGGCCCTCAAGGTGGTCCACGGTCGGCAGGGCTACGCCACGATGGCCATCCTCCTGCCGGAGCGCCCGATGGAGCTCAATTACGCCGAGAACACCGTGATGCTCGCCCGCGAGACCGCCGACACCGACGGTGTGGTCCCGGTCGGCGGAGCCGCGGAGTTCATGGCCTCGCTCGACGGACTGCCGCACGCCCTGGTGACCTCCGCGGACGCGGCTCTGGCCACGGCCCGGATGACCGCCGCAGCCCTGCCGATGCCCGGAGTGCGGGTCACGGCCGAGTCCGTCCAAGCCAGCAAGCCCGACCCCGAGGGCTTCCTCAAGGGCGCCGCCGAGCTGGGCGTGGATCCGGCCGACTGCATCGTCTTCGAGGACTCCGCCGCAGGCATCGCCGCGGGCCGGGCTGCGGGCATGCGCGTGATCGGCATAGGCCCCCGAGCCGCGGCCCACGCGCCGACGGCCCACGTCCCCGACCTGACGTCGGTCCGGGTGACGACCACCCAGGACGGCACGATCCACCTCACGCTGACGCCGGGTTCCTGAGGCGCGGCGGTACGAGGGGCGGCACGCGCCGCCCACGCCGCCCTGCAGACGCCCCGGCCCTGCTGCCGGCTTACTACTGCCCCACGCGCCCGTCGATCCGCTCCCTCAGGAAGTCGGCATGGCCGTTGTGGCGGGCGTATTCCTCGATCATGTGGACCAGGACCTCGCGGAGCTCCATCGGCTGTCCGCCGCTGTCGCCCGCGACGTCCAGGCCGGGGGCCTCGGCCACCAGCCGTTCCGCATGGGCGACCTCCGCCCGCCAGGTGGCCCACGCGTCCGAGACCACCGCCGGGTCGGCCACCGCCCCCGTGAAATCGGCCGCCGGATCCTCCGCCGTCCGGTAGTGCCGTCGTACGTCCTCGCCCGCCATCACGTGGCGGAACCAGTACTGCTCCACCCCCGCCAGGTGCCGCACGAGCCCCAGCAGGGAAAGGTTCGACGGCTCGACCGAGCGGCGCGCCATCTCCTCGGCGTCGAGTCCGGTGCACTTCAGCTCCAGCGTCAGCCGCTGGTCGCGCAGGTATCCGGCGAGGACGGCGTGTTCGCCGTGGAAGCCGCCGTCGGTGCGGGTGTCCTCGTCGGGGTGGACGAACATGTTGGACCAGCCGAAGCGTCGCTCCGCCCCAGCCGCCGGACCGGGGACTGCAGCAGACGCGGGCCCGGACGGGGACGGGGACGCGGAGTGGGTCGTGTCGATCACAGCCGCGAGCGTGCCCCGTACGCACTCCTCCCGCAAGGGGATATCCCCGCATCCCGCACCCCCCGTCAGCCCGCGACAGCCTCGTAGAGCGAGAACGCGGCCAGCGCTGCCATCACGCCTGCCGCGACCTTCGTGATCAGGCGCAGCGGCACGTACTTCATGAGGGTCTTCCCGCCCAGGATCCCGATGCCCGCGACTGCCCACAGGGCGAGGACGGCGCCGATGCCGACCGAGACGGGGTTGTCGTACCGTGCGGCGAGGTTTGCGGTCATGATCTGGGTCAGGTCACCGAACTCGGCCACCAGGATCAGCATGAATCCGGCCCCGGAGACCTTCCAGAAGGACTGGTCGGCAGGTGCCTTGACCTCCTCGTCCCCGTCGCTCTTCTTCAGGAGCAGCATGGCCGCGCCCGCGAGGAAGAGGACGCCGACGACGGCCTGGACGAGCCGGTGCGGGAGCAGGGTGAGCACGCTGCCTGCGGCGATGGCGAGTGCGACGTGTACGGCGAAGGCGGCGGCAACGCCGGCGAAGACGTACGAGGCGCGGTAGCGGGTGCCGAGCATCAGGCCGGCGAGGGCCGTCTTGTCGGGGAGTTCCGCGAGGAAGACGACTCCGAAGGCGATCGCCGTGACGGTGATGCTGAAGGTGCTGCTGAACACGGGGGCGGAACCTCAATCGGTCGGGCGGGACGCCATCGATCCGAGAGACCTGGGGTTCTTCAGGGGTCGCTTCGGCTCGGCGGCGCCCTGACTGCGTCCACGCATCCGGTGTGTGGACGGGTGCAGATGAACAGGAACAGGACACTGCGGCCGAAGGTCTCGCTGGCCGGCCGCTGTGCGCGGCCTGCCTCCGGGCGCCGGCTGGGGTGACCCAGCAGTATGTCGACGGTCCGGCGAAGAGCTACTCCCCTTCTGCACTCCACAGGGTACGCGACGGTCATTGCCGTCCGAAATGGGCCCTTGGTCCCGCCGCGGGCCCCCGGCAGCTCGCCCGGCCCCGCACTCGGCGCCCGCCCGGCGCCCGCCCGGCCCCACGCCCGCCCCACCCCCGGCGCCTCGGCCGCCGCGTCCGTGCGGACCCGCCACGCGCCCGGAGCTGCAACTTCCGCTTAATTTCCCGCAGTTACACCGCACGCACGTGACGTGCTCATGTCGCGAACCTGTAACCTTGCGCCCGCCGCCACGCAATCTGGCGCCGCCACCATGGCCGCGCCCCTCCGGGGCCGACCGGCCACAAACCCCCCGCATCCAGGGAGCCCCTCATGGCCCTCAAGACCCTCATACCCTCTGTCTACGCGCGTCGAGTTGGCGTGCTCGCGTCAGCAGCCACGCTCGCTGCTCTCACCTCCCTCGTCAGCGCGCCCGCCGCCCAGGCCGCCCCGCCCGCCCCCATCAGCGCCGCGGCCGCCCGCTCCTACCTCGCCACCGTCACCCCCAGGACGGAAGGCTCGCTCAGCGGCTACAGCCGCAGCCTCTTCCCGCACTGGACCACCGTCTCCGGCAGCTGCAACACCCGCGAGACGGTCCTCAAGCGCGACGGCGTCAACGTCGTCACCGACTCCTCCTGTGCCGCCGTGAGCGGCAGCTGGTACTCCGAGTACGACGGCGCCACCTGGACCGCCGCCGCCGACCTCGACATCGACCACGTCGTCCCGCTCGCCGAGGCCTGGCGCTCCGGGGCCAGCTCCTGGACCACCGCCAAGCGCCAGCAGTTCGCCAACGACCTCACCCGCCCGCAGCTCATCGCGGTCACCGACAACGTCAACCAGGCCAAGGGCGACCTCGACCCGGGCAAGTGGCTGCCGCCGCGGACCGCCTACCGCTGCACCTACGCCCGCATGTGGGTCGAGGTGAAGCAGTACTGGGGTCTGAACATGGACTCCGGCGAGAAGACGGCCCTGGTGAACATCCTCAACGGCTGCTGATACGCGGTCCGGGCCGGAGGCCGGACCCGGGCCGAACCGGAAGCCCAACCGGCCGCCGATCATTCACCCGGCCTTTCCCCCGCCAGGGGGAGGCCGCGCTCCCCCTCCCCGTCGTACCGTGATCGAAGGGGCTACGGAGGAGGGGGAGTTGCATGGCCGGATTGCGTCTGGGGCCGTTGCTTCGCTACGTCGACTGGGACACGGGCGGTTCGGCCACGATATGGGTCGAGGCCGATCGCCCGTGCACGGCCGAAGTGCGGTGTGCCGACGGAGCCGGCGGCAGCGTGCGCACCTTCCAGATCGCCGGACACCACTACGCACTGGTGCCGGTGACCGGCCTGACCCCGGGGAGCACCACGGCGTACGAGATGCTGCTCGACGGCGTGCGCGTCTGGCCCCCGGCAGGCACGGCCTTCCCCCCGAGCACGATCACCACGCCCGCGGTCACGTCCGCCGTCTCGGCGAGCGGGCGGCCGGCGCCGGGGCTGCGGGTGGCGTTCGGGTCGTGCCGGCAGGCCGCGCCGCCGGCCGGCCGGCGCGGGCCGCACGGTCCGGATGCCCTCGACACCCTGGCGGCGCGGCTGGCCGCCGATCCGGACGAGGTGCGGCCGGATGTCCTCCTTCTGCTGGGCGACCAGGTGTACGCGGATCAGCTGTCGCGGGAGACGCGGCGGTGGCTCGCGGCCCGGCGGGACCTGCGGGAGGCTCCCGGCGCGCAGGTCGCGGACTACGAGGAGTACACCCGGCTGTACTACGAGTCCTGGCTCGACCCGGAGATCCGCTGGCTGCTGTCCACCGTCCCCAGCCTGCAGATATTCGACGACCACGATGTCGTGGACGACTGGAACACCAGCGCGGCGTGGCTGGCGGGGATGCGGGCGGCGCCGTGGTGGCAGGAGCGGGTGCTCAGTGGGCTGATGTCGTACTGGGTGTATCAGCACCTGGGCAATCTCTCGCCGGCCGAGCTCGCGGCCGACGCGCTGTACGCGGCCGTGCGCGGGACCCCGGACGGTACGGATGCGCTGCGGGCCTTCGCCGCCTCGGCGGATGCCGATCCGGGCTCGGTGCGCTGGAGCTACCGGCGTGACTTCGGCCGGTCACGGCTGCTGATGGTGGACACGCGGGCGGCGCGGGTGCTGGCCGAGGACGGGCGGGCGATGCTCGATCCGGCGGAGCAGGAGTGGGTCCGGGAGAACGCGCTGTCCGGGCACGGGAGTTATGACCACCTGCTGATCGGGTCCTCGCTGCCGTGGCTGATGCCGCCGCTGATCCATGACGCGGAGGTGTGGAATGCCGCGCTGTGCCGTGGTGAGCGGGGGCCGCGGTGGGCGCGCATCGGGGAGGACCTGCGGCGGCGCAGCGATCTGGAGCACTGGGCGGCGTTCCCGGCCTCGTTCGAGGCGCTCAGCGATCTGATCGAGGAGGTGGGGACGGGGCCGCGGGCGCCGGCGACGGTGTGCGTACTGTCCGGGGACGTGCATCACGCATACGTGGCCGAGCCTCGAATACCGAGTACGGCGAGGGTGTTCCAGTTGACGTGTTCGCCGGTGCACAACTCGATCCACACGGCGGTGAAGTGGGGCTTCCGGCTGGGGTGGTCGCGGACGGGGCGGTGGCTGGGCCGTGGCTTCTCACGGCACGGGCGGACGGGTCGGCCGCCGCTGAGCTGGCGGCGTACGGGTGGGCCGTGGTTCGGGAACCAGCTGATGACGCTGGCGTTGGCGGGCCGGTCGGCCCGGCTGCGGCTGGACCAGGCGCGCAGGGGGCGGAAGGGGGAGGAGGGGGCCCGGTTGGTGACGGTGCTGGACAGGGAGCTGACGGCGGCCGATTGAGTGCGGCGGACGCGGAAACCGCACGCCCGGACTCTCGCAGGCCGGGCCGTGGGGCCGGGCCGGCAGACTGTGGGCCCGGGAAGCCCCGGGCATACGGTGCGCCAACGCCAGGCGTACGCTGTATGGCGGTCAAGCCGCCCCTGCCGCTCCCCCGCGACGTCGCGGCGCTTCATGCAGAAGCACGCCAATCGGACTGGGGAGTCCCGCTGTGTTTGAGACTCTGGGGTCGCTGACCACGAGCCCATGGATCTATGCCGTGGTGGCGCTGTCCGTCGTGCTCGACGTCTTCCTGCCGGTGCTGCCGAGCGGGGTTCTCGTGATCACCGCTGCAGCGGCAACGGCGGCCGCCGGGGCAGCCGGGCCGGTGCCGGTTCCGGCGCGGGTGCCGGACATCCTCGCGCTGCTGGTGATCGCCACGACCGCATCGGTGCTGGGTGACATGGCCGCGTTCCGGCTGGCCCGGCGCGGCGGGGCCAGGCTGGACCGCGCGATCGCCCGGTCCCGCCGGCTCACCAGTGCCCAGGAGCGCCTGGGTGCGGCGCTGGCCCGCGGCGGCGGCGCCCTGGTGGTGATCGCGCGCTTCGCCCCGGCCGGCCGCTCGGTGGTGTCCCTGGGTGCAGGCAAGACCCACCGCAAGGTGAGGGAGTTCCTGCCCTGGTCTGTCCTGGCGGGCATGGCCTGGGCCGGGTACAGCGTGGCCCTGGGGTACTTCGGCACCCAGTGGCTCGGTGCTGCCTGGCTCGGGACGGCGGTGTCCGTGATCGCCCTCTTCGCCGCGGGGGCCCTGGCGGCGTTCGTCGTCCGCCGCCCCGTGCAGACGGCGGCTCCGGCGGCGTAACCCGGGCGGCGGCTCGACGGCCGGGTCGATTCCCCTCCCCCGGGCGGACCAGGGCTCACCCGTTCACCCGGCCCCGATCGCCGCCCCGGGCCGCGGCTCCTGGCGTCCACAGCACGATGCGCAACCGAATCCGCGCACATCCGTGCCCTGGCCGCGCCGTTTCGAGGAGCCGAGGAGTCCTCTCCATGCCCACCAAACCGCTCGCCGAGCCTTTGAACCGCCGCCTCCCCTTCGGCGACCGTCTCCCCGACCACCGTCGCCCCGGGCGACCGGGTCAGCCTGAACGTCACCGGCTGCGGGACGAAGTCCGGCACGGCTTCGTCCATCGCGTTCGACGACGTACCGCTGCCCCCGGCAACCTTGAGGCCACCAACCTCTTCGGCAGCGCCGGGGGCCGGCGCGTCACCGTCTCCCTCCAGGTCTCCCCGGGTGCGGCCCGCGGCGGGGCGGGCGACCGGGTACTGTGCCGCCGCTCCCGCACGAGCTGACCCCGGGCCGGGAGTGCCCGATGGTCCCGCCCGGCTCGGGACCTTCCCCGCTCCCGCCGGGCCCGGACCCCCCGCCAGGCTGAGTCCACGTACTCCGCCTTCTGCAAGGAGCCCGCCATGGAGCCGCCGCACGCCGTGGACCGGGGGCTGCGCCCCGTCATAGCCGCCGTCGACGGTTCGCCGCACGGCGGCCGCGCGCTGGAATGGGCCGTCTCCCAGGCGCTGATGGCCGGTACCCCGCTGCGGATCGTGCATGCCCGCCTCCACATGAACACGATCGGCGCGGTCCTCTCCGGCACCTTCGACCGGGCCGGCGTCGACGACGACCCGGTGCTCGTCAGGGTCCGCGGGGCCTCGCCGGCCGTACGAGCCTCCCCCCGATCGAGTACGTCTCCCACCCCGGCACCCCCGACGCCGTGCTGCCGGACC
This sequence comes from Streptomyces sp. NPDC097981, assembly GCF_040302565.1. Classification (NCBI taxonomy): domain Bacteria; kingdom Bacillati; phylum Actinomycetota; class Actinomycetes; order Kitasatosporales; family Streptomycetaceae; genus Streptomyces; species Streptomyces sp. NPDC097981. The sequence goes on from NZ_JBEORW010000020.1 coordinate 126,231, forward strand.
TCGGCGAGGGCGCCCGGCTGATGGTCCTCGGCTCGCGCGGGCGCGGCGGCTTCGGGAGCCGGCTGCTCGGATCGAGCGGCCTGGCCTGCGCGAGCCGCGCCGCATGCCCGGTGGTGGTCGTGCCGCACGCCGAGCCGCCCGTACGGGATCCGTACGGGCAGGTCGTATTCGGCCTGAGCAGTGCCGCCCCGGACGACCGGGCCACCTTCTTCGGCTTCCGTGAAGCGGCCCTGCGCGGGGCCCGGCTCCGGGTGGTGGCGCAGGCGACGACGGTGGCCATGGCCCACCTGTACCCGCACATGGAGCGCTTCCCCCGCGTACAGGTCCAGCTGGTGGCGGCGCCGGGTGGCGCGGCCGGACACCTGGTGGCCGCCGCCCGGTCCGCGGACCTGGTCGTCGTCGGCCGCCACCGCAGGCGCCCGCTCTCCGCTCGCCCGGGCTCGGTCACCACTGCCGTCCTGCTCCACTCCGGCTGCCCGGTCGCGGTGGTCCCGCCGGCAGACGACGGGGCCGCAGCGCTCCGCTAGGCGGTGGCCACGGCGCCTCTGACCCGCAGCCCCTCCAGCAGGTCCTGCGTCGCCTCGGCGATCGCCTCCACGGCGGCCTCGAAGACCTCCTGATTGTGCGCGGCGGGCGCCCGGAACCCGGACACCTTCCGTACGTACTGCAGTGCGGCGGCGCGGATCTCCTCCTCGGTGGCCTTCTCGGGGATGGCGGGCGGGCGCAGGGTCTTAATGGAACGGCACATACCCCCACTATCGCGCTACGGGGGGAGCTCGGCCCCGGACAGTTTCATGATCAAACCGGCTTGCAGGCGCGCCCGCAGCTCGGGATCCGCGACCTCGTCGAGCAGCTCTACGGCCTGCTGCAGGGCGGCGGCCGCCCGCCGGTCCTCGCGCAGGGAGGCGGTCTGGGCGGCCATGTGCCTGAGCGCGATGTCGGCTCGCCGGTGGAACAGCTGTCCGATGAGCGTGACGACGAGGCCCACCGAGCTGGTGACCACCCCGAGATACAGCTCGCCGCTGCTCTCGGCCTTCCACACGGCGAGCGCCACCCCGAGCAGCAGGATGGCGGCGCCGACCCCGGCGAACCGCTGGCTGGTGGTGAAGCTGCTGCGCGCCTGCGTCAGCCCGTACGCGTAGTACTCCACGAGCACGGAGGTGAACTCGGCGTCCCCGTGCCCGTCCCGCCCGGCCGGCAGCCCCCCGACATCGGCGTACTTCGGGTCCCCCGCGCCCGGTGCGGGCTCCGCCACCTGCGCGAGCAGCCGCGCCCGCTCGGCGTCGCGCCGCCGCTCGAACCCTTCCCTGGCCACCCGGTCCAGTACGACGTACGCCACACCCCCGGCCACCACCGCCAGGAGCGCGGCGCCCCCTGCGATCCACTCGCCCATCCGTCGACGATCGCACGGGCCCTCGACAGGCCGTCAAGACTCCCGCGCCAATGAACTGTGCAGTGATGGCAGGCGATTTCGCCCGGTGCAGCCACGCCGGCGCTCCGCACGGATCGGCCGGCCGAAGGAAAACTGCCGTCACCCGCAGACGCCAAAGACCCCCAACCAAGATCGGTTGGGGGCCTTCGTGCTGGTGGGCGTGGACGGTTTCGAACCGCCGACATCTGCTTTGTAAGAGCAGCGCTCTACCCCTGAGCTACACACCCGTGGATGAGTGGACAGCCTACATGGCAGGCGCACCCCCCACGCAAACCCGTTCCCGTGGGAGAGAATGGACCGGGGCATGGCGGACGCGGTACGGGAGAGGGATTGTGACGACGGCATCCCGGCGGTGGTTCGGCGGGCGGGACGAGAGTCGGCGGGCGGATGCGCAGGCGGCGAAGGATGCCGCCGCGGCCGCGTTCTACGAGCTGGACACCGCACAGCGGGATCTGCGGATCTCCATGGAGACCATCGCGGCCGCCGACGGGTCGCCCGCGGCGCGGCAGGCCGGGGACGGGTTCGCCGCGCTCGGGCGGCGGATCGACGAGGTCAGCCATGTGTACATCGAGGCCGTCGACGCGCACGACCTGGACCGGGTCGATCTTGAGGGGTCGGTCGCCACGCGAGCGCGGGAGCAGCTGACGCGGGCGCGGGACGAGCTCGTACGGGTCAAGGGCGAGCTGGACCGGTTCGCGCAGGGTCTGCAGCCGCTGCTGGACAAGGCCGAGACGCAGCTGGCGCGTGTGGCGCCCGCCCGGGAGCGGGCCAAGGCGGCGCTGCTCGCCGCGAGCACGGCGCTGGACGAGGTGCGCGGCAAGGGGATGCGGGCCGACGAGTTCGCGGCGCGGCTGGCGGCGCTCGGGCCCGAGTTGACGCTGCTGAACCAGGGCGCCGCGCAGCACGGGGTGCAGGAGACCGTCCAGCGCGCGGACCGGATCCTGCGTGACGCGGAGGCGATACGGGCCGAGGTGGCGCGGCTCCCGGAGCGGGCTGCGGAGATCGACCGGCGGCTGGTGAGCCTGCGGACCCGGGCGCAGGCGCTGCGCAATCGGGCGGACCGGGTGGATCCGGTCCTCAGTGAGCTGCGCCGGCGGTTCAGTGCCGCGTGCTGGCAGGACCTGCAGCAGGTGCCTGATCAGGCCGTACGGGACGTGGCGCGGGCCGAGGAGCAGCTGGCGGAGGCCGCGCGGGCGCGTGAGGAGCAGCGCTGGGCGGATGTGGGCGCGCTGGTCGAGTCGGTGCGGGGTGCGCTGGATGCCACCGACGAGGCGGTGTCGGCCGCGCAGGACCGGCTGTCGCGGCTGGAGGCGGTGGCACGGGACCCTCAGGCGGAGGTGCAGCGGACCAGGTTCGCGATCCGGGATGCGCAGCGGCTGGCGATGGAGGGCCGCAGTGTGCCCGATCCGCGGCATGCGGGGCCGCTGGACGAGTCGGTGGCCCGGATGGAGCGGGCGCTGGCCGGGCTGGAGGGGCGGCATCCCGATTACTGGCATTTCCTGCAGGAGATGGAGCAGGTGCGTGCCGCCGTGGCTCGGGTCGTCGCCGATATGCGGGGGCAGCGCGGAAACGGGTGAGGCTCGCGCTTGTCCCCGGGTAGGCATCGGCGGATGCTGGGAGGTGCAGGCTACGGAGCAGAGGAGGGCGGTATGGCCGTCCACGTTTTCCACGCGTCTCGTGCCTCCCGGGCGGCTCCTCAGGCGCCTCCCGTGACCGCTTCGCATGCGGCGTACGGGTGCCATGAGCCCCATGAGCACTATGCGCCGTACGTGGCCCATGGGCCGATCGAGCTGCCTGCACCGCACGTCCCCTACCTGGTGCGGCGCGTCGCGCGTCCCGTCAATGCCCGGCTCGACGAGCATCTGCCCGTGGATCACAAGCTCAGCCACGTGTACCGGGTGGGCGCGGGTCTGACGGGGCTGCTGCTGATCGTCTTCGGGATCCTCGGGCTGATCGACCGGATCGGGTTCTTCGACACCGGTGGCGCGAGGGTGCTCACGCTGAACACCAACGGCTCGCTGAGCGTGCTGTCGATCTGTATCGGGCTGCTGCTGTTCGTCGGGATGGTGATGGGCGGGAACTTCGCGTCCACCCTCAACATCGTGCTCGGGCTGGCGTTCATCGCCAGCGGGTTCGTCAATCTCGCCCTGCTGGACACCGGCCTGAACTTCCTGGCCTTCCAGATCCAGAACGTGCTGTTCAGCTTTGTCGTCGGCGTGATGCTGATGTGGTTCGGGATGTACGGGCGGGTGGGCAGCGCACTGCCGCACGACAATCCGTACTGGCGTGCCCGCAACCCGGAGCAGGCCGCCCGGGAGGACCGGGCCCGGGCCGGGGCGGGCAGCGGAGCATAGGGAATCCGGGCCCCGGGGCTGTGGCGGGTGTCGGCGGGCTCTGTAGCCTTGGGCCATGCCTCGTTACGAATTCCGCTGCCGGACCTGCGACGACACCTTTGAGGTCAGCCGGCCCATGGCCGAGTCGTCCGCTCCCGCCGACTGCCCGGCCGGGCACGGCGACACCGTGAAGCTGCTGTCCGCCGTTGCCGTGGGCGGGACCAGCAGTGCCCCCGCGCCGTCCGGCGGGGGCTGCTGCGGCGGCGGGGGCTGCTGCTGACGGAGGAAAAGCCCTAGCGCTTGCGCGACAGGGTGAGGCCGTCCGAGATCGCCAGCAGGACCGATTCCATGCGGGAATCGGCCGCGACGTGGTCGTTGTAGGCGCGGACGCCCGCCGCCGCGCCCGTGGCGGACTCGTCCAGGACCGTGCCGTGGAACAGGGTGTTGTCGGTGACGATCAGCCCGCCCGGGCGCAGCCTGGGAACGAGCTCCTCCCAGTACGCGATCTGGCTCTGCTTGTCCGCGTCGACGTAGGCCAGGTCGATGTGCGGTTCCTGCGGCATGGCGCGCAGCGTGTCCAGCGCCGGGGCGATCCGCAGGTCGATCCGGTCGGCGACGCCCGCCGCCTTCCAGGCCTCGCGGCCGTACGCGGTCCATTCCTCCGAGATGTCGCAGGCGATCAGCACGCCGTCCGCCGGGAGTGCCTGTGCCATCGACAGGGTCGAGAAGCCGGTGAAGGTGCCGATCTCGACGATGTGGCGGGCGCCGGTCAGCCGGACCAGGAAGGCCAGGATGGGGCCCTGTTCCTCGGCCGACTGCATGCCGGCGACGTCCGGGAACTTCTCGTACGTCGTCGCCACCAGGCCCCGCTGGACCTCGTCCAGCGGGGGATTGTGGTCGAGCATGTAGCGGTAGAGCTCGTCGGTGATCTTCGTGCTGTTGCCTTTGGTCATGCGCCCAGTGTGCCGACTCCGCCCGCCGCCCGGGCGGCTGCCCGGGCGAATGCCCGCACGATTTCCTCGCCGGCCAGGACGCCCGCCGCGGCGAGCGGCGTGACCGTCGGCGCGGTGAAGCCGGTGTCGGCCAGTTCGCCGTGGCCCGGGCGCCAGGCGGCGTCCGCCGCGAGCAGCAGGTCCGCGTCCAGGAGGGAGTCGCCGGCGGCGAGGGTCGTGGACGCGCCGGTGCGGCGGGCCACCTCGCGCATGGCGGCGCTCTTCGTCAGGGGGCGCGGCACGGCGTAGATCTTGCGGCCCTGGAGGGAGATCGTCCAGCCGCGGTCCTCGGCCCATTCCGTCAGCGCCTTGATCCACTCCTGCGGCACCAGGGCGCGTTCGACGACCAGGTAGGCGAACAGGTCTTCCGCGGTGCGCGCCTTGCGCAGCCATGCCTGGTCGGCCGTGGCCAGCAGGTGCCCTTGCACGTCCTCCAGCGGGGCGCATTCCTGTGCGAGCCGCGCCGCCACCTGGCGCCGCCAGTCCCGGTCCGGGACCCCGTCCACCAGCAGCTGTCCGCCGTTGGCGCAGATCGCGTACGGGGCGGGGCGTCCGGGGAAGCGGATGCGCTGGTACTGCTTGCGCGTGCGGGTCGTGGTCGGGACGAAGACCACCGCGGGATCGGCGGTCAGCTCGGCGAGCAGCGCCGCCGCGGTCTCCGTCATGTACGAGAGCGGCTTGCTCTCGTGCACCTCGACGCACAGCAGCCGCGGGGCCGCCGGGTCGGGCATGGTGAGGCCGAGCGCGGCCGTGGAGTAGATGAGCGTGCGGTCGAGATCACTGGCTACCAGGACAGTCACTTGGAGGCCACAGCCTTTCCGTCGGCGCCGGTGGCGCCGCGCGTGAATCGGGGGTGGATCAGTCCGACGCAGGTGTACGGCAGGCCGTCGACCTCCTCCACCGGGACCCCGCGCTGTTCGGCGAGGAGCCGTACGTGGTCCAGGTCGGCCCCGGCGCCGCGCTGCGCCAGGATCTTCCACGGCACGCGCCGCAGCAGCACCCGTGTCGTCTCGCCGACGCCGGGCTTGACCAGGTTGACGTCGTGGATGCCGTACTCCTCGCTGATCCGCTCCACCGCCGCCCAGCCCTCCCAGGTGGGGGTGCGGTCGGTGGCGAGGAGTTCCTTGACCTCGGCGTCGACGTCGACGGCAACCTCGTCGAAGCGGGCGGCGACGGTGTCGATGAAGCCGGCGGAGACATCGGCTCCGCCGAGCTCGCGGTAGAACTTCGCGCCGTGGAAGTCGGCGGGCCCGACCAGGTCGGACCTGAGCACCGTACGCGATATCAGCCCGGAGACGGTGGAATTGAGACAGGCGGAGGGGATCAGGAAGTCCTCGCGTGTGCCGTACGTGGACACGCAGGAGCCGGGGTCGGCGAGGACCACGATCTCCGGGTTGAAGGCCGGGCCCCCTGCTTCAACCCGGTGGGCGGCGAGGGCGGCCGACAGCTCGCGCGTGATGGCGCCCTTGCCCGTCCAGCCGTCCACGAAGACGACGTCGGCGGGGTCGTGGTGGGCGGCCAGCCAGCGCAGCGCGTTGGGGTCGATGCCGCGGCCGCGGACGATGGAGACGGCGTAGTGCGGCAGGTCCAGGCCGTGCCGGGCCCGGGCCCAGCGGCGCATCAGGACGCCGACGGGGGTGCCGGCGCGGGCCAGCGAGACGAGCACCGGGGAGGGGGACCGCTCGGCGAGGACGGTCTCGGTGACAGTGCCGACGGCCCGGGCCATGCGGGCGGCGGAGGCGGTCAGCGCGCTCCGGTAGAGCTCCTGGTACTGCGGGGACGGCTGGTACTCGACGGGCAGCGATTCGGCGTAGTGCGCGCCGCCGGCCTGGATGGCCTCCTCGCGTTCCTCGGTCGGCGCTTCGAGCACCACGTCGGAGAGGTCCTGGAGCAGCCAGCCGACGTCCTCGGCGGCGTACGAGGAGAAGGCGGGTCCGCGCAGGGGCTCGGGCAGGATCGGCTCGGGCATGATCGGCTCCCGCCGGTCGGAGTGAACGCCGGGGGCGTACGAGGGGACCACCGCGAGCAGGACCCGGCCGGCATGCGGGGCCAGGCGCGCGAGGAGCCCGTCGGGGGCGTGCAGTGCACCGGTGTCCCCGTGGGTGTCGACGACGGCGACGACGGTGTCGAAGCCGGCGCCCGCGACGTTGTAGGCGTACCGGTCGCCGGGCCCGTCGACGGTGGGGGTGCCCCCGGCGGTGGCCGGGGAAGTGTCGTGCGCGGGGAAGACGAGCCGGGTGCGGATGGCGTATCCGGGGTCGTCGACGGCGAGGACGGGCGAGCGGGTGGTGGTCGAGAACCGGACCTCGGACGCGGCCCCGGACTCCTCCAGGGCCTGCGCGAGGCGCAGCGGCGCGTACATCAGCTCCTCGTTGCCGAGTACGAGGACCTTCCCGGGCTCGGCGCCCAGCGCGTCGGTGAGCTGCCGGGCGAGCGCGGGCAGGGCCGCCTCCAGCCGGGCGCGGTGCCCGGGGGTGAACCCGTGCCGGCCGCCGTCTGGGACCCCGGCGGGCCAGTCCAGCGCGATCCGGCCGACCGGCGCCGGGGCGGCGGGAGCGAGATCCGGAGCGGCCGCGTCCGGCGAAGCGGTGCCCGCGCCCTGCGGCTCGTACTCCTCGACCAGGGCCTGTCCCCTGGCCAGGACCCCGTCGGGGAGGTGCACCGTGCCGGAGGCCAGGGCGATCAGGTCGACGCGCGCGCCGAGCTCGGCGGCGAACGCGGTGAGCCGGTCGCGGTCGGCCGGGGAGCGCATGTCGACGAGGGCGACCACCACGTAGTGCGTGCGGGGGTGGCGGGCGTGCAGGTCTCGGATGGTGTTCAGGACCGTGTTGCCGGTGGAGAACTCGTCGTCGACCAGGACCAGCGGCCCGTTGCCGGCCAGCAGTTTCGCGTCCTCGGGCAGCAGCAGGTGCGAGGTGGCGTGCGAGTGGGACTCCTCGAACCCGCCGGCGGGCTCGACGCCCGGTACGGGGCGGCGGGTGGAGTGCAGGTAGGGGGCCGCGCCGAGGCCGTCGGCCACGCAGTGGCCGAGCCCGGTCGCGGTCTCGGCGTACCCGAGGACCACGGCGGAGGCGGCCTCGTCGCCCAGCAGGGCGCCGACCCGCCGGCCGAGCCCGTGGCCGGCGTCGTAGACGGCCTGCGGGGACTGCGGGACGTGCTTGCCCAGTACCTGCGAGACCAGCAGGTGCGCCCGCTTCGGGTTGCGTCGCAGCGCCAGCCCGAGCAGCTCGTCCAGCCGTGGCGATCCCGGACCGTCGGCCTCTTCCAGCCGTACGCCCAGCCGGTCCGCGACCCAGGTTCCCGACCACACCGCGTCGATCGTCTTGCCTCTTTCCGTCGTCAAGGGCCGGCTCACAGCTGGAGCCCGGCCGCGAGCAGGTCGACGAAGCCGACCTGCTCCTTCGCCACACCGAAGACCTCGGCGCGCAGCATGGTGCGCTCGGCCCAGGCCCGGTGGGGCTTCACCTCGTTCATCTTGTTCGTGTAGGCGGAGCGCATGACTCCGCCGCCGCCGCGCTCGGGGCGCAGGATGTCCTGGGCGTCGCTGAACTCCTCGTGGGAGACCACCGACAGCGCGTGGACGGGCGTGACGTGCGCGGGGTGGATGCAGGTCTTGCCCAGGAGTCCGTTGGCCCGGTCGAGTTCGATCTCGCGCAGCAGCCCGTCGAGGTCGTGCTCGATGAGGGTGGTGCGCAGTTCCTCGGCGCCTTCCTCCAGGAAGGGGCTGCGGCGCAGCTGGGGCTTGAAGAGGCGCTGCTGGCTGCGGAAGTACTCCCAGACCGGTCCGGTGACGGTGAAGCCGGTGCCGTCGGCGCGGCTGAGCACGTTCACCACGTCGGCGATCACGCCGGCGACGATCTGGACGTCGTAGGCGGTCATGTCCGGGGTGCGGCGCAGTCCGTAGACCGAGCAGAAGTCGGTGACGCCGAGGCGCAGGGCCAGGACGCGGTCGCGGTACCGGTTCACGGTGCGGGAGATGCCGGCGAGGGCTTCGACGCGGGTTTCGAGGTGGAGGAGGTCGGGGGTCTCCAGGACGGGCATCGCGTACAGCGGCTGCTGCCCGCTCTCCCCCTCCGCCCGGGCCACGGCGTCGAGGAAGTCGGTTCCGCGGCTCTCCGTGAACTTGGGGAGTACGAATCCGGCCAGTTTTCGTGCGGAGCGGCCGAGACGGTGCACGAGGTCGGGTATCTGCTCGGGGGTGCGGACCCGGATGAAGAGGAGCGGGAGCTCTCCGCCGTCGGCGTCGAGGGCGGCGAACTGCCGGACGAGGTTGTCCTCGGCGTCCGCGACCTCGGCGTCGCTGATGGAATCCTCCAGGCAGAGGACCATGGAGACGACTCCGCGGGCCGTCTGCTTGCGGACGTCCCCGGCGAGGTTCGGGCGGGTGGCCGGGCTGTAGAGGGTGGCTCCGAGGGCGGCGGCGAGAACACGGGCGGGCGAGGCGGCGGTGAACTCGGCCGGCTCCTGGTGGAAGAGGTCCTTACGGACGGCGGGCGATATGTGCCCAAAGTGACGCATGTGCTTCCCCCGTACTGCCTCGGCGGCCCAACTGGCGTGGCCGGTAATAGTACGTACGAATGTGAGTCAAAAGTTCCTCAAGCACATGAAGTTCAGGTAACCCTCTTGCACCATGCCCAGGTCTTTCGTCCGCGACAAGGCCCTGCGGGGGGCCGCGTTGTTCCGCGCCGCCCCGGGAGGGCAGGATGACGGGCATGACGCACGCGATGCAGAAGGGCTCGAACATCCCGGTGACCGCCGTGGCGGTCCGGGCGGTGCTGCGCTGGACCGGCGGCACCGAGGTGCCGGACGTCGATGCCTCGGCGCTGCTCGTGGGCCCGGACGGGCGCGTGCGCTCGGACGAGGACTTCGTTTTCTACAACCAGCCCCGGCACCCCTCGGGGGCCGTCTGGCGGCTCGGCAAGAAGCAGATCGGGGACTCGGTCACCGATGCCGTCCAGGCCGACCTGCGGGCCGTGACGCCGGGGGTCGACCGGATCCTCGTCGTGGTCTCCGCCGAGGACGTGCCGTTCCAGCGGGTCCAGGACCTGCGGATCCTGCTGTACGACGCCACGGCGACCGGCGGCTCCGAGCCGCTGGCCTACTTCGACGTGCGCCCCGAGACGGGTGCCGAGACGGCCTTGATCTGCGGGGAGCTGTACCGCCGCGGCGACGGGTGGAAGTTCCGCGCGCTGGGCGAGGGCTACTCGAACGGGCTGGTGGGGCTGGCGACCGACCACGGGATCTCCGTGGACGAGAACGCGGCCGAGGGCTCGTCCGGGGCCGCCGAAGCCGCCGGGCCGGCCGCCGAGCAGACGGCCGCGATGCGCCCGCCCACGCCGCCGGGCCCGCCGGCGCCGCTGACGCAGGCCCCGCCGGCCGTGCAGCCGGCGTACGGGTACCCGCAGCCGGTGTCCCCGGCCCCGGTGCCGGGCCCGGGCGGCGACCCGACGTTCCGGCTGCCGGTCCAGGGCCCGCAGTTCATCCGCCGCTGACGCGGTCCCCCGGCGGCCGAAGCCGCCGGGGCGGTCCGCCGGCGCTCTGGCCGGGGACCGGCCGGGCCCCGTCAGGCCTTGGTGCTCTTGTAGCCCCGCCCCCACTGCAGGCCCCACCCGTACAGCCGGTCCAGCTCGGCCTGGAACCCGTACACGAACTTCACCTCGCGCCGCACGATCAGCTCGCCCTTGACGTGCTCCAGGGTGAGCACCGCGCAGGAGCGGGCCTGCGGGTGCCGCTCCTCCAGCGGGATCTCGATCCGCGGCCCGGTGATCGGGTACAGGGTGATCATGGCGTGCGTCCGGTCGAAGGCCGGGGTCTGGTCGTAGATGTAGACGAACACCAGCAGCCGCTTGATCTCCTCGGCGTGGTCGAGGTTGACGAAGACCGTCTCACCGGAAGGCGCCCCGAACCGGTCGTCGCCGCTGAGCTTCACGTACGGCGGGCCGTTGATGTCCCCGTGGAGGTTGCCCAGCGGCTGGACGACGCCCCGGGTGCCGTCGGCCAGCTCGTAGAGGCAGCCGAGGTCGAGGTCCACGTTGACCATGCCCTGCGTGTGCGCCTGCACCATGTCGGGCTTGAACAGCTTGAACGGGTGCCGCAGGAGCCGGCTGCCCTGGCCGTCACGGCCGCCGATGTCCGAGCTGCGCATCCGCCAGGACAAATTGACCCGCAGGTTCCCGTGGACCGCCCCCTGCTTGGTGAGCGACACCGTCGGATGCCGCTTGGTCAGCTCGATCGCGTTCGACGAGGCGCTGCCCGAGTCGAACTGCAGGGCACGGCTGCCCCTGATCCCGTCGAAGAATCCCATTCCCCTGTCCCCCCTCTGCTACGCGGACGGGGCGGCCCGGCAGTCCGCAGACCAGCCCGGCCGCCCCGCAGTTGGAGCGTTCCGCATTACCGCCGCGATCATGCCTCGGCGGCGGAACCCTCCAGTTCCATCCGCTTGTTGCGGCGCACCGAGGACCAGAAGGACCAGGCGATGAGCACCACGCCGACGAGGCCGGTGATGACCTCGTTGATCTCGTACTGGATGGTGACGAGCAGGAGCACCGCGAGCGCGCCGATGGCGTAGTGCGCGCCGTGCTCCAGGTAGACGTAGTCGTCGAGGGTGCCCTGGCGGACCAGGTAGACCGTGAGCGACCGGACGTACATGGCGCCGATGCCGAGGCCGAGGGCCATCAGCACGATGTCGTTGGTGATGGCGAAGGCGCCGATGACCCCGTCGAAGGAGAAGGACGCGTCGAGGACTTCGAGGTAGAGGAACATGAAGAAGGCGGCCTTGCCCGCCATGACGACGGCCGTCACGGGCTTGCCGCTCTTCTTGGCCGCTTCCTCGGCCTCGTGCTCGGCCTCCTCCTCTTCTTCGAGGCGGTTCTCGAAGTAGCCGGAGAGGCCGCCGACGATCATGTAGGTGATCAGTCCGAGGACGCCGGAGACCAGGACCGTCTGCGCCTTGTCCACGTGGGTCCCGCCGTGCTGGTGGGCGTGGGTGGCGAACGTCATCGAGGTGATGACCAGGACGATCAGCGCGATGCACGCCGAGAGCATGTCGATCTTGCCCAGCTTGGCCAGCGGGCGCTCCAGCCAGGCGAGCCACTTGATGTCCCGGTCCTCGAAGATGAAGTCGAGGAAGATCATCAGCAGGAACATGCCGCCGAAGGCGGCAATGGACGGGTGGGCGTCCGTGACCAGCTGCTCGTACATCTCCTTGTCGTTCAGGGCGAGATCGACCGCGTCGATGGGCCCGATCTTGGCGCTGATCGCCACGATGACGACGGGGAAGACCAGGCGCATGCCGAACACGGCGATGAGCACGCCGACCGTGAGGAAGATCTTCTGCCAGAAGGCGTTCATCTTCTTCAGGATTCCGGCGTTGACCACCGCATTGTCGAAGGACAGCGAGATCTCAAGGATGGTCAGGATCGCAACGATCCCGAATGCGGTCCACCCCCCGTAGAACACCGCTGCGACCAGACCGAGCGCAGTGACTGCGAACGACCAGCCGAAGGTTTTGAGAACCACTGGCACCCCATCGTCTTGTACGGCTTTACGAAACGTTGACCCCGAAGTCTAGAGCGATGCCCCGGAGGCCCGACGCGTACCCCTGCCCCACTGCGCGGAACTTCCATTCGCCGCCGTACCGGTACACCTCGCCGAAGATCATTGCCGTTTCGCTGGAGGCGTCCTCGGTGAGGTCGTAGCGGGCGAGCTCCTGGCCGTCCGAGTCGTTCACCACGCGGATGAAGGCATTGCTGACCTGGCCGAAGCTCTGGCGGCGGGCCTCCGCCTCGTGGATGGAGACCGGAAAGACGATCTTGTCGACCTCGAACGGCACCTTGGTCAGGTCGATGATGATCGATTCGTCGTCGCCCTCACCCTCGCCGGTGAGGTTGTCCCCCGTGTGTTCGACGGAGCCCTCGGGGCTCTTCAGGTTGTTGTAGAAGACGAAGTACGCGTCCCCCAGGACCCGGCCGTCGCGGCACAGCAGCGCGCTGGCGTCGAGGTCGAAATCGGCCCCCGTGGTCGAGCGCGCGTCCCAACCGAGACCGACCAGGACCCGGGTGAGGTTCGGTGCGGCCTTGGAGAGGGAGACGTTGCCCCCCTTGGCGAGTGTGACGCCCATGTTGTGGTCCTCCCCGGACGACGTGGTGATCGCGGCGCGCCCGCGTGGCGGGCCGGCGGTGAATCTTCGCAAAGCACGTCCGGCGCCGTACACACAGTGCACGGCGCCGGACGGGTGACTGCTGGCAGGCTCAGACGTTGACGCCGAAGTCCTGGGCGATGCCGCGCAGGCCGGAGGCGTAACCCTGGCCGATGGCGCGGAACTTCCACTCGGCGCCGTTGCGGTACAGCTCGCCGAAGACCATGGCGGTCTCGGTCGAGGCGTCCTCGGAGAGGTCGTAGCGGGCAAGCTCGGAGTTGTCGGCCTGGTTCACCACGCGGATGTACGCGTTGCGGACCTGGCCGAAGCTCTGCTGACGGCTCTCGGCCTCGTAGATCGAGACCGGGAAGACGATCTTGGCGACATCTGCCGGGACACCGGCCAGGTTCACCTTGATCGCCTCGTCGTCGCCCTCGCCCTCACCGGTGGTGTTGTCACCGGTGTGCTCGACCGAGCCGTCCGGGCTCTTCAGGTTGTTGAAGAACACGAAGTTCGAGTCGTTGGCGACCTTGCCCTGGTCGTTGGTCAGGATCGCGCTGGCGTCGAGGTCGAAGTCGACGCCCGTGGTGGTGCGAGCGTCCCAGCCCAGACCGACGACGACCGCCGTCAGATTCGGCGCGGCCTTGGTCAGCGAGACGTTTCCGCCCTTGCTGAGGCTGACTCCCACGGGTCCTCCATTGGGTTCATGTGTGGGGCGGCGCCCCGTCGTGCGGTTTCTACCGGGATCAACGTTTCGATCCTAGTGACGGGTTCCCGCCTGTCGGCGTCTTTCCCGGTGAACCGTTCCCGGAACCCGCCCGGGGTGCTCCAAGTACACCGGGTGCCCGACGGCCCGGCGTGTTCAGAGGCTGTCGAGGGCCTTGACGTACTCGTTCAGGTCACGCGCGTCCGGCAGGCCGTTGACGACAGTCCAGCGCACGATGCCGTCCTTGTCGATGATGAAGGTGCCGCGGACCGCGCAGCCCTTCTCCTCGTCGAAGACGCCGTACGCGCGGGAGATCTCACCGTGCGGCCAGAAGTCCGACAGCAGCGGGTAGTCCAGGTTCTCCTGGTCCGCGAAGACCCGCAGGGTCGGCACGGAGTCGTTGGAGACCGCGAGGAGCTGGACGTCCTCGTTCTGGAACCGCGGCAGCTGGTCGCGCAGCTCGCACAGCTCGCCGGTGCAGACACCGGTGAAGGCGAACGGGTAGAAGAGCAGCACCACGGCCTTCTCCCCCCGGAAGTCGGAGAGCCGCACGGTGGCGCCGTGGTTGTCCTTGAGCTCGAAGTCCGGGGCCTTGCTGCCGACCTCGATCGCCATCTCTCGCATCCCTTCGTTCCCGCATCCCTGCACTGGGCTGTTCGGGTGGGCCCAGCCTATGGGGACCGGATGCCCGGAACGCACGCACCCCGCCGACCGGAACGGATTCCGGCCGACGGGGTGTGTGTCCGCTTGGCTGCGGGGCGCGGCTCAGCGCTTGGACTTGGCGGCCTTCGGGGTCATCAAGCGGCTGGCGTTCCACTCCTTGCCCACGCTGACGCTCTTGGTCTGCGACAGGCCGGCGGTCTGGGCGGCCTCGCTGATGTCGCTGGCCTCGACGTAGCCGGGGCGGCCCGTCTTGGGGGTCAGCAGCAGGATCAGCGCGGCGTCCTCGACCAGCTCGGTGGCGTCGACGAGGGTGTCCGTCAGGTCACCGTCCTCGTCGCGGAACCACAGCAGCACCGCGTCGGCCACGTCGTCGTAGTCCTCGTCGACGAGGTCGTTGCCGATCAGTTCCTCGACTTCCTCGCGGAACTCCTGATCGACGTCGTCGTCGTAGCCGATCTCCTGGACCACCTGTTCGGACTGGAAACCCAGCCGGGCGGCCAGGCTCTCCGCGTGGTCCGCGGTCGCGCTCACGGGGTGCCTCCTGCTCATGTTCGGTGAATGTCTTCGGCGGCGCGCGTACGCGCAGCATTGGGCGTAGTCCACACGGGAGCGGCGGATCGCGCAAGTACCCGGCCGCCGAGACCGTCGAAACGGTGACGATTACGGCCGTCTCGCCGCAACTTTCAGCCTTCCCGGGTGTACCTCTGGTGATTCATCCCACACCATTCCAGCTGATTCGGCATCGCTTGGTGACTTTCCTACCTGTTTGAGGGACGAACGGTCTTACGAAGCGACTGATCGTCTTGGGCGTAAGGTTGCGGTTTGGCCGGACCCGCCGCCGACGGCGCCCCGAAACGCCGCGACTCCAGTGATTACCCAGTGGTACAGGTGACGATTCCGACCGGGCGTAAGACGATGGGAGGCGGCGAAACCCCATGGCACGACTCCCCTGACAGCGAAGGAACAGCGTGGCTTCCGCATCCGATCGCAATCCGATCATCATTGGCGGCCTGCCGAGCCAGGTCCCGGACTTCGATCCGGAGGAGACGCAGGAGTGGCTCGACTCCCTGGACGCGGCCGTGGACGAGCGGGGCCGTGAGCGCGCCCGCTATCTGATGCTGCGGCTGATCGAGCGGGCCCGCGAGAAGCGTGTGGCCGTGCCCGAGATGCGCAGCACGGACTACGTCAACACGATCGCCACCAAGGACGAGCCGTTCTTCCCCGGCAACGAGGAGATCGAGCGCAAGGTCCTGAACGCCACCCGGTGGAACGCGGCCGTCATGGTCTCGCGCGCACAGCGTCCCGGGATCGGCGTCGGCGGGCACATCGCCACGTTCGCCTCCTCGGCCTCCCTCTACGACGTGGGCTTCAACCACTTCTTCCGGGGCAAGGACGAGGGCGACGGCGGCGACCAGATCTTCTTCCAGGGCCACGCCTCCCCCGGCATCTACGCGCGCGCCTACCTCCTGGACCGGCTCTCCGAGCAGCAGCTCGACGCGTTCCGGCAGGAGAAGTCGAAGGCTCCGTACGGCCTGTCCAGCTACCCGCACCCGCGGCTGATGCCGGACTTCTGGGAGTTCCCGACCGTCTCGATGGGTCTCGGCCCGCTCGGCGCGATCTACCAGGCCCGGATGAACCGGTACATGGAGGCGCGCGGGATCGCCGACACCTCGAAGTCACACGTTTGGGCGTATCTCGGCGACGGCGAGATGGACGAGCCGGAGTCGCTCGGCCAGCTGTCGATCGCCGCCCGTGAGGGCCTGGACAACCTGACCTTCGTCGTGAACTGCAACCTCCAGCGGCTCGACGGCCCGGTGCGCGGCAACGGCAAGATCATCCAGGAGCTGGAGTCGCAGTTCCGCGGCGCCGGCTGGAACGTCATCAAGCTGATCTGGGACCGCTCGTGGGACCCGCTGCTGGCGCAGGACCGCGACGGCATCCTGGTCAACAAGATGAATTCGACGCCGGACGGCCAGTTCCAGACGTACGCCACCGAGACCGGCGCGTACATCCGCGACCACTTCTTCGGCGACGACCAGCGGCTGCGGGCGATGGTCGAGAACATGAGCGACCAGCAGCTGCTGCACCTGGGCCGCGGCGGCCACGACCACAAGAAGATCTACGCGGCGTACTCGGCGGCCAAGGCCCACAAGGGCCAGCCGACGGTGATCCTCGCGCAGACGGTCAAGGGCTGGACGCTCGGCCCGAACTTCGAGGGCCGCAACGCGACGCACCAGATGAAGAAGCTGACGGTCGACGACCTCAAGCGCTTCCGCGACCGCCTGCACATCCCGATCACCGACGCGCAGCTGGAGAACGGCGCCCCGCCGTACTACCACCCGGGCCCCGGTTCGCCGGAGATCCAGTACATGCACGACCGCCGCAGCTCGCTGGGCGGCTACGTGCCGACCCGCGTGGTGCGCGCGAAGCCGCTGCAGCTGCCGGACGACAAGGCGTACGCGGCGGCCAAGAAGGGCTCGGGGCAGCAGTCGATCGCCACGACCATGGCGTTCGTGCGCATCCTGAAGGACCTGATGCGGGACAAGGAGATCGGCAGGCGGTTCGTGCTGATCGCCCCGGACGAGTACCGCACGTTCGGCATGGACGCGTTCTTCCCGAGCGCCAAGATCTACAACCCGCTGGGCCAGCAGTACGAGGCGGTCGACCGCGACCTGCTGCTGGCGTACAAGGAGTCCCCGACCGGCCAGATGCTGCACGACGGCATCTCGGAGGCGGGCTGCACGGCCTCGCTGATCGCCGCGGGTTCGGCGTACGCGACGCACGGCGAGCCGCTGATCCCGGTCTACGTCTTCTACTCGATGTTCGGTTTCCAGCGCACGGGTGACCAGTTCTGGCAGATGGCCGACCAGCTGGCGCGCGGTTTCGTACTCGGCGCGACCGCCGGCCGGACCACCCTGACGGGTGAGGGCCTCCAGCACGCCGACGGTCACTCCCAGCTGCTGGCGTCGACGAACCCCGGCTGTGTGGCGTACGACCCGGCGTACGGGTACGAGATCGCGCACATCGTGCAGGACGGCCTGCGCCGCATGTACGGGCCCGATGCCGAGGACGTCTTCTACTACCTGACCGTCTACAACGAGCCGATCCAGCACCCGGCCGAACCGGCGGACGTCGACGTGGACGGGATCCTCAAGGGCATCCACCGGGTGTCCGCGGGCTCTGCGGGAGCCATCGGCGCGCAGATCCTGGCCTCGGGCGTGGCGGTTCCGTGGGCGCTGGAGGCCCAGCGGATCCTGGCCGAGGAGTGGAACGTCCGGGCGGACGTCTGGTCGGCCACGTCCTGGAACGAGCTGCGCCGCGAGGCCGTCGAGGCGGAGGAGCACAACCTGCTCCACCCCGAGGAGGAGCAGCGCGTCCCGTACGTGACGCGGAAGCTGTCGGGTGCGGAGGGGCCGTTCGTGGCGGTCTCGGACTGGATGCGGTCCGTCCCCGACCAGATCTCGCGGTGGGTGCCCGGCGCCTACACCTCGCTGGGTGCGGACGGCTTCGGCTTCGCGGACACGCGCGGCGCGGCCCGGCGCTTCTTCCACATCGACGCGCAGTCGGTGGTGCTGTCGGTGCTGACCGAGCTGGCCAAACAGGGCAAGGTCGACCGTTCCGCGCTGAAGCAGGCCGTGGACCGGTACCGGCTGCTGGACGTCTCGGCGGCGGACCCGGGCGCGGCGGGCGGCGACGCGTAGCGCACCGCGTCCGGAACGGGTGAGCGGGTGACGGCGGCGGGCCGGGGCTCAGGTCCCGGCCCGGTGCCGTCGAGGCGGGTCCTCGGCAGCGCCGGGGGCCCGCTTCGCTTTACCTGTTCCTTACGATGCTCCGTATGAAGGAACCCTCCCGATGAAGGAACCCTCCCGCCAGCTGCGGTGGGAGCGGCGGAGCCAGACTCCGTTGCTCGTGCTCGCCATGGCGTTCACCGTCGCGTACACCGTGCCGATCGTCGTGCCCGACGCGGGCGCGGGCGTGCACCGGGCGTGCACCGTCACCGAGTGGGTGGTGTGGGGGGCCTTCGCCGCCGACTACCTGATGCGGCTGGGCCTGTCGACGGCGAAGAGGGCGTTCGTCCGGACCCACTGGCTGGACCTGGGCGCGGTGCTGCTGCCGATGCTCCAGCCGCTGCGGCTGCTGCGGCTGGTGTCCACCCTGCTGCTGGTGGGCCGGCGGGCTCGGATGGCTCCGCAGATCCGGCTGACCACGTACGTGGCGGGAGCGGTGGTCGGGCTGCTGATGTTCGGCTCGCTGGCCGTGCTGAGCGTGGAGCGGGACGCCCCCGACGGCAACATCAAGAACCTGGGCGATGCCGTGTGGTGGAGCTTCACCACGATGACGACCGTGGGGTACGGGGACCACTCCCCCACCACCGGGCTGGGCCGGGTGCTCGCGGTGGGGCTGATGCTGTCTGGGATCGCCCTGCTGGGTGTGGTCACCGCCAACATCGCGGCCTGGTTCATCTCCCGCTTCGAGCTCGACGACCAGGTGGAGCGGGCTCAGACCGCCGCGATCGCCGAGCTGGCCGCGGAGGTACGGGCGCTGCGCGCCGAGATCGGCCGACTGGGCGGAGCGGGAGCGGGCGTCCTCCCGGGCGCGGGGGCCGCCCCGGGCGCGGGAGCCGACGTACCGGCCCGGACGCCCGAGGCGGCCCCGGCGGCGGGTGCCGTCAGCGGTCCCACACCTTGAAGGCCCGGACCAGGTAGGGCGACTCGGGCAGCCAGACCCCGTCGCCCGGATAGGTCTGGAACTCGCCGGTCTCCGCGCACTCGGCCGACTGGTAGGTGGTCACCGGCCGCCCGGTGCGGTTGATCAGCGACTGGGCGCTGGTCCCGGCGGGCAGTGCCGTACAGCTGTTGATGTCCAGGGTGCTCAGCTCGTGGGTGTGGCGGGTGCCCTTGAACTCCGGCTTCGCCCACAGGCACAGCTGCCCGGTGGCGCACGCGGGGGCCTTGCCCGGCGGCGGGCCGGCGGCGTGCGCGGCGCTCGCCGTGCTCGGGACGAACGCGGCGAGGGCCAGGACGGTTGCGGCCAGGACGGTGGTGGACCGTGCGGGTGAACTCGTACGCATGACGGGTCAACTCCTTGTGGACCGGGCACCCCGGACCGGTTCCAGAGCGCCTCGGACACCACGCTGACCTGCGAGGACTGCCGGGCGGAAGGGGCCGGGGGCGGGTCCATCCGGATAGGCGACAGTCCTGCCGGAACCGTCCGGCGGGGCGGTCGCGCGCATCCGGTTGACGGCTGTGCGGGGCGCCCGCGGCCCGGCGTGGACCTCGGGGTCTTCACCAACGGGTTAACGGGGCGGCCCCCGGCCGGGGCCGTCACCGATACCCTGTCCGCCCACTCGGCGTCAGATTCGGCATGCGGAGCATGCGGAAAGGACACCCCTCGGTGATCACCGACGAGCGGCCGGGGCCGGCGCCCGGGCTGCGCGAACGCAAGAAACGGCGCACCCGGGACGCGCTGCTGCGCTCCGCACTCCTCCTCTTCGTCGAGCAGGGGTACGAGCGCACCACCGTCGACGAGATCACCGACGCCGTGGAGGTCTCCCAGCGCACCTTCTTCCGGTACTTCGCCAACAAGGAGGAGGTGGCCTTCGCCGTCCAGGACCTGGTCGAATCGCACCTCGTCGCCGCGCTGCGCGCCCGGCCGGCCGCCGAGGGGCCGCTCGAAGCCCTGCGGGGAGCCGTGCTCGGCGCCTGGGACACCCTCGACGAGGTCCTGCGCGACGTGGTCCCGGTCGACCTCTACATGCGCACCTACCGGCTCATCGAGTCGACCCCGGCGCTGCTCGCCGTCCACCTGCGCCGCTCCACCGAGCTGGAGGAGCGGATCGCCCGGCTGATCGCCGAGCGCGAGGGCCTGGACGTGGACGCGGACCCGCGGCCCCGGGTGGCGGTCGCCGCGTTCTCGGGGGTGATGAGGGTCACCGGGCGGTTGTGGGGACAGGGGGAGGACGCCAGCGTGGGCTCGATCCGGCGCATGACCGAAGCCTGCGTTGACCAGATCGGCCCGTCGCTGGCCGCGCACTGGCGCTGAACGCCCGTACGAGGTCCTGTCGTCGGCCGTGAACCCGGTCACCCTGGGCACCGTGTCCGGATCCTGTCTCATACGCTGGTCCCAGTGAACCTGTCCAGCCTTGCTCACCCCACCGCCGGCGCCGACCCGCGCCCGGCCGCCCTGCGCACCCTGCTCGCGCTCGCGGTGGTCTTCATCATGCTGGCCACCACCGGCTGGACCGCGGTGCACCGCCCCGACGCAGGCACCTCCCTGCGGGCCGCCGCCCTCTCCGCCTGGGCCACGGCCCGGATCGACGGCCGGCCCGTGCCGCCCGCCGACGCCCCCGTACGGACGGTGGCCCGGTTCTTCGCCGGCCTCGACGGTTCCCAGCGGGCCCAGCTCGCCGAGGGCTACCCCCTGGTCGTCGGCAACCTCGACGGGGTGCCCGCCGCGCTGCGCTACCGGGCCAACCTGCGCGCCCTGGAGCAGGCCGAGCAGGTGGACGAGGCCCGCAGCCGGGACGTCAGTCTGACCCCGGCCGATCGCAACACGGCCGGCCGGCGCTCCCACCGCTTCGCCTCCCTGGCCCTGCCGGGCCGGCAGATCCTCGCCTTCGACCCCACCGGCGGCGGCCGCGTCGCCGAGGTGTTCGGCGACCTCGACCGGGCCGACCGGATCTCGGTGGTCGTCCCCGGCGTCGACACCGACGCCCTCACCTTCGAGCGCACCCAGCGCCGCCTCACCGCCCCCGTCGGCATGGCGCAGTCGCTGTACGAGGCCCAGCGCGCGGCGGCTCCCGACAGCCGGACCGCGGTCATCGCCTGGGCCGGCTACACCGCCCCCACCGGGGTCGGCATAGACGCGGCCACCGGCCGGATGGCGGTGGACGGCGCCGTACGGCTGGAGGCGCTGACCGCGGCGCTGCCCGGGGACGCGAGCGTGGCGCTGTTCTGCCACAGCTACGGATCGGTGGTGTGCGGGGTCGCCGCGCACACACTGCCGGAGCGGGTGACCGACGTGGTGGTGGCGGGCAGCCCGGGGATGCGCGTGGGTTCGGCGGCCGAGCTGCACACGTCGGCCCGGGTGTGGGCCACGCGGGACTCCGGGGACTGGATCGCGGACGTACCGCACCTGGAGGTCGGCGGGGTCGGCCACGGGGCGGATCCGGTGTCGCCGGACTTCGGGTCGCGGCTGCTGTCCTCGGCCGGGGCGAAGCTCCACACCGGCTATTTCGAGCCAGGGACGGGATCCTTGGACAACTTCGCCAAAATCGGAACCGGCAAGTTCGCTTCCGTCGTGTGCGCGACCGGCGACTCTGCATGCCGCCGTGGAATTTCCGGGACAGACGGGGACTGACGCGGGTAGAGCCCTGGAAAACGGGCTCTGCACCGAGGGGGACGCACAGGGGTGCGTCCCTTTACCATGTGCCGCATGGGTGACGTACTGGCCGGAAATCATGCCGTCTGGGAGTTCGACTCGGACTCGGTGCTCATCCGCTTCGCACGGGGGATGAGAACGCCGAGGACGCCGAGACTCCTTCACGCCCTCGGGGCGCGGCGGATCCCCTTCGAGGCGTTGTCGGGGGTGACCGTGAGCGCGACCGGGTCCGGGGGCAAGCGCGACACGGTGGTCCTGCATGCCGTGCCGCGGCCGGGTGCGGATCCGCTGATGGAGGCCGCTGCCGGGCAGTTGCGGGAGGTCTGCGACCCGTACCGGCTGGTGCTGCCGGGGGACCGGGCCGGGCAGGCGGCCGAGTTCGCGGACGCCGTACGGGCCCGGCTGGGCCCCGGGGCGGCCGACCCGGCGGAACGATTCCTCGTCCGGGTGCCGGAGCCGCCGCTCCAGCTGAAGGCGTACGACGCACGACTGGGCTTCGACGGCTCGGCGGTCACCTTCCACTGGTCGCGTACGGGTGCCACGAGCGCGAAGTGGAAGGCGGGCGACCAGCGTTACCCGCTGGCCGCGCTGGCCGGTGTCGAGTGGAGCTCGCCGGAGGGGCCGGGCGGCCACCTGAGGCTGCTGCTGCGGGACGCCACGGGCGACCCGCGCCCCGACCACGACCTGGCCGCCGCGGTGTTCGCCGTCGGGTACGGGTCGGTCCACGAGTCGCTGCCGTTCGCGGCGGCCGTCCTCGCCGCCCTGCGCGACCGCACCCCGGTGGCCTCGGTCCCGGCGGCCCGCACGGACGAACGACTGCACCACCTGACCGAGCTGTACAGCGCGGGCCTGCTGACGGACGCGGAGTACGCGGCGCTGCGCGACCGCTTCACCGCCGACGCCTAATGGGAGCTACGGAACCGGGGAATGCTCGGTTCCGTAGCCGCCGGTAGGTGAGCACTTTCGACGCCGGAGCCTTCGAGCTCTGAGGTCA